>DAIMFV010000059.1:0-16025 GCA_036724365.1 Acidimicrobiales bacterium | reverse complement strand
GCGGCGATGGTGATGATCTCGGGGAACTGGTCCTTCGCCCGTTCCAGGTCGAAGTACTTCTCGCCGACCGTCTCCCAGTCGGCGAGGAGCACCACGGCGCCCACGGCCGCGATCCCGACGGTGTACGCCACCAGGCGGGCGGCGCGGCTGCGGGCCCGCTTGGCGCGGCCGGAGCGGTACAGCTCGGGGAGGGCGTCGGGGCCCTCCCCGAGCAGGGGTTCGGCGGTGTCGGTCATGGACCGGGTGCGGCGAGGCCCGCAGGCGGGGGATCCGCCGGCGGGATCAGCCCACCTTGACCAGGAGCGACTGGTCGGCGGCGAAGTACGGCTCGGTGAAGTCGACCTCGGCCTGGCGCTCCTCGGTGATGGTGAGCGACGAGGCCACCACGTCGCAGGTGCCGGCGGCCAGGTTCCCGAGGATGCCGTCGAACACCACGTCGAGCACCTCGACCTTGGCGTCCATGGTGACGGCCATGGCATCGATCAATTCGATGTCGAAGCCGGTGTACTGCAGGCCGCGGGGACCTTCACCTTCCATCTCCATGGGGGCGTAGGGGATGTCGGAGCACACGGTGAGGGTGTCGGTGCCCTCCACGTCGGACGGGTCGGGGCCGGGGCCGGCCTCTTCACCGTCGATCGGGAAGTACTTGGCGTAGAGGAGGTCGTAGGTGCCGTCGTCTCGCACGGCCTGGAGCGCGGTGTCGAGCTCGGCCTTGAGGTCGCTGCCCTTGGTGACGGCGAAGCCGTACTCCTCGCCGGTCTCGTAGGTCTCGACCACGGCCACCGAGTCGTCCTCGGCCACGCGCCCGGCGTTCACGGGCAGGTCCTGGAGGATGGCGTCGATGTCGCCGGACTCCAGGGCGCCGAACAGGCCGGTGGTGTCCTCGAACGACTTGACGGTGGCGCCCTCGGGCTTGTTCTCGTTGGCGTAGGTCTCGCCGGTGGTGCCGGTCTGCACGCCGATCGTCTTGCCCGCCAGGTCCTCGATGCTGGTGATGGCAGAGCCCTCGGCGGCGGCCTCGGTGGTGTCGCCCCCTTCCTCGGTGGTGACGGCCTCGTCGTCGTCGTCGCTCGAACAGGCGGCGGCGCCGAACAGCAGTGAGGCGGCGAGGCCTACGGCGAGCAGACGGTGGGCGCGACGGTTGCGCATGCGGGTTCTCCTGGGTCGGCGGGGGGAGACCAAATGGGTTGGCACATGGTAGGTGGGGGGCGGTCCGTGCGCCCCAGCAGCGGCCGTGAACGCCGCGTGAACCGGCCCGCCGGCCGCAGCGGTGCGTCCAGGCTGCGTCTGGGGTCCGGTGAGCCCGGTTGGCACGGGGCGTGGGCCCGTTGGCAGGCTTCCCCCATGTCGTGGGCGTTCACCGAGGAGTGGGACACCGAGCTGCGAAGCCGTGACCCGTTGGCGTTCCCGGGTTATGCGGCCAAGTTGGCAGCCGTCTCCGGCGAGTCGGTGCGCACCGGCTTGGTCCAGGTCGGCGACGGTCCGGCGGTGCTGATCGAGGGCGACTTCGAGGTGATCGGCGGATCCATGGGCCTGGTCCACGGCGAGAAGGTGGTGCGGGCCTACGACCGGGCCATCGCCGCCCGCCTCCCTGTGGTGATCGTGACGCGGTCGGGTGGGGCGCGCATGCAGGAGGGCATGGTCTCGCTGGTGCAGCTCGCCCGGGTGGCGGCCGCCGCCCGTCGGCACACCACCGCCGGCCTGTTCTCGGTTGCGATCCTCCGGTCCCCGACCACGGGTGGCGTGTTCGCGTCCTACGGGTCGCTCACCGACCTGCGCGTGGCGGAGGCCGGAGCCACCCTCGGCTTCGCCGGGCCCCGCGTGGCCGAAGCCGTCACGGGGCAGGCGGTGGGGCAGCGGTCGCACACGGCCGAGTCGGCACTGGCGTCGGGTCTGATCGACGGCGTCGCGGCTCCCGAGGACCTGGGCCCGTGGATCGAGGCCGCCCTCGGCCGGCGTGAGCGACCGTTGGTGGTCTCCGAACCGCCCGCCGCCGATGCTGGGCCGACCGATGCCGCCCCGGCGGGCGGCGCCTGGGCCGAGGTGCAGGCCGCCCGCGCCATCGGTCGCCCCACCGGCATCCACGTGGCGGCCGCGGTTGCGTCGGCGTGGGTGGAGCTGGCGCCTGGTACCGACCCAACCCTGCGCACCGGCCTGGCCACCATTGCCGGCCACCGGGTGGTGCTGGTGGCCAGCGACCGATACGCCGGCACCGGTCGGCCGGGGCCCGACGCCTTCCGGCTCGCCCGGCGCGGCATCGGCCTGGCCGGCCGCCTGAGCCTGCCGGTGGTCACCCTGGTCGACATGTCCGGCGCCGAGCCCGGTCCCGATGCCGAGAACGGCGGCATCGCCGGCGAGCTGGCCCGCACCTTCGCGGACATGGCCGACCTCTCGTCGCCGTCGATCTCGGTGTGCGTCGGCGAAGGGGGCAGCGGCGGCGCGCTGGCGCTGGCCGCCACCGACCTGTTGCTGGTGCAGGAGCATGCCGTGTTCTCGGTGATCGGCCCTGAGGGGGCGGCCGTGATCCTCGAGCGTGATGCCGGCCGGGCCCCGCAGGTGGCGCCCCTCTTGAAGCTCACCAGCGCGGACCTGATGGATCTGGGCATCGTCGACGGCGTGGTGCCCGACGACCTCGCAGCCACCGCCGCGGTGGTGCGGGGCGCGGTGCGCACCGCGGTGGGTGGGGTGACGGGTGCCGGGGGCGACGGACCGGCGGTGGTGCCGGGCCGACGCCTCACCCGCTTCGACCAGGCCACCCACCGGTGGCTCCGGGAGGGCCCGGAGGGATCGGCCTGACCGCTTGACCGCCCGGTCAAGTGTGGCAGCATGGCGCCGCGCCGGCCCCGGGGTCGGCGGACGCCGGCGGCGACACCGGTCGCCAGTCCCACCGCACCAGGAGCAGCACACCCATGGGCCCACTGTCGGGAATCAGGATCGTCGAGCTGGCCGGCATCGGCCCCGGACCCTACGGAGCCATGCTGTTGGCCGACCTGGGCGCCGACGTGGTGCGCATCGACCGGTCCGGCAACGTCACCGGCGGCGACCCCGATAATCCTCCGGCCGACATCACCAACCGGAGCCGTCGCTCGGTGGGCGTCGACCTGAAGCACCCCGACGGTGTGGCCACCGTGCTCGACCTGGTGGCCGGGGCCGATGCCCTGATCGAAGGGTTCCGGCCCGGGGTCATGGAACGGTTGGGCCTGGGCCCCGAGGTGTGCCTGGAGCGCAACCCGAAGCTGGTGTACGGCCGCATGACCGGCTGGGGCCAGGAGGGTCCGTACGCGTCCACGGCCGGCCACGACATCAACTACATCGCCCTGGCCGGCGTGCTCGAGCCGCTCGGGCGGGCGGGGGAGCAGCCCACCCCGCCGATCAACCTGGTGGGCGACTTCGGCGGCGGCGGCATGATGCTGGCCTTCGGCATCTGCGCCGCCCTCCTGGAGGCGCAGCGCTCCGGTCAGGGCCAGGTGGTCGATGCCGCCATGATCGACGGTGCCGCCAGCCTGATGACCATGACCTGGTCGTTCCGCCACATGGGCATGTGGCACGACGAGCGGGGCACCAACCTCCTCGACACCGGCGCCCACTTCTACGACACCTACGAGACGGCCGACGGCAGGTACGTGTCGATCGGGTCGATCGAGCCCCAGTTCTACGCCGAGCTGCTGCGCCTCACGGGCCTGGAGGGCGAGGAGCTGCCGTGGCAGCACGATCGCAGCCAGTGGCCGGCCCTCAAGGAGCGCTTCGCCGCGATCTTCCGCTCCAAGACCCGCGACGAGTGGTGCGAGCTCATGGAGGGCACCGATGTGTGTTTCGCCCCGGTGCTCGCCATGGACGAGGCTCCCCAACACCCCCACATCGCCCAGCGCGGCACGTTCACCGAGGTGGCCGGCCTCACCCAGCCCGCTCCCGTCCCCCGGTTCAGCCGCACGCCCGGGGGCGTGAGCCGGCCCCCGGCTCACGCCGGCCAGCACACCGACGAGGCCCTGGCGGACTGGGGCCTGGCGGCCGACGTGGTCGCCGCCCGCCGCGCCGCCGGCGCCATCGCCTAGTGCCGAGACCAGGAACGTTTGCGACGTTTGCCCGCGCAGGTCTCCGGCTCGCGACCACCGATGCCAACGGCGCAAACGCCGTTCGGGCTCCGCAGCGCAGCGAGGAACTGCCCGAGCGGAACCAGCCGATGAGCGCCGGAGGCGCACCACGAGGCTGGCAGCGACGGGACTGTGCCGCCACCGTCCACCCCGCCAACGATGCCGGTCACGGCACTAGTCCCACGCAGGACTCGAGCGGAAAGGTCGCCTGTCGTCGCGTCGATGTTGGTTGGACCTCGGCTGGCGCCTCGGTTCACCCACCGTGCTCGTCTGGTCGGCTTCGCCTCCTCATGGCCGTCCCGGTCGGCGGGCCGGGTCGCGATGGGTAGCGTGCCCGGTCATGGGAACGATCGTGAGCTTCCACGCCCATCCCGACGACGAGTCGATCGCCACCAGTGGCGTGCTGGCGCTCGCCGCCGACGCCGGCCACCGGGTGGTCCTGGTCTTCGCCACCCGCGGCGAGCTGGGCGAGCCGGTGGCGGGCGTGCTGGAGGAAGGTGAGCAGCTCACGCTCCGGCGCACCGGCGAGTGCTACGAGTCGGCCGCCGTCATCGGCGCCCACCGGGTGGAGTTCCTGGGCTTCACCGACTCGGGGATGATGGGCGAGGCCTCCAACGACGCACCCTGGTGCTTCTGGCAGGCCGACGTCGACCACGCCGCCCGGCGCCTGGCGGTGATCCTCAGCGAGGAGCAGGCCGATGTGGTCACCATCTACGACGACCACGGCGGCTACGGCCATCCCGACCACATCCAGGTCCACCGGGTGGGCAAGCGGGCGGCCGAACTGGCCGCCGTGCCCGTGGTGGTGCAGAGCACCATGAACCGGGACCTGATCATGCGGTCCCGGGCCGCGGCGGCCGAGATGGGCATCGACCTGGGCGACGACGTGCCGCCACCCGAGCTGCCCGCCGACTTCGGTACGCCCGAGGCCTTGATCACCCACGTGGTCGACGGCACCGCCGTCATCCACCGCAAGCGCTCGTCGATGCTGGCCCACGGCAGCCAGATCGGATCCGACCACTTCATGGCGGCCCTTCCCCTCGAGGCCTTCCAGTTCGTGTTCGGTTCGGAGTGGTTCATCGTCGACTCGTTGCCCGACGATCCGCCGTCGCTGTTCCGTGACCTGTTCCAGCCGCTCGAGCCCGATCCCACCAACGCCGCACCGGCAGAGGGCTAGGGTTCACCCTTCGTTCACCGGGAGGACAGGGGGTCTCGATGCGGGTTCGTACGCGCAGGCACGGCATGGTCGGTACGGCGTTGGCGGTGGCCCTGAGCCTCGGTTCGGTGGCGGCGGTGTCCGGGTTCACACCGGTGGGCGCCGGCACCGGCGACGGGGTGGGCGCGGCCCGCGCCGTGCCCGGCGACGACGTCCGGCTCAACGAGATCCAGGTGGTGGGCAGCCACAACAGCTACAAGGTCCTGCCCAGCCAGGCCGAGCAGGACCTGATCCGCACCGTGATCGGCGCCGGCGCCGACCTCATGCAGTACCAGCACGCGCCGCTCCCCACCCAGTTCGGATCCCAGAAGGTTCGCCAGATCGAGCTCGACGTCTGGGTCGACGAGGCCGGGGGCCGGTTCCGCCAGCCCGTGCTGCGCACCGCGGTCGGCCTCGGCCCCTACGAGCCCGAGATCATGGATCAACCCGGCATCAAGACGTTCCACATCCAAGACGTCGACTACGGCTCCACCTGTCCGAGCTTCGTGCGCTGCCTCCAGCAGGTGAAGCAGTGGAGCGACGCCAACCCGTACCACGTTCCCATCGCCATCCTGGTGGAGCTCAAGGACTCCCCCCTGGTCGTCGGTTCGATCGACTTCACCGATCCCGAGCCCTGGACCGCGGCGGCCATGGATGCCATGGACGACGAGATCCGCTCGGTGTTCCCCGAGGACCGGATGATCACCCCCGACGACATCCGGGGTGGCCACGACACCCTCCGGGACGCGGTGGTCACCGACGGCTGGCCGACCCTGGGCGAGAGCCGTGGCCAGGTCATGTTCATGATGGACAACGGTGGCGGCTACCGCTCCGACTACCTGGCCGGCCACCCGTCGCTCATCGACCGGGTGCTCTTCACCAACGCCGACCCCGGCGACGCCGACGCCGCCTTCATCAAGCGCAACGACCCGTCCGACCCCTCGATCCCCGGCCTGGTGGCCGACGGCTTCGTGGTGCGCACCCGCTCCGACGGCGACACCGTCGAAGCACGCGCCAACGACACCGGGCCCCGCGACGCCGCGCTGGCCAGCGGTGCCCAGTGGGTGAGCACCGACTACCCGGTGCCGGGCATGGCGGTTGGCTTCACGTCGCCCTTCTACGTGGAGATCCCCGGCGGCACCGTGGCCCGCTGCAACCCGGTCAACGCGCCACCCTCCTGCCAGGACGACCAGTTGGAGCGCACGGGCATGCCCCCGTCGCGACCCGAGGTGCCGACCCCCTCGACCCCCTCGTCCACCACGCCGTCCACCGTTCCCGGCGGCCCCACCTCCGTCCCCACCACCGCGACCACCACCCCGACCTCCCGGCCGGGAACCACGCTCACCGTGCCCGGTACCTCCGGCCGTCCCGGCTCGTCGACGGGCGGGACCCGCGTTCCCTCGGCTCCGCCGGCCTCGCCCCGGTCCGGCGTGCCGGGCTACACGGGCTGACCGCACCCCGGCCGGCGATGGGAACTGACGCGCTCCACCGCTTCCACGAGACGTTCGCGTGGGTGGTGGTGGCCGCCAACACCCTGGCCGGCATCTGGGCCCTGGCGGCCCACCGGTTCGCCGTGGCCCGCCACAGGGCGCTGTGGTGGTTCACCGCCGGGGCCCAGGCCACGATCGTGGTGCAGGTGGTGGCCGGGGTGGTGCTCCGTCAGCAGCTGTACCGGGGCGACGACCCCGACGGCCTGCAGTTCCACATGTTCTACGGGTTCGTGGCCCTGTTCGCGATGGCGATCATCTACAGCTACCGGTCGCAGCTCAAGCCGCACCTGTACCTGCTCTACGGCGGCGGCGGGCTCTTCCTGGCCGGCCTGGCCCTGCGGGCCATCTCGCTGAACCCGGCCTGAACGGGGCCCCGGTCCAGCGGGATCAGAGGTTGACGACCGGCATGGTGGTGGTCTTGGTGATGCCGTCGATGGCCTGCACCTGCCCCACCACCAGGCGGCCGAGCTCGTCCATGGAGGCGGCCTCCACCCGTACGACCACGTCGTAGGGCCCGGTCACATCGTCGGCGCCGACCACGCCCGGGATGGACCGGACCTGGTGGGCGACCGCTGCCGCCTTGCCGACCTCGGACTGGATCAGGATGTAGGCCGAGACCGACATGGGCTCAGTTGGCCAGGCGCTTCTCGAGCTCGCGCAGCTCGTCGGCCAGCTCGGCGGGCAGTCGCTCGCCGACGAAGCCGAAGTGCTCCTCGATCAGCGGGATCTCGCCCCGCCAGGCCTCGTTGTCCACGGCCAGCAGCTCGGCCAGCGTCTCGGGGGACAGGTCCAGGCCGGTGGTGTCGATGCCGTCGGCCGTGGGGATCCGACCGATGGCGGTGTCTACGGCGTCGACGGTGCCATCGAGCCGCTCGAACACCCACTTGAGCACCCGGCTGTTGTCGCCGAAGCCCGGCCACAGGAAGGACCCGTCGTCGCCCTTGCGGAACCAGTTCACCCAGAACAGCCGGGGCAGCTTCTCGGGATCGGTGGCCTTGCCGATGTCGAGCCAGTGCTGCATGTAGTCACCGGCGTTGTAGCCCATGAACGGGAGCATGGCGAAGGGGTCGAACCGCACCTCGCCGATGGTGCCCGCCGCGGCGGCGGTCTTCTCCGAGCTCATGATCGAGCCCAGGAAGGTGCCGTGCTGCCAGTCGAACGATTCGGTGACCAGCGGGACGTTGGTGGCCCGCCGCCCGCCGAAGAGGATGGCCGAGATCGGCACGCCCTTGGGATCCTCCCACTCGGGGTCGATCGAGGGGCACTGCGATGCCGGAGCGGTGAAGCGGGCGTTGGGGTGGGCGGCGGGGGCGCCCGACTCGGGGGTCCAGTCGTTGCCCTTCCAGTCGACGAGGTGGGCCGGCTCGTCGTCGGTGAGCCCCTCCCACCACACGTCGCCGTCGTCGGTCTTGGCCACGTTGGTGAAGATGCAGTTGGCGTCGAGCGTGTGGATGGCGTTGGGGTTGGTGTTGAGGCCGGTGCCGGGGGCCACGCCGAAGAAGCCGGCCTCGGGGTTGATGGCGTACAGGCGGCCGTCGTCGCCGAACTTCATCCAGGCGATGTCGTCGCCGATGGTCTCGCACGTCCACCCCGGAAGGGTGGGGATGAGCATGGCCATGTTGGTCTTGCCGCAGGCCGACGGGAACGCGCCGGCGATGTACTTCTTCTCGCCGGCAGGGTTGGTGACCCCCACGATCAGCATGTGCTCGGCCATCCAGCCCTCGTCGCGGGCCATGGTGGAGGCGATGCGCAGGGCGAAGCACTTCTTGCCGAGCAGGGCGTTGCCGCCGTAGCCCGAGCCGTAGCTCCAGATCTCGTTGGTCTCGGGGTAGTGGGTGATGTACTTGTTGTCGGCGTTGCACGGCCAGGCCACGTCGGCCTCGCCCTCGGCCAGCGGTGCGCCCACCGAGTGCAGGCAGCGCACCCACTCGCCGTCGCCCAGCACGTCGAGGGCACCCTGGCCCATGCGGGTCATGATGCGCATGCTCACGGCCACGTACGGGGAGTCGGTGAGCTGCACGCCGATGTGGGCGATGGGGGAGCCGAGCGGGCCCATGGAGAACGGCACCACGTAGAGGGTGCGACCCTTCATGGCGCCGGTGTAGAGACCGGTGAGCTCGGCCTTCATCTCGGCCGGGGCCCGCCAGTTGTTGGTGGGGCCGGCGTCGATCTCGTTCTCGCAACAGATGTAGGTGCGGTCCTCCACCCGGGCCACGTCGCCGGGATCGGAGAGCGCCAGGTAGCTGTTGGGCCGCTTGGCGTCGCTCAGCCGCTCGAAGGTGCCGCCGTCGACCAGGGCCTGGCAGAGCGCGTCGTACTCCTCGCCGGAGCCGTCGCACCAGTGCACGGCGTCGGGCTGGAAGATGGCCGCCCAGTCGTCGACCCAGGCCTTGAGGTTGGCATTGCTGGTGGTGGCAGTCATGGGTTCCTCCGAGAGGCGCTGGGAGAGCGGGTTGCGGCCGGGGTCAGATCTCGGGCGGTGGGGCGAAGCCCGGCGTACCCATGTCGACCTCGGAGCCGAGGCGCAGGCCGGTGGCCCGCCCGTCGGTGTCGAGGTCGAAGATCACCCGCTGCCCCTGCCGGAGCATGCGGAAGGGCGAATCGACCAGCGCGCCGCGGGCGAGGTCGTAGTCCGCGAGATCGGTGTCGCACATGATGATGCCGTCGCCCGTGCCCGGGTCGTACGACTTGATCACACCTTGCACAGCGACGCCTCCACCTCTTCGGATGGCAAAACCCTAGGCGCGCCTCCGGAGGTGGCGCACACGCGCGTCAGGTCCGGTTCATGCCAGGTTGACATGACACCCATCGTCTCGGGCGATGACGTCGACCGCGACGTCAACAGGATCGATGGTGAAAACGGCCACGGCCGACGCCCGGGGGCGTCGGCCGTGGTGCGAGGGATCGACCGGCCGGAGGACCGGCCGGGAGCGCCCGGGTGGTCAGACCCGGGTGGCCTTGGTGACCTTGCCGGCCTTGAGGCAGCCGGTGCACACGTTCACCCGGCGGATGGTGCCGGGGGCGACGACGGCGCGCACCCGCTGGATGTTGGGGTTCCAACGGCGCTTGGTGCGCCGGTGCGAGTGGCTCACGCTCATGCCGAACGACGGCTTCTTGCCGCACACGTCACAGATCGCTGCCATCACTGCACTCCAGGGTTGCTTGCGCTGTCGAGGTCGGGGGCCCGGTCGGGCCGACGGGCAAGGCTACGGGGCCGGACCCGTGGATCACAAGCCCGCGAACCGGGCGGACGGGCGCGGTGGCCGGTTCGCCCACCTTCTAGGCTGCGCCGCCATGACGACGCTCGACCGGCTGGACGCCAGCGACCTGCGCCACGTGATCATCGGGTTCCGTGATGCGCTGCGGCTCCACCAGGAGGGCATCAACCGACTGAACGTGTACCCGGTGCCCGACGGCGACACCGGCACCAACATGGCGCTCACCCTGGAGTCGGTGGTGGCCGAGCTCGACGGGGCCGAGCCCGACATGGCCGGCACCTGCAAGGCCATCGGCTACGGGGCCCTCATGGGTGCCCGCGGCAACAGCGGCGTGATCCTGTCGCAGATCCTCCGGGGCCTCACCACCACCCTGGCCGGTGCCGAGAGCGCCGGGGGGCCCGAGCTGGCCGAGGCCCTCACCGTGGCGGCCGCCGGGGCGTACGAGGCGGTCGGCAACCCGGTCGAGGGCACCATCCTCACCGTGATCCGCTGCGCCGCCGAGGGCGCGGTGGCCGCCGGCGACGCGCCGCTGGTCGAGGTGTTGGAGGCGGCCCAGACCGCCGGACGAGACGCGCTGGCCCGCACGCCGGAGCTGTTGCCCGTGCTGGCCGCCGCCGGGGTGGTCGACGCCGGTGGCACCGGGGTGCTGCTGTTCCTCGATGCCGCCCTCACCCGCGTCGACGGCCGCCCGATGCCCGAGGCCGACCCGGGGATGGGGGTCGGGGTGGTCCAGGGATCCACCGGGGCGGACCACGACCACGACCACTCGGGGCTGGCCGACCTGCGCTACGAGGTGATGTACCTGCTCGAGGCGCCCGATGACGCCATCGCCGCCTTCAAGGAGGTGTGGGCCGGCATCGGCGACTCCATCGTGGTGGTCGGCGGCGACGGCCTGTTCAACTGCCACATCCACACCGACGACATCGGTGCGGCGATCGAGGCCGCCATCGAGATCGGCCGGCCCATGAAGATCCGGGTCACCGACCTCCTCGAGGAGGTCGAGGAGGAGCGCTGGGTGCGCGAGGCGGCCGAGCAGGCCGAACCGGAGACCGTGCTCGAGCCGGTCACCACCGCGGTGGTGGCCGTGGCCACCGGCGACGGCATCAAGCGCATCTTCCGGTCGCTCGGCGTGCAGCAGGTGATCACCGGGGGCCAGTCCATGAACCCCTCCACCGCCCAGCTGTGCGCAGCGGTCGAGGCGGTGCCGGCCGACCAGGTGGTCATCCTCCCCAACAACAAGAACATCATCGCGGTGGCCGAACAGGTGAACGCCACCACGAACAAGACCGTGCTGGTGGTGCCCACCAAGGGGATCCCCGAAGGGTTCGCCGCCCTGTTGGCCTACGACCCCGAGGCGCCCGGCGAGCAGAACGCCGCGGGCATGACCGAGGCCGCGGCCAGCGTGATCGCCGGTGAGGTCACCCGCGCCGTGCGGGCCTCCACCTGCGACGCCGGACCCATCGCCGAGGGCGACTACATCGGCATCGACCGCAAGGCGATCCGCTCGGTGGCGCCCTCGGCCGCCGACGCGGCCATCGGGCTCCTCGCCGCCCTGCTCGACGGCAGCCAGGAGATCCTCACCGTCATCGAGGGCGAAGGGGCCAGCGCGGCTGATACCCGCCGCATCACCGAGTGGCTCGGCGAGCACCACCCCCACCTTGAGCCACCAGTCCACCACGGCGGCCAGCCGCCCTACCCCTACCCGTTCGGCATCGCACAGTCCCCCTGGCGCTCGGGGAGCCGGGCGGCACACCGATGACCGACGGGCCGATCTCCCTCGCCGAGCTGGCCGGGTTCCCGCTCACGGCCATCACCGCGCTGGCCGCCAAGCCCAAGAAGATCGCCGGCCTGACCGAGCTGGGCGTGGAGTCCGTGCTCGACCTGCTCACCGACTACCCGCGCCGGTACCTCGACCGCACCCGCCAGGCCACCATCCGTGACCTGCTCCCCGGCGACGAGGCCATGGTCATCGCCACCGTGGCCCGCATCTCCACCCGGCGCACCCGCGGTCGCCCACCCAAGGTGCTGGTCACCGCCGAGGTGAGCGACGGGTCGGGCTACCTGCGGGTGAGCTTCTTCAACCAGGGGTGGCGCGAACGCCAGCTCCCGGTGGGCACCGAGGCCGTGTTCTTCGGCAAGGTCGAGGTGTTCCAGGGGCGCAAGCAGCTGGCCAACCCGGTGGTCGACCTGATCGGCGGCGACCGCACCGGTCGCATCGTGCCGCTCTACGCCCAGAGTGAGAAGCACCGCATCACAACCTGGGAGATCGGGTCATGGGTCGAGGCCGCGCTGGGCAAGTGCCGCCGCCGGGGCCTGGCCGAGCCGCTGGGCGACGACCTGCTCGACCGGTACGACTTCGTCGACCGCACCGCCGCTTTCACCGGCATCCACCTCCCGCAGTCCATGGCCGAGGTCGAGGCGGCCCGCAAGCGGCTGGTGTTCGACGAGCTGCTGCGGGTGCAGCTGGCCCTCGTGCTGCGCAAGCGGGCCCTGGAGCGCACCGCCCGCGGCATCGCCCAGGACACCTCGGGTGAGCTGGTCCGGCGCTTCCACGAGCGGCTCGCCTTCCCCCTCACCGGGGCCCAGCAGCGGGTGATCGCCGAGATCACCACCGATCTGGCCGGTCCCCACCCCATGCACCGTCTCCTCCAGGGCGACGTGGGTTCCGGCAAGACCGTGGTGGCGGTGTCGGCGCTGCTGACCGCGGTGCAGGGCGGGCACCAGGGCGCGCTCATGGCCCCCACCGAGGTGCTGGCCGAACAGCACCACGCCGGCATCAGCTCGTTGCTCGACGGGCTTCAGGTGCCGGGCGACGCCGACGAGGGGTCGTTGTTCGAGGGGCTCGCCAGTGAACGCCCGCTGCGGGTGGAACTGCTCACCAACCGCACCACCGCGGCCAACCGCCGCAAGCTGGCCGAGGCACTGCTCGACGGGTCGGTCGACGTGCTCATCGGCACCCACGCCCTGATCGAGGGCTCGGTGGCGTTCAAGTCCCTCGGCGTCGTGGTCATCGACGAGCAGCACCGTTTCGGCGTGGAGCAACGGGCCGCCCTGCGAAGCAAGGGGGCCGACGGCACCACCCCCGACGTGCTGGTGATGACCGCCACCCCCATCCCCCGCACCGCGGCCATGACGGTCTACGGCGACCTCGACGTGTCGGTGCTCGACGAGCTGCCCCCCGGCCGCACGCCCATCCGCACCGAGTGGGTGCGCACCGAGGGCGGCGACGACCCCGAGGCCGAGGCCCCGGTGTGGGACCACGTCCGGGCCGAGGTGGCCGCCGGTCGCCAGGCCTACGTGGTGTGCCCGCTGGTGGAGGAGTCCGAGAAGCTCGAGGTCCGGTCGGCCGAGGAGACCCTGGAGCGTCTGTCCGGCGGTGAACTGCACGATCTGCGGCTCGGGCTGTTGCACGGTCGGGTGTCGGCCGCCGACAAGGCAGCCACCATGGCGGCGTTCCGGGCCGGGGAGCTCGACGTGCTGGTGGCCACCACGGTGATCGAGGTGGGCGTCGACGTCCCGAACGCCACGGTGATGGTGATCCTCGACGCCGACCGCTTCGGCATCGCCCAGCTCCACCAGCTCCGGGGCCGGGTGGGGCGGGGGAGCCAGGCGTCCACCTGCTGGCTGGTGGGCGCGGGCGCCACGCCCGATGGCGAGGCCCGCCTGGAAGCCATGGTCCGCACCACCGATGGGTTCGACCTGGCCGAGGTCGACCTGGACCTGCGGGGCGAGGGCACCCTGATGGGCGAGCGCCAGAAGGGCCGCAACGACCTCAAGCTGGCGTCGCTCCGACGCGACCGGGTGTGGGTGGAGCGGGCCCGCGAGGTGGCGTTCGAACTGGTCGCCGGCGACCCCGACCTGACCGCCCATCCGGCGCTGCGGGACGAGGTGGCCCTCTTCCTCGACGAAGGCGAAGCCGACTTCCTCCTCAAGTCCTGACTGTCGTCGAACGGCGACAGGAGCGTTGTGTCGTCGAACGGCGACATGGTTAGGATGTCGTCGAGCGGCGACAGGAGGTTGTGATGCGACCGATCCGTACCCCGAGGGACCTGGGACTGGCGATCCGCCGGGCGCGAGCCGACCGCGGTTGGACGCAGGCGGACTTGGCCGATCGAGCCAACGTCGGCCGTCCGTGGCTCTCCGAGCTCGAGGGCGGCAAGCGAACCGCTGAGCTCGGTCGCGTGTTGGCCGTGATCGAGGCCCTCCAGTTGGTGGTGGACCTGACGCCCGCACCCGCCGCCTCCGGCAAGGTCGATCTCGATGAGCTCCTCTGAACGAGACGGCGACACCCTGATCGTCATCCTCGAGGGCGTGCCGATCGGACGAGTCGAACGTCGAGGCCGGGGTCTACGGCTGACCTACGACGACCACTACCTGGACGATCCGCACGCCACGACGCTGTCTGTGTCGATGTCCGCCCCGGTCCGGCACCACACCGATCGGGTCCTGACCCCCTGGCTCTGGGGCCTGCTCCCGGACAACGCGGACGTCCTCGGCCGCTGGGGGCGTGAGTTCGGCGTGTCCGTGGCGTCGCCGTTCCCACTGCTCGCGACCCAGGTCGGCCACGACTGCGCGGGCGCGGTGCAGTTCTGTGCGCCGGGCGAGGTCGATGACCTGCTCGCTCGACCAGGGACGGTCCAACCATTGAGTGAGGCGGAGATCGCCGACCGGATGCGAGCACTGCGGACCGACACCACCACCTGGCTCGGCCCAGAGTTCACGGGCCGGTTCAGCCTGGCCGGTGCGCAGGCCAAGACCGCCCTGGCCTTCGACGAGGTCCACGGTTGGGTCCAACCTGGTGGTTCGGCGCCGACCACGCACATCCTCAAACCTGCGGTCGTCGGCCTCGATGGCCACGACCTCAACGAGCACCTCTGCCTCGCTGCCGCTCGTCGTTGTGGTCTGGTGGTGGCGTCCACCCGGGTCGAGGCATTCGAGGACCAGACCGCCATCGTGGTCGAGCGCTACGACCGTCACGTGGTGGCGGGGGAGCTCACCCGGATCCACCAGGAGGACGTCTGTCAGGCCCTCGGCATCGACCCCTCCCGCAAGTACCAGTCCGATGGCGGTCCGTCGCCCGCCGACATCGCCGGGCTCCTGCGCTCTGTCCTGCCTGCTGACCGGGCACTGCACGACATCAGGCGATTCGTGGATGCGCTCGCCTTCAACTGGATCGTGGCGGGAACCGATGCGCATGCGAAGAACTACTCGCTGCTCCATGCCGGCCACCAGACCCGGCTGGCACCGCTGTACGACGTCGCATCGGCATTGCCGTACGACGGGAGCGGGGGCCACAAGCTCAAGCTGGCCATGAAGCTCGGTCGGGAGTACCGCCTCCTGGCCACGGACCGTGTCTCAGCGTGGCGATCGCTGGCTGCGGCGGTGATGCTGCCTGACGACGAGGGGGCCCGCGTGGGGGGCCCGGCCGCGAAGGGGGGCGCGGCGGTCGCCGATGCGGCTGCGGACCCGACGATCCTCGACCTCGGCTCCGACCTTCCCGAGCGTCTCCTCGCGGCCGTTACCGAGCGCGCCGATGCCTGCCTCCGCGTGATGGCCTGACCGCTGACCGCCCGTCGGACGTGCGTCGCGGCGCTCGCACCATGACGTCGTGACCATCGACGCCGACCCCAAGCGTTCGCCTCGGGGAACAACCTCGCCGCCTCACCACGCAGTCAGGGGGACGGGGACTCGTGCTCGTCGGGGATGATGAGGTCCCAGCGGTCGAGGCAGTCCTCGCAGCGGTAGGTGAGGAGGTCGCCGGGCCAGAAGCGGCCGGTGTCGTCGGGGCGGCTGAGCAGGTGGGCCACCCCGCCGCAGTCGATGCAGTCGATGCGCTCGGGCGCCAGCTCCTCGGGGTCGCCCGGGCCGGTGGGATCGGTCACCGGTCGCCGGACTCGGTGCGGCGGATCGTCTTCACGCCCTGTTTGTAGGCCCGCTGCGATTCGGCCTGGGCGGCCTTCTTGCCGCGGTTGAAGAGCGCGGTCGACTTGTTCAGAGCAGCCTGGTGCTTGTTCTCGAGCTGGCCCTCGTA
>DAIMFV010000058.1:0-16119 GCA_036724365.1 Acidimicrobiales bacterium | reverse complement strand
CGTCTGCTGCGGTTCATCCCCACCGAGATCCGTCGCGAGGGCGCCGCGCTCCACGAGGATGCCTTCGCCCGCGTGGTGGCCCGGGTGGCCGACCTGCACGGCTGGCACGACGACGGATCCGATCGGTCCTGATCGGTGCCCGGCTCCCTCGCGGGTCGCCGTGGGAGGTCGCCGACCGAGCCCGCCCGGAAAAGGTAGATGCCCCCGCCTCGATCCGGTGGCGGGATCCGGAGAGGCGGGGGCACCTGTCGTTCATGGTACTGGGTGGCCCGGGGGCGTTCCTTGTCAGGGCAACAAAAACCCTGTGACCAGCAGATTCGCCAACGAACCCTCCGAATCGTGAGGCAACCACCACCCTGAGTGGTGACGATCGTCACACCCGGGCACCCCGGTTCTGCTCCCCGTGGTGGGTCCCGAGCGACCTAGACGCCGGCCACCGTGAACCCGAGGGAGCGGGCGGCCTGGGCCTGGCGCACGTCGAAGGTGAGGAACGTGACCGCGGTCCCCAGCCGCAGTGCGGCTCCGAGGTGGAGGGCGTCGAGGGTGCGCACGCCGGTCTGTTCGCCGACCGTGGCGGCCAACTCGCAGGTGGCGGCGTCGAGCTCGATGAGGGCCAGCGAACCGAGGTCGGCGGCGAAGGCGGCTCGGGTCGCGGTGGCGTCGGTGGGGCCGAGGATCTGGGCCAGGTTCCGGCGGACCTCGACGACGGTGTGGCGCGCGGTGACCAGAGCCGGGTCGGCCGCCAGGAGCTCGTTCGCCCGGTCCGAGTCGGGTTCGTCCACGTAGCGCTTGAGCAGCGCGCTCGTGTCCACGTAGGTGGTCACTCGGCCCGATCCTCGCCCAGGGCATCGGCCACCGACCGCGCTGGCCGACGTCGGCGAACAGGTGCGAGGCCGGAGGCGGTGGCCGGTTGCAGCCAGCCCGCCGCCGCGGCCGCGTCGAGGTCGACCTGGCCCGGGATCGGCCCGAGCACGGCCACGGGCCGCCCCCGGTCGGTGACGGTGATGCGTTCGCCCGCCGCCGCCTGCTGGAGGTACGCGGACAGCTTCGCCTTCAGGTCCCGAACGGCCACGTCCATGTAGTCATCCTAGATCAGGTAGTGACCACATTGGCTCCCGCAGTCCTGCAGCGATGCCACCCCGGCCTCGAATCGGGCGGCCATCCGTCGGTGGCGTCGGACCCCGGTGGCGCGATCGACGTCGATCGGCAACGATCGGCGACCGTCGCCGCGGCCACTGCCGGCCCGGTCGTTCGGATGGAGGAACGAGATGGCGCAACTGCTCAGGGTCCACAACTTCGGCGTGTCCCGAGATGGCTACGGCGCCGGGGTGGGCCAGAGCTACGAGCGCCCCTTCGGCCACGCCGATCCGGGGCAGCTGTTCGCCTGGGCCGGGGCCACCGCCAGCTGGCCCAACCGCACCGAGCCCGGCGGCAGCCTCGGGCTCGACGACTACATGACCCGGGAGTTCCACCGCAACATCGGTGCCGAGATCATGGGCCGCAACAAGTTCGGCCCGTTCCGGGGTCCGTGGGAGGACCACAGCTGGCAGGGCTGGTGGGGCGACGAGCCGCCGTTCCACACGCCGGTGTTCGTGCTGACCCACCACGAGCGGCCGTCGTTCACGCTGGGCGACACCACGTTCCACTTCCTGGACGCCACGCCCGCCGAGGCACTCCGCCAGGCCCGGGCCGCGGCCGATGGCAAGGACGTCCGCCTCGGCGGCGGCACCGCCACGGTCCGGGAGTTCCTGGATGCCGACCTGGTCGACACCCTGCACGTGGCCGTGGCCCCCGTGGACCTCGGCGAGGGCGAACGCCTGTGGGCCGGACCCGACGAGCTCGACGACCGCTTCCACCACGACACCGTTCCCAGCCCCAGCGGCGTCACCCACCACCTCTACTGGCGCCGCTGACCGGGGGCCCGCAGCGCCTCGCCGACCGCGAGGCAGCGGGTACCGCTGCACGCGGACGACAGCCGAAAACGACGAAGGACCGGACCCGTTGGTGGGGTTCGGTCCTTGCCGATGTCTGGTGACATCACCTGGTTGGTTGGTCGGGGTGGCGGGATTTGAACCCACGACCTCTGCGTCCCGAACGCAGCGCTCTGCCAAGCTGAGCCACACCCCGGTGTTGTGCGGAGGGCCACCGTAGCGCAGCCCTTCGATGTGCTCCCACCCGGTAGCCGGTGTGGCCCGGCCGGGCTGGGATCAGGCTGGGTCGGTGGCCGCCTCGGGCTCCGGCTCGGCTTCACCGTCGCCGGCCGTGTCCTCGACCGCGTCCGCGGCGGGACCATCGCCAGCCTCGGCATCAGCCGCCGCGGCCGCTTCGACCTGGGCGGCGGCCTCGGCCTGGGCGGCGGCCACCGCCGCAGCTGCCGCGGCCGCAGCTTCGGCGGCCTCGGCCTCCAGGTCGTCGACCACCTCGACCACCACGCCGGCATCGGGACCGGTGTCGGGCTGCCACACCTCGCCGGCCAGCAGCGCGGAGGCGGCCCGGCGCAGCGAGAACGCGTCGAGCGGCTTCACCACCCAGCCGTCGGCATCGGAGCGCGAGGCCAGGAACGAGTCGACCGGGCGGTCGAGCAGCATCAGCACCGGTACGTGGGGCAGCTTGTCGACGCTCTCGTCGAGGCGCAGGTCCATGCACGCCGCCATGCCGCCCATGTTGCCGATCTGCAGGTCGAGCACCACCAGGTCGATGCCGCCCGCGTGCACCGCGGGTCGCACGTCGGTGCCCTTGGACACCCGCACCACCGAGATGTCGTCGCCCGCCAGGGCGGCGTCGACCTCCTCGTGGACCCAGTCGGCATCGGTGGCGAGGAGGACGCGTGGCACGACCCGCGAGGCTAGTCGGGGTCCCCGGGGCCTCCGCCAAGGGAGCCTTGGGTGGGCCACGGTCCGTGACCGGTTTCCCGGTCTTCCCGGTCTGATCCGGCCCGCCGTTCGGTACCATCGGTCCGCGCTTTGGACCACCGCTGAGGAGATCACGCGTGCTCGAGATCGAAACCGACGACCGCGGCGACCACGCCCTGTGCCGCCCCGTCGGGGAGCTCGACGCCTACACGGTGTCGGCGTTCCGGGACGCGCTCAGCGAGCTGGCCACCAAGCCACGGGTGGTGATCGATCTCTCCGAGGTGCCGTTCATGGACTCCGCCGGCCTCGGCGCGCTCATCGGCGGCATCCGCCGCACCCGGGAGAACGGCGGCGAGGTGGCCGTGGCGTGCAGCCGCCCCACCCTCACCCGACTGCTGCACACCACCGGGTTCGACCGCATCGTGCCGGTCACCGAGACGGTCGACGAGGCCATCGCCGCCGTCGCCCACGGCAGCTGACCCGCCCCCGCCGGGCGCGGGTCCGGTCAGCCGCGGCCCAGGGCGCGTTCGGCGTCGTCTCGGTGGTGGACCACCTCGTGGAGCGCGAATCGGGCCAGCAGGTCCACCGTGAACCGCTCGGACTCCCGACGGGTGGCCCCTCGTTCCCACTGGTCGCCCGCCACCCGGGTGAGCACCTCGGCCAGACGGGCCGCGTTGTCGACGAGGTCGTCGCCGACGGCGGTGCGATCGGACTCGTTGGCGAAGCCGTCGGCGATGGCGGCTTCGTGGTCCCACCACCCCAGGTCGGGCTCGATCTCGGCGAGGGTCCGGAGCACCCGTTCGGTGAACACGGCGAGCACGTCCCGGACGTGGACGCCGTACTCGAGCGCCGACCACACCTGGGGACCGGGGCGACGGCGCACGGCGTCGTCGTCGGCGTCGCGGAGCACCCCGGCCCAGCGGTGGGCCTCGTCGCGCAGCCGGCCTGGCAGGCCCGACGACGGCCCGTCGGCGGCGGTCAGCTCGCACACCGCGCAGCGACCGCCGGCCACCACCACCAACCAGTCGGGTTCCTCCTCTGGAGCCCCGGCGTCGGGGCCCGGGGCACCGGTGGGCACCTGCAGCTCGGCGGCGGGCTCGGGCGGGAGCGCGTGGTCGACGGGCACTCCGGCGGGGCCTCCAACCGCTTCGCCGGCATCCGTCGCCGCGTCTGATGGGCCCTCCGACACGGCGTCGGCCGGGTCACCGGACGACGGCTCGGTGGTGGCGTCGAGCGGGCTCTCGGGTGCGCCGATCCGCCACAGGTTGCCGTCGGGATCCTCGGCGGCGAACTCCACCATGCCGTGCGGGCGCAGCTCCGGCGGGGCCAGCACGCCGGGCCCGGCGGCCAGCCAGGCGGCGTGGAGCGTGGTCACCGCGTCCTCGGTGGGCAGGGTGAGGTACACCCCGGCGGTGGACGGCCCGCCCTCGTCGTCGCCCAGCACCCGCAGGTGCAACAGCAGGTGCCCGGCCCGGAGGACCCGGTAGTCGACGTAGTTGGCGGTGACCTCGAAGCCCAGCCGGCCGTACCAGAGCTCGGCCCGGTCCAGGTCGGCCACCGGTAGTACGGCCACCAGGGCGGCGCCGGCGTAGGGCCCGCCCACGGTCACCCGGCCCGCCCGAACAGCTGGTCGGCCACCAGGTCGAGGCCGGTGAGGTCGTGCACGTCGGAGCGCAGGAACGGGACCCGGATCACCGGGGCCGGCGCCACCTGGTCGGCCAGCCCCTGCAGGTGGTCCTCCTCACGGTGGGCCACCAGGGCGAAGTCGGCCAGGTTCCGGAACAGGCCGCCCAGATCGGAGTCGTCGAGCGTGTCGGCGCGCGCCGCCAGCGCCTCGGGGAGCTCGTCGGTGAAGTGGGGGTGCATGCGGTTGACCACCAGGGCCGCCACCGCCAGGTCTGCCTCGGCCAGCTTGTCGGCGAAGAAGTGGGCCTCCTGCACCGTGTCGCGCTTGGGTGAGGCCACCAGCACGAACGACGTCTCGGGGCTGGACAGCGCCTGCAGCACCAGCTCGGCGCGCTCCTTGAACCCCTCCTCCATGCCCTCGAAGGCCTGGAAGAAGGCGATGGCGTCGTCGAACACCTCGCCGCCCACCACCTTGGACACGCTGCGCACGAACACCTGGGCGGCCGCGTTGACCGCCTTCATCACGCCCCGGGTGGGCGCCATGAGCACCCGGTAGAGCCGATGGTCGAGGAACCGGGTGAGCCGGCGCGGGGCGTCGAGGAAGTCGAGCGCGTTGCGACTGGGCGGGGTGTCGACCACCACCAGGTCGAAGTCGGGCGAGGCCTGGAGCTCGTAGAGCTTCTCCATGGCCATGTACTCCTGGGTGCCCGACAGGGCCCCGGAGATGTTCTTGTAGAAGCGGTTGGCCAGGATCCGCTGGGCCTGCTCGGGGTCGGCCGAGTACCGGGTGACCAGCCCGTCGAAGGTGGACTTGGTGTCCAGCATCACGGCGAACAGCCGGCCGGGCCAGATGCCGTCGATCTCGCGCGGCTCGTTGCCGATGCCCATCTCGCCCAGGCCCAGGGCGTCGGCCAGGCGCTTGGCCGGGTCGATGGTGACGACCACGGCCCGTCGGCCCAGGCGGGCCGCCTCCATGCCCAGCACCGCCGCCGTGGTGGTCTTGCCCACCCCGCCCGAGCCCGAGCAGATGATGATCTCCCTGGTGGCCACCAGCCGGCTCAGCTGCTCGTGGGCGCTGACGGGTTCGTCCACCCCGCCCGCTGCTGGACCGTTCTCTGCCGTACCGCTCTTCGCCGAACCCTTCTTCGCGGAACCGGTCTTCGCCGCGCCCTTTGCGGTCGGGGGCTTGCCGGCGCCGGCCTTCGACGTGTCCTTCGACCCCTCGGCCGCGGTCACGGTGCCGCCTCGGCGCGGCCCAGGGCGGCCGGGTCCAGGGCGCGCAGGTCGGTGAGCAGGGCGTCGGCGAGGGTGTCGAGCTGGGGCAGGTCGATCTCGGCCTCGAAGACGTAGGGCAGGTGGAACTGGGGTAGGGGGAGGGCCTCGCTCAGTCGTCGGGTCTGGCTGCGCTGGAGGGCCATGCGCTCGCGGCGGAACTCGGCCGCGTCCCGGAGCGCCTCGGCCTCACCGGGGCGCAGCGCCACGCCCGCCCGGTCGGCGGCGTGGTCGGGGTCGGCGAGCAGACCGGGCAGCTCGGGATAGAGCCCGTTCACCACCACCGGCCCCAGGCTCACCCCCACCCGGTCCTCCAGCTGGAAGGCGGTGTCCACCAGTTCGTTCACGGGCGTCTCTTCGGGCAGGGTCACCAGCACCACCTGGCAGCGGGCCGGGTCGCTCAGCAGCTCGAGCACGTCGCGCGCCTGGCTGTGGATCGGTCCCAGCCGCACGGCGTCGGCCAGGCCACTGGCGGACTGCAGGAACGAGATGGCGTGGCCGGCGGCGGGAGCGTCGAGCACGATCAGGTCGACCGCCGCGTTCCGCTCCAGCGACTTCACCTTGCCCAGCACGAGGATGTCTCGGATGCCCGGCACCGCGGTGGACACCATGTCGAGCGCCCCGCTGGCCACCAGCCGCCGGGAGATGCGGTTCATGCCGGCACTCTGGAGGTAGTCGAGGAGGGCGTCGTCGGGCGTGAGCGTGCGGGCCCGCACCTCGCCTGCACCCAGCCGCGAATCCTCGCCCGGCGTCGAACCGGGGGACAGGGTGACCTCCTCGTAGGAGAACACCGGCTGGTGGAACATGGCGGCCAGCCCGGACTTGCCTTCCACCTCCACGATCAGGGTGGACAGACCCTCCCGCGAGGCGGCGCGGGCGAGCGCGGCCGAGACCGTGGTTTTGCCCACCCCGCCCTTGCCCGCAACGATGACGAGACGGGATGCAGCGAAGAACTGCGCTGGATCCACTCCACACTCTCCGTCCACGCTCACGTAGGCCCTGTTCGTTGCGCACCTTACCCACCACCACCCGCCGCCCCTCGGCCCGGTTCGCCGGCGCCGTCGCGCTGGTGCTGGCGGTGCTGGTGGCGCTGGCGTCCTCGGCGGCACCGGTGGCCGCCACCTCCACGCCCGGCTCGGGGACCGAGGCGGGAGCGGCCGCCCAGGGCCCGTCGACCACGGCCGACGCCGACACCGACGCCGACACCGATGCCGACACCGACGCCGACACCGACACCGATGCCGACACCGACGCCGACACCAGCGGGAGCGACGCCGACGAACCGGGTCGGGTCAGCGTGATCAAGGCCGAAGGGCTCATCGATCCGGTGCTGGCCGACTTCATCGAGCGATCGGTGCGCCACGCGGAGCGCACGGGGATGATCGCGGTCGTGGTCCAGCTCGACAGCTCGGGGTCGGTGGTGCCGGCCGACCGGCTCGAACGCCTGGCCCGCACCATCCACGAGGCCTCGGTGCCGGTGGCGGTCTGGGTCGGCCCCAGCGGGTCGTCGGCACTGGGTGGCGCGGCCCAGGTGGCCGGCGCGGCGCAGATCGTGGGCCTGGCGCCCGGAGCCCGGCCGGGCAAGACCGGGCCGCTGCAGATCCCCGAGTCCCTGTTGTCGCCCGAGTTCCTCGCCGCCCAGGGCCGGCTCGAGAACGGCACCATCAACGACACCCAGGCCCGGGAGCTGGGCATCTCGCCCGACCGGCGGGCCGCGGTGATCGGCGAGTTCATCATCGGCATCGACGGCGTGGAGACCCGGGTGGTCACCCAGGACGGCCGCCAGGTCACCGAGCCGGTGTCGGTGCCCGTGTTCTCTGCCCTGCCCATCCAGGACCAGCTCTTCCACACCGTGGCCAGCCCGGCCGCCGCCTACCTGCTGCTGCTGATCGGCCTGTCGCTCATCGTGTTCGAGCTGTTCACCGCCGGCGTCGGCGTGGCCGGCCTCGTCGGCGCCGGCTGCTTCGTCCTGTCCTGCTACGGCCTGGCCGTGCTCCCGATCCGACCGGTGGGCCTGGCCCTGCTCGTGCTCGCCATCTTCGGCTTCACCATCGACGTCCAGACCGGGGTGCCCCGCTTCTGGTCGGTGGTCGGCGGCGTGAGCCTGGTGGCCGGGTCGCTGCTGCTGTTCGACGGCCTGTCGCTGTCGTGGATCACCTTGCTGGTGGGCATCGTGGGTACGGCCCTGTTCATGCTGGCGGGCATGCCCGCCATGGTCCGCACCCGCTTCTCCACCCCCACCATCGGGCGGGAGTGGATGATCGGCGAAGAGGGCGAGGCCGTCTCGGAGATCTCGCCCGACGGGGTGGTCCGCGTGCGCGGCGCCCTCTGGCGGGCCCGCACCAACCGGGCCACACCCCTCGCGCTGCACGACGCGGTGCGGGTGGTCGAGGTCGATGGCCTCCTGCTGGAGGTCGAGCCCCTCGAGGGCGGCGCCGTCGACTACCGGGAGAAGCGACGGGGATCGGGCGACGACGACGACGCCGAGCCCGGCGACGACGGCGTGGTGCTGGTCGACGGCGAACCGCTGCCGCCGGCCACCCCGGATCCCACCGCCACCTGATCGCGGCGGCTGCTCGCGATCGCGAGCGCACTGATCGCGAAAGTTGGGTCTTGTGGGGCGCCCGAACGGCCTCTACCGTCGCTCAGCACCGAAAGGGGGACTTCCGGTGAGTGCACAACGAGTCGATGACGACTGGCAGCTTCGTTCCGCATGTCGCGGACCTCAGAGCGCGATCTTCTTCCCGCCCGCGGCCTTCGAGCGCAAGGCCGACAAGATCCAACGAGAGGCGCAGGCCAAGGAGATCTGTCGGACCTGTCCGGTGAAACGGCCCTGCCTCGACTATGCCGTCTCCATCAGGGAGCAGCACGGCATCTGGGGCGGCCTCAACGAGGCCGAGCGCAAGAACCTGCTGATCACCGCCTCCTGAACCGGCCGTGTCCGGTTCCCGGGCATGGCGTTCGTTCACGGGCAAGACGTGGTCGTCTGGCGATCAGGTCGCGCCCCAGAACGGGTCGACGGTCAGCTGGGCTCGTCAGGGCGTCGGGGGTGGGTCGATGCCCAGTTCCTCGCGGATGGCCTCGAGGCGGGCCGCCGATTCGCGCTGACGGGCCTCCAGTTCCACGCGGGCCGATGCCGCCTCCGCGTCGCGGGCCCGGTCCTCGGGCGACGTGATCGGCGCCGCCGGGGTGGTCGGACCCGCCGGCGGTGCGCCCGGCGCGGGTGACGTCGGTTCCACGGCGGGGTCCGGGCCGGAGGTCGAGCCGGAGGTCGAGCCGGACGTCGAGCCAGGCACCGACCCCGCAACCGACCCGGGGACCGACCCGGGGGCCGGCGGCGTGCCGCCCTCGGCGGCTTGCTTGGCCTGCCACTCGATCCGGGCCCGGGCCTCGTCGAAGGTGGGGGCCTCGCCCTCGGCGCGCAGCCAGGGCTTGTCGGCCGTGGTGGCCTCCCGCTCGGCTTCGAGCTCGTCGAGCTCGCGGTTGCCGGAGCGCACCGCCATCTCCACCTTGGTCTTGGCGTAGTCGAGCCACTTGCTGAAGCTGCCCATGGCCCCATCATCCCAAGTGGCGACGGACCGCGCCGGACCGACCGCCGGTACCCTGGACGGATGGGTCTCGTCCTGCTCCTGCTGTTCGTGGTGGCCCCGCTGGTCGAGCTGTACGTGATCATCCAGGTGGCCCAGGTGATCGGCGGCTGGGAGACCATCGCCCTCCTGGTGATCGAGAGCGCCATCGGGGCCTGGTTGTTGAAGCACCAGGGGCTGACGGTGCTGGCCCGCATCTCCCAGGCGGTCGATGCCGGCCGCATCCCCGACCGTGAACTGGTCGACGGGTTCCTGCTGGTGGTTGCGGGCGCGCTGATGCTGGCCCCCGGCTTCGTGGGCGACCTGCTCGCCTACCTGCTGGTGATCCCACCCACCCGGGCGCTCTTTCGCGCCCCGGTCATGGCCCGGTTCAAGCGGGGCGGGTTCGGGTCGTTCGCCGCCTTCGGCGCGTCGTCGGCCGGCGGGCGCTTCGTGGGCACGTTCCGGTCCACCGGTACGGGCTTCTCCACCGGCGACGTGATCGACACCTCGGGCCACGACCAGCCCGACCGCAGCCTCCGGCCCTGACCCGTACCCGGCCGGGCACCCGGCCTCCGGGAATCCGCCTCCTGCCATCCGCCCTCGTGGAACCGCCCACCCGGGCCGTCTCCCGTCGTGGTCGCGTCGGCCGGGCGTAGCCTGCGCTCGATGCAGCCCGACGCCGGTTCCCCGCCTCCCACCGCCGATCAGGTGCCGCTGCGCGACGCCGCCACGGTGCTGGTCCTCCGGGACGGTCGGGAGGGGCTGGAGGTGTTCATGCTCCAGCGCAACCTCAACTCCGACTTCGTGGGCGGCGCCTACGTGTTCCCGGGTGGCGCCGTCGATCCGGTGGACCGGGCGTCCGATCTCGAGGACGTCTGCCTGGGGCGCGGCGATCTCGACGCGTCGACCCGTCTGGGCATCGAGCGCGGGGGCCTGGCGTTCTGGGTGGCGGCCATCCGCGAGTCGTTCGAGGAGGCCGGGATCCTGCTGGCCGTGGATCCCGAGGGCCGGTTCGTCGACCTCGACGCCGAGGCGGGGCTGGACCGCTGGGCCGTCCACCGTCGGGAGGTGGACCAGGGCCGGCGTCGCCTGGTGGAGGTGTGCACCGAGGAGGCCCTGCGGCTGGCGGTGGGGGAGATGCACTACTTCGGGCACTGGATCACGCCGGTGGGCGCGCCCCGGCGCTACGACACCCGGTTCTTCCTGGCGGCCGCCCCCGCCAACCAGACCCCGCTGCACGACGACCGCGAGGTGATCGCCAACGAGTGGGTGCGACCGATCGACGCCCTGCACCGCTGCCTCGCCGGTGACATCACCATGATGCCGCCCACCATCTCCAGCCTGAAGGCCATGACCCGGTTCGACACCGCCGCCGACGCCTTGGCCGCGGCCACCCAGATCACCAGCGTGCCCGCCATCCTGCCCCGGGTGGTGGCGGTCGACGGCGGCATGCGCATCGTGCTTCCCGGCGATCCCGACTACCACGCCGACGGCGCCTTCCGCACGGAGGACCGCCCGTGGATGGGCCAGGTCACCGAGGCGGCCCGCGGCATCACCGAGTCGACCCCGTCGTACACCGCGCCGGCCACCACCGGCTTCGGGCCCGACGAGGACGTGGAACTGTGACCGGGGCCGTCGCCGGCACGGAACCGGCGCCGCTCGAACCCGGCGTGCCCACCGCCCTCACGCCCCTGCTGCGGCGGGTGCTGTGCCCCAACCCGGGGATGATGACCGGCCCGGGCACCAACACCTACGTGGTCGGCACCACCGACCTGGCCGTGATCGACCCCGGGCCCGACCTGGTGGAGCACCTCGACGTCTTGGCCGGCCTGGGCCCCGTCCGGTGGATCCTCTGCACCCACACCCACCCCGACCACTCGCCCGGGGCCGAGCGCCTGGCCGCTCTCACGGGGGCCGACGTGTTGGCCTTCGACGACCGCGACGGCCTGATGTGCACCCGCCACCTGGCCGAGGGAGACGTGGTGGCCGGTCCCGACTTCACCCTCCGCGCCGTGCACACGCCCGGTCACGCCTCCAACCACCTCTGCTTCCTGTTGGAGGAGGAGGGGATCCTGGTGGCCGGCGACCACGTGATGGGCGGGTCCACCGTGGTGATCACCCCGCCCGACGGCGACATGGGCCACTACGTCGCCTCGGTGGAGCGGCTGCGCGCCTGGAAGCCGCCGCTGGCGGCGGTGGCCCCCGCTCACGGCCACCTCATCACCGATCCGCTGCCCTACCTCACCTACTACGTGGAGCACCGCGCCGACCGCGAGCGCCAGGTGGTGAGCGCCCTGGCCGCGGCCGGGCCGGGCGGGGCCGACACCGCCGCGCTGGTGGCGGCCATCTACGTGGAGGTGCCCGAGGCCCTGCACCCGGTGGCCCGCTTCAGCGTGTGGGCCCACCTGCGCAAGCTCGCCGCGGAGGGTCGGGCCACCGCCGCCGACGTCGACGACATCGACGCCGTGTGGGTCGCGGGTGCGACCCCGCCGCCCGGGGGCTAGCTTCTTGACCGACGGGTCAAGGGGTGCGCCGTCCTGACGACGGTGCCACCCACGTCACCCGTCACCACCACAACCGTCACCACGCAGCCAAGGGGGCCGCGGCACATGGCCGACTACCAACTCTTCATCAACGGTGAGTACGTCGACGCCCAGTCGGGCGAGACGTTCACCACCATCGACCCGGGCACCGGCCAGCCGATCGCCGAGATCGCCAAGGCCGGCCGCGAGGATTCGGTCCGCGCCATCGAGGCGGCCCGCAAGGCCTTCGACGAGGGCCCGTGGCCCCGCATGTCGGGCCCCGAGCGCGGCGCCAAGCTGAACGAGATCGCCGACGCCATCGAGGCCAAGGCCGGCGCCTTCGCCGAGATGGAGGCCCGCGACGGCGGCGGCACCATCAAGAAGGCCACCTTCGCCGACGTGCCCGGGGCCGTGGGCGCCTTCCGCTGGTTCGCCAAGCTGGCCACCGAGGAGGCCGAGGAGATCGAGGTGCCCGGCACCCCGTTCCCGCCCTCGCAGAACTGGGTGCGCTACGAGCCCCACGGCGTGTGCACCGGCGTCATCCCCTGGAACTTCCCGTTCATCATGGCGGCGTGGAAGCTCGGTCCGGCCCTGGCCGCCGGCAACACCTCGGTGCTCAAGCCGGCGTCGTTCACCTCGATCACCGCCCTCATGCTCGGCGAGGTCTTCCAGGAGGTCGACCTCCCGCCGGGCGTGGCCAACATCGTGGCCGGCCCCGGTGGCACCTGTGGCGAGGAGCTCGCCGCCAGCCCGCTGGTCGACAAGACCGCGTTCACCGGTTCCACCGAGGTGGGCCGCCGCATCATGCAGCTGGCCTCCGGCACGGTGAAGCCCGTGACCCTGGAGCTGGGTGGCAAGTCGGCCAACATCATCCTGGACGACGCCGACCTCGACATCGCCGCCGCCGTCACGCTGTGGGGCACGTTCTTCCACAACGGCCAGGTGTGCGAGTCCGGCACCCGCGCCCTGGTCCACAAGAGCATCTACGACGAGTTCCTGTCGCTGCTCGCCGACAAGGCCGGCAAGATCGTCATCGGCAGCCAGATGGACTTCGAGACCGATCTCGGCCCGCTCGTGAGCCGCAGCCAGGTGGAGACGGTGGAGCGCTACGTGGCCCTGGGCCGCGACGAGGTGGGCGAGCCCATCTGCGGCGGCAAGCGCCCCGAGGGCCTCGCCGACGGTCTGGACGCGGCCGCGTTCTACACGCCCACGATCTTCGCCGGGGTCCCCAACTCCGCCAAGATCGCCCAGGAGGAGATCTTCGGCCCGGTGCTGTCGGTCATCCCGTTCGAGACCGACGACGAGGCCGTGGCCATCGCCAACGACTCGATCTACGGCCTCGCCGGCGGCGTCCAGTCGGCCAACCTCGACCGGGCCCGCTCCATCGCCAACCGCATGCGCACCGGCACCGTGTGGATCAACGACTACCACCTGATCTCGCCCGAGCGCCCCTTCGGTGGCTACAAGCAGTCGGGCATCGGTCGGGAGCTGGGCATCCAGGGCCTGCGCGCCTACCAGCAGGTCAAGCACCTCCACGCCAACCCCGGCGGCAGCCGGGACAACTACATCCACCTGTCCGCCCTGAGCGGCAACATCTGACGCCGGCGGGCGGCGACCCCGGTCGGCGCCCGCTCCGGACGCGGGAGGGCCCCGGCCCCCGGCCCCGGGCCCTCCCGTTGCCCTCGGGGGAGGAACCCTGGTCAGCCGGCGTCGGCGGTGACGCAGTCCATGGTGGCGCTCATGAACGCCTCGTACTTGGCGGAGTCGACGGCCTCGGTGTCGCCACCGTTGAGCTTGTCGATCTCGTCCTGGGTGAAGTCGGCCTTGATCATGGCGTCGGCCATGCACGAGGCCTGGTCTTCGGTCATGCCGGCATCGACCAGCTCGTCGGTGAGGTCGCCCTTGTCGAGCTCACCGGTGCTGTCGGCGCCGCAGGCGACGGCACCGAAGGGCAACAGGATGGTGAACAGGCCGGCGGCCAGCAGGCGGGACTTCATGGATGGTGCTCCTCGCGTCGTGGGCGGGTTGCCAGGAACATCAGCCCCCCAGAGATCCCGCCCCGGTGGTCGGCCCACCGTATCGCTCCCCGTCGGGGTGGACCGGCGATCCTGAGCCCGGTCCGGGGGACCGCGCCGCTAGCGTTCGACGCGTGCAGATCACCGCCACCGATCGGGCCGCCGAGGTCGTCACCGAGATGACCCGCCGCCGCGCCGGAGCGCTGTCGATCACCATCGGCACCGGCTGTTGCGAGTCCACCGCCCCGTTCCTCTACGAGGACTTCTGGTCGGGCCCCGATCAGGAACAGGTGGGCTCGGTGGCCGGCGTCCCGGTGTTCGCGCCGGAGTACCTGCGGTCCAACTACCCGGGGAGCGACGGCGTGGTGCTCGACGTGGTCGAGGAGCTGGGCGAGTCGCTCTCGGTGGAGACCGAACTGGGCGTGCGCCTCATCCTCCGCGGTGCCGACTTCGACTCGTCCACCGAACCCCAGGTCTGCGCCCCCCCCGCCACCGCCGAACCCGTCCTCCGCCCCGTGGTCGGGGAGCTCCCCGAAGCCCTCCGCAACCTCCGCATGCGCTGAGCTGGGCTCTGCTCCTGAGACCCGGTCAGAAGGTCGAGTTCGCATGGCGTCGATGGCCAGAGGAGCCGATCTGATCGCAATCGGAGTCGTTTACGTGCCCCCGTTGGTCTGGTTGACGGCCCAGCTGTATTCGTTCCTCTTCACCTCCGAGGAGGTGACGCGTGTTCCGCAGCCGTACACCGAGCTCGTGAAGGAGAAGGGCGGTTGGGGAGGCTTCCTGTGGCTCGCGCAACGGCGTCATCGAATCGTCCGAGGGTGGCTCATCGCCTGTGTTCCGGCCCTGATCTGGAGCCTGGGATTTCGCCAGTGACACCAGCGGTCAAGCCAGCTTCCGGTCGTCTCCAGTTCTTGAAGGCGGTCGAACGGTCAGGCAACGCGATCCTTGCCCAGGTGGCGGTGGTTCTTCCCGCCTTGGCGCTGGTGCTGCTGTCAGCTCCAGTCGGCGTCGTCTTGGGCTACCTCGTCGTCGTGGCGGCCGTGCTGGCTGCAGTAGCGGTAGCTCAACGACGGCGGCGCCGGAGGCATGACAGATCCTCAATGCTTCAACAAGACAGAGGGGATCGATGAACGACGGGTTGCAGCGGATCGGGCAGATCTTGACGTTGGTCGGCCTGGTGGGCCAGGTCACGTCGCGTCTGGTCCTGGCCCGGTATCCCGACCATCGCGGGCTCAGGATTCGCGACGCGCTTCGCCATCCCGATCGGTACCGGGATCCTGATGCAACGAACTACCTGCACCAGCGGGCCGTGTTCCTCGGGTCCCCGGTCCTGATCGGCTTCGGACTCCTGCTCTGGTTCGGCGGTTGAGTGCCGGTCCCCGGCTATGGGATCGAGTCGTCCGACAGAGACTTGCGTCACCGCGTCATCCGATACCGTCCACGTGAGCTGATGAGTGGGGGCGATTCGGGTGAAGCGAGCGCGTCTGGTTGACAACGGCACGCTGGAACTCAAAGTCGAAGACGCTTCATCCGACGGTGTGTACGAGATCTACACCATCGAACCGTCGTTGCTCTCCAGCCTGCTCGATCTCCTCGCATGGGGTGGCATGCGGTCTGCCGATTATCTGCTGTACGTCGTGGCGCCGGACGGCGCGGTGCATCGATTGACCGCGTTTTCCAGTAGGTACGACAAGGACGTCTGGATCCGCAGAGCGCGTGAAGCAACAGCCAGGGACGGTGTCGATGGCCTCCGGTCGGTGGCGACCGCGAAGTCGAGCTTCGGCCGGAGAAGCGCCCGTTCCGCACGGTGACCATCGAGTCTTCTTGCCGATGAACCTCGCTTCAGCCGCTCTGCAGGTGTTGCTCGTGGTCGGGTTCGGCATGGTGGTCGGCAGCCTGGTGTATCGCCTGGTCCAACTGCTCTTTCGAATCCCGACCGAGATGTTGGTGCCGGGCATCTACCTGTTCCTCAGCGCGGCACTCACGCTCCTGGTGCTCGCCCTGGTGGGAGCCGCCTAGATCGGTCGAGGTCCACGTGGCGGACCCGCTGCTTACTGGCCGTGACCGACAGCGGGGTCAGCTGGCTTCGGCGGGGGTTTCTTCGTCGAGGGCGTCCAACGCGGCCACTGCTGCTTCGAGCATGCGGGCGGAGCAGCCGGCCATGTCGACCGACTCGGGGCTCACGGGTGGGGCGATCTCGGTGGCGATCCGGCCTGCGATGTCGCGGAACACCTGGGCGGCGACGCTCACTCCGCTCGCCGAC
>DAIMFV010000057.1:0-16409 GCA_036724365.1 Acidimicrobiales bacterium | reverse complement strand
CGGTCAGGTTACCCACGGTCTCGACGGCGGCCGGCCTTCAGTTGAACGCGCGCAGCTCGGGCTTGGGCGCAACTGGCTGTGTAGGGCCTGCCGCTCCGAGGGGTGCCCGCAATGTGCCGTTTGAGCTCCTGGCAGCGTTGGCTGGCCCTGCACTCGTTCCGCTCGGCCGGCCGCTCCATCAACCAGTTGATCACGAGGTCACCGCCGTCGGGGCCCGCCCGCCCCCCGTTTCCGCTACGAGTCGAGTGCGTGAGCCCAGCGGCGTCGGCCAGCGGGCACGCCACGCTGGTCGCCGGGGGACGCGTCAGCAGCCGAGCGCGTAGCTCACGGCCGAGCAGACCCGGACCAGGGTGTCCTCGTCGACCTCACCCACGCGGCTGGTGAGCGTGGTCTGGGCGACCGTGTGCAGACCGTCGCAGTTGACGACCGACGGTCGGTCCAGTCCCACCCGGACGTGGTCGAGTTCGACCTCGGCGGCGAGCCCACGGGCCGAGGTCGACACCTCGGCGACGGTCACCAGCGAGCGGACGTCGAGCACCTCGCTACGGGTGAGGACCAGCACCGGTCGGCGCTTGCGCCCCACCTCGGCGAGCCAGACCTCACCCCGGTTCACTCGTCGCCCCACGCCTCGGCATCGGCCCAGGCGTCGTCGACCGGCTCGGGGTTCTGCAGGTAGGCGGCCCGATCGCTCCGGGCCAGCGCGGATCGAACCGCGGCGGCGACGCCATCTCGCGCGGCTGCCGAGACGTTCACGCCCAGGCGACGCGCCTGCTCGGCGAGCGAGTCGTCGAGCGTGAAGGTGGTGCGGGTTGACATGGAGATGAATGCTATCAGATGGTGCTAGCACCAGGGGGGTAGTGGTGCTGTGCCGATCACTCAGAGGGGGATCAGCTCGAAGGTGACGGCGGCCTCGACGCCGAGCGACGGGCCGGCCTCGGTGGCCATGCCGCGGAGGAAGCCGTCGGGGTCGGTGCCGAGGGTGCCCGCGGGTAGCCCGTCCAGGTACACGCGGTGCTCCTGCAGCGAGGCCACGCCTCGGTCGATGGTGGCCGTCACGTCGACGGCGTGGGTGGCCATGGGGGAGTTCCCGAACAGGGCGAAGCGCACGCCGGCCCACGGCTCGCCGCCGGCGCCCACGAACAGCCAGCGGTTGCCGGCGTCGCGCACCGCATCGATGAGGGCCAGACCGGTGGCGCGGTGGTCGGCGTGGTTGAAGCCCGGGAAGCCGAACCGCTCGCGGAAGTTGATCGACACCACCACGTCGGGTCGGTGGCGGCGGATGGTGGCGGCCAGGTCCCGGCGCACGGCCAGGTTCGCCTCGACCAGGCCGTCGGGGTGGCCCAGGAACTCCACCGTGTCCACGCCGACCACGGCGGCGGACCGGCGCTCCTCCTCCATGCGGATCCGGGCGCACTGGTCGGGGGGCAGGGCGTCGATGCCCGCCTCACCGGCGGTGAGCAGGCAGTAGGTGACGGTCTTGCCCTGGTCGGTCCAGCGGGCCACGGCCGAGGCCACGCCGTACTCCAGGTCGTCGGGGTGGGCCACCACGGCCAGGGCCCGGTCCCAGTCCTCCGGCACCGGCTCGAGCGTGGGGGATGGCGCTTCGGCTGCGGTCATGCGCAGACGGTACCGGGGCCCAGGCGTGCTAGCACCGGGGCATGACGCCAGACCCCGATCCCCGCGACGGCCACCAGGTGATGGCCCCGATGGCCGCCACGGTGGCGGCGGTCCGGGTGGCGTCGGGTGACCTGGTCCAGGCGGGACAGCCGCTGGTGGTCCTCGAGGTGATGAAGATGGAGCACCCCCTCACCGCGCCCACCCGGGCCCGGGTGGAGACCGTGGCGGTGGGGGAGGGTGACACCGTCGATGCCGGTCAGGTGCTGGTGTTCCTCGTGGCGTCGCCCGACGCAGCGTCCGCGGCGGAGGAGAGCCCCGTGCCCGCCGGGGCGCCGGACGGGCCCCGCACCGACCTGGCCGAGCTCACCCGCCGGCGGGCCCTGCTGGCCGACGACGCCCGGCCCGAGGCGGTGGCCAAGCGCCACGGGCGGGGGCAGCGCACCGCCCGCGAGAACGTGGCCGACCTGGTCGACACGGGGTCGTTCCACGAGTACGGCGGGTTCGCCTTCGCCGCCCAGGAGTCCCGGCGGGACCGGGAGGAACTCCAGGCGCGCACGCCAGCCGACGGCCTCATCACCGGGCTCGGCCGGATCAACGGCGCGCTGGTGGGTGAGGACCGGGCCGCCTGCGCGGTGGTGGCCTACGACTACACCGTGCTGGCCGGTACCCAGGGCCACCGCAACCACGCCAAGAAGGACCGCATGTTCGAGCTGGCCGAGCGCATGCGCCTGCCGGTGGTGCTGTTCGCCGAGGGCGGCGGCGGCCGGCCGGGAGACACCGACATGCCGATCGTGGCCGGACTCGACACCCGGGCCTTCGAGCTGTTCGCCCGGCTCTCGGGCCTGGTGCCCACCGTGGGCATCGCCGCCGGCCGGTGCTTCGCCGGCAACGCCGCCCTGCTCGGCTGCTGCGACGTGGTGATCGCCACGGCCGACTCGAACATCGGCATGGGCGGCCCCGCCATGATCGAGGGAGGCGGCCTGGGCGTGGTGGGACCCGAGGACATCGGGCCGATCGACATCCAGGTGGCCAACGGGGTCGTCGACGTGGCGGTGGCGGACGAGGTCGAGGCCGTGGCGGTGGCCAAGCGGTACCTGTCGTTCTTCCAGGGGCCGGTGGCGGACTGGGCGGCTCCGGATCAGGAACGGCTGCGCACCCTGGTGCCCGAGCGCCGCAAGCAGGTGTACGACGTGCGCGCCGTGGTCCACGGGCTGGCCGATGTGGACTCGGTGCTCGAGCTGCGTCGGGGGTTCGGGGCGGGGATGGTCACCGCGCTCGTGCGGCTGGAAGGTGAACCGGTCGGCGTGCTCGCCAACGACCCGGCCCACCTCGGGGGAGCGATCGACACCGACGCCGCCGACAAGGCGGCCCGGTTCCTGCAGCTCTGTGACGCCCACCGCATCCCGATGCTGTACCTGTGCGACACGCCGGGGTTCATGGTCGGGCCCGACGCCGAGCGCACGGCGCAGGTGCGCCACTTCAGCCGGATGTTCGTGACGGCGGCGTCGATGACCGTCCCGTTCGGCACCGTGGTGCTGCGCAAGGGGTACGGACTCGGCGCCCAGTCCATGGCCGGCGGCAGCTTCAAGGCCGGGCTCTTCACCCTGTCGTGGCCCACCGGCGAGTTCGGCGGCATGGGGCTCGAGGGGGCGGTGAAGCTCGGGTTCCGTCGCGAGCTCGAGGCCATCGAGGACCCCGAGGACCGCCAGGAGGCGTTCGACCACATGGTGGCGGCCGCCTACCGCCACGGGCAGGCCCTCAACATGGCCGCCCACCTGGAGATCGACGACGTCATCGACCCGGCCGAGACCCGGGCCCGCGTCCTGGCCGCCTTCCGGGCCGACCGCGGCGAGCGCCGGGGCCGCCCCGCCATCGACACCTGGTGAGGTGACCCGAACCTGGTCACCACCTCGGTCCGGGTCCGGTGATGGTCCGGGTGGGGTGGGCCGGCTGGTGGGTCGACGGGTCGACGGGTCGACGGGTGGCTCAGGTGGCGGCCGTCGCGTCCTCCTCGATCACCTTGCGCACGGCCGTGCCGATGGCTCCCAGCGGTGTGCCGTCGAGCAGGTGGTCGATGCGTCGGCGGGCGTGGCGACGGCCCGCTCGGTCGGGGGCGACCAGCTCCAGGAGGCGGGCGGGGCCGGTGGCGTTCAGGAGGGCGGCCGTGCGGTCGTCGAGCGGACCCTCACCGGCCGCCGCGTCACGGAGCCGGGCGAGGAGCAGCTCCCGCCCGGCGATGTCCAGCACCTCGACCCGTGGCCGCACGCTGCCGGCGGGGGTCGACACCTTGCCGGCGGCCACCAGACCGGCCACCGCGGTGTCCCAGGTGCCGGTGCCGAGCTGCTGGTCGAGCCCACGGCTCATGGCGCGCAGCACCGGCTTCAGCTTGGGCCCACGGTCGTCGAGCACGGCCTGGGCGGCCGCCAGGGCAGGGGAGGACGGTGGGCCTGCGGTGGTCGTGGCCATGCGCTCGGCCCGGGAGGCGTCGTCCACGAACCGGGCTCGGCCCTCGATGACCAGCTCGGCCACCAGCAGGCCGGCGAGGGCGGCGTTCAGCGGGTCCCGGTCGCCCGAGCCGTGACGGCCCGTCGCCGGATCGATCGCTAGCAGCGCCAACTCCTCGGCCAACAGCAGCAACACGGGCCGAACCTATCCAACCGGGTCGGTGGGCGGGGCTGCCGTCAGTAGTGCCAGGGGAAGGCCGACCAGTCCGGGTCGCGCTTCTCCAGGAACGAGTCCCGGCCCTCGGCGGCCTCGTCGGTCATGTAGGCGAGGCGGGTGGCCTCGCCGGCGAAGACCTGCTGGCCCACCAGGCCGTCGTCGATCAGGTTGAAGGCGTACTTCAGCATCCGCTGGGCCGTGGGGCTCTTGCCCAGCACCTTGCGGGCCCACTCCAGGCCCACCTCCTCCAACCGGGCGTGGTCGACGACGGCGTTCACCATGCCCATGCGGTGGGCGTCGTCGGCGGTGTAGGTGTCGCCCAGGAAGAAGATCTCGCGGGCGAACTTCTGGCCCACCTGACGGGCCAGGTAGGCCGAGCCGAACCCGCCGTCGAAGCTGGCCACGTCGGCGTCGGTCTGGCGGAAGCGGGCGTGCTCCCGGCTGGCCAGGGTGAGGTCGCAGACCACGTGGAGGCTGTGCCCGCCGCCCGCCGCCCAGCCCGGGACGAGGCAGATCACGATCTTGGGCATGGTGCGGATGAGGCGCTGCACCTCGAGGATGTGGAGGCGCCCCGACCGGCCCGGGTCGATGCTCTCGGCGGTCTCGCCCTCGGCGTAGCGGTACCCGTCGCGGCCCCGGATCCGCTGGTCGCCGCCCGAGCAGAAGGCCCACCCGCCGTCGCGGGGCGACGGGCCGTTGCCGGTGAGCAGCACGCAGCCCACGTCGGAGCTCTGCCGGGCGTGGTCGAGCACGCGGTAGAGCTCGTCGACGGTGGAGGGCCGGAAGGCGTTGCGGATCTCGGGGCGGTCGAAGGCCACCCGCACCGCGCCCACGTCCACGGCCCGGTGGTAGGTGATGTCGACCAGGTCCTCGAAGCCGGGCACCGCCTTCCACGCCGTGGGGTCGAAGATCTCCGAGACGGGGGTGCTCGTGCCGTGGTCGGTCATGGCCGGGGAACCTACCGCCGCCGCCAGGAGCGAGGCGACGGCGGCGTGAACCCGGCCCGGTCGGCCAGCACCTCGCCCCGCACGTGGCAGCCCTCGACGTGGTCGTTCACCAGGCCCATGGCCTGCATGAAGGCGTAGACGGTGGTGGGTCCCACGAAGGTCCAGCCCCGGCGCTTGAGGTCCTTGGCCAGGCGGACCGAGGTGGGCGAGGTCGGCAGGGCGGCGAGGGTGGCCCAGTCGAGCACCGGGGGGCGCTCGGCCGGGTCGGGCTCGAACGACCACGCGTAGGCGGCCAGCGAGCCGAACTCGTCGACCACCTCCAGGGCCCGGGCGGCGTTGTTCACCGTGGAGGTGATCTTGCCGCGATGGCGCACGATCCCCGCATCTCCCAGGAGACGCTCCACGTCGTCGGGGCCGAAGCCGGCCACCACGACCGGGTCGAAGCCGGCGAACGCCCGGCGGAAGTGCTCCCGCTTGCGCAGGATCGTCAGCCACGACAGGCCCGATTGGAACCCTTCGAGGCACAGCTTCTCGAACAGCCGGTGGTCGTCCGCCACCGGCCGACCCCACTCCAGGTCGTGGTACGCCACGTAGTCGGGCGACGGTCCCGCCCACGGACAGCGCGGGATGCCGTCGTCGCCCACCACCAGGCCGGGTTCGCTCATGCGTCCTGTCTAGGGCAAACCCTCCGCGCCAGCGGGTGTCGGAGGTCGTAACCTGATCGTCATGGTGGACGAGGAGCCCAAGACCGGGCCGGTCGACGTGTCGAGGACGCTCACCGACGCCATGGAGCGCGCCGGTGTCCACCCCGCCTACGTGCACGCGGTGCGGACCTGCGGGTTCGTGCTCACCGAGGCCAACGAGTCCACCCTCACCGTCGACCAGCGCACCCGCTGGCACGCCGCGGTCGACGACTGGTTTCGCGCCAACTCCTGACCCGGTCGAGGCGGCCCGATCCAGGTGGGTTGGGGAACGGGCGTTCGGCGCGTTACGCTGCGTGCGTCGATCAGTGCCGGCAACGTGCCGGTGCGATCGGACAGCGATCTCGAAGCAGGGGCGCCCTCCGGGGCGAACCTGAGGCCCAACCGGGGCCCGTCGGTTCACTCCGACAGGAGCGGGAGATGGCTGTCGTACCGGCCCCGTGCCGGACCCCATGCCGTTCCCGAGTTGCACCCCCCGGCGCCTCGCGCCAGCAAAGCACGGCGCCCTGCGCCAGAGAGAGATCGATCCCATGTCAACGTCTTTCGCCGCCCTCGGCGTCCCCGACTCCATCTCCCGCGCCCTCGCGGCCAAGGGGATCACGGCCCCGTTCCCCATCCAGGCCGCCACCATCCCCGACGGCATCGCCGGCCGGGACCTGTGCGGCAAGGCCGCCACCGGCTCGGGCAAGACCATCGCCTTCGGCATCCCCATGGTGATGCGGGTCAAGCGGGCCGCCCCCAAGCGCCCCAAGGGCCTGGTGCTCGCTCCCACTCGTGAGCTGGCGCTCCAGGTGGCCGACGAGCTGCGCGCCATCGGCGGCGACCTGCGGGTGCTCGCCGTCTACGGCGGTGCAGGCATCGAGCCTCAGCTCAAGGCGCTGCGCAACGGCATCGACATCGTGGTGGCCTGCCCCGGGCGGCTCCTCGACGTGATCGACCGCAAGGCCTGCGACCTGCGAGACGTGAGCTTCGTGGTGGTCGACGAGGCCGACCGCATGGCCGACATGGGCTTCCTGCCCGACGTCCGGCGCATCCTCGACCAGACCGCCCCCGACCGTCAGACCGTGCTGTTCTCGGCCACGCTCGACGGTGCCATCGACTCGCTGGTGAAGGCCTACCAGGTGGATCCGGTGGTGCACGAGATGCCCGAGGAGGACACGGGCGACATCGTCCACCACTTCTGGAAGGTGGAGCGCCAGGAGCGCCTGCAGCTCGCCGCCGAGATCATCGAGCGGGCCGGGCCCACCGTGGTGTTCTCCCGCACGCGCCACGGCGCCGATCGCATCGCCCGCCAGCTCGAGAACGCCGGGGTGAGCGCGTCCGCCATCCACGGCAGCCGGAGCCAGGGCCAGCGCGAGCGGGCCCTCAACGAGTTCCACGAAGGCCGGGTCAAGGCGCTGGTGGCCACCGACGTGGCCGCCCGCGGCATCCACGTCGAAGGCGTCACCTGCGTGATCCACTTCGACCTGCCGGCCGACCACAAGGACTACGTCCACCGCTCCGGCCGCACCGGGCGCGCCGGTGCCACCGGTGTGGTGGTGGCGATGCTCGGCGGGGCCGAGCGCAAGGACGCCACCAAGCTCATCCGAGACGCGGAGCTGGGCATCCAGATCACCGACCCCGACGTGGGCGCCCTGCCCGAGGGCCATGCCGGCTTCTCCGCCGCCCGGGCCCGCAAGGCCCGCCCCACCCGCGCCGGCGGCGCCACGGCCAACCCCAAGTCCAACCAGCACTCCCGTCGGGACCGCACCGACCGGCCGGCCCGAGACGACCGCCCGGCGCGCGGCGAGCGTTCCGACCGCAGCGGTGACGCCCGGCGCTTCGAGCGCCGGCCCGACGACCGTCCGGCCCGAGGTGACCACACCGAGCGTCCCGCCACCCGCTCCGGCGGACCTCGTCCCGCCGCCTCCCGCGACGACCGGCCGGCCCGGGCCGAGCGTCCGAGCCGGGACGCCCGTCCGAGCCGGGACGCCCGTCCCGCACGAGACGACCGTCCCGCCCGCAGCACCCGTCCGCCGGCCACCGGTGCCGGTGGTCGTCCGAGCGGCACCGCCCGTCCCGCCGCGCCGTCCGCTCCCGACCGCTTCGAGGCGGCCGTGACCGGGTCGGCCAAGGTTCGCCCCAGCGGTGCATCGAGGCGCAAGGCCAAGCGTGAGGCCATGCTCGCCGCCGGCGTCGACCCGGCCGAGCTCCGCAAGCCCAAGCGTCGTCGCTGACCAGACCGCCCTGCGGTCCTCGCACCGCAGGGCCGTCCCCTAGAAAGACGGCATGCGTGCCGTCACGATCGTCGACCAGACCCTCCAGCTCGTCGAGCACCCGGACCCCGATCCGGGGCCCGGCGAGGTGGTGCTGGCGGTCCGGGCCGCCGGGCTCAATCCCGCCGACGCCCTCCAGCTGCGCGGCTTCTACCCGGCTCCTCCGGGATCACCGGCCGACATCCCCGGGCTGGAGGCCGCCGGTGAGGTGCTCGCGGTCGGAGCCGGCACCACCCGCTTCGCAGTGGGTGACCGGGTCATGGCGCTCGTGGGCGGCGGCGGTCAGGCCGAGCGGCTGGCGGTGCACGAGAGCTGCCTGCTGGCCGTGCCCGACGAGGTGGCGTGGGAGGCGGCCGGCGGGTTCTGCGAGGTCTTCATCACCGCCCACGACGCCCTGTTCACCCAGGCCGGTCTGGCCATGGGGGAGCGGGTGTGCATCCACGGAGCGGCGGGTGGGGTGGGCACCGCCGCCGTGCAGCTCGCCCGGGCCGCGGGCGCCACGGTGGTGGCCACGGTGCGCGATCCGGCGCGCCACGACGCGGTGCGCGCCCTGGGGGCCGACGTGGTGGTCACGCCCGAGGGGTTCGGCGAGCACGGTCCGTTCGACGTGGTGCTCGAACTGCTGGGCGGGGTGAACCTGCCCGACGACCTGGCCGCCCTCGCCACGGGGGGACGGATCGTGGTCATCGGGGTGAGCCGGGGTGGCCGGGCCGAGGTCGACCTCCTGCGGCTGATGAGCACGCGGGGTCGCATCCTCGGGTCCACGCTGCGGGCCCGACCGCTGGAGGGTCGGGCGGCCGCGGTGCAGGCCGTGGCCCACCACGTGCTCCCGCTCCTCGCCGACGGCCGGGTGCAGGTGCCGGTCACCGCCACCTTCGGGCTGGGCGAGGTCACGGCGGCCTACGAGCGGCTCGGTGCCCCCGGCAAGCTCGGCAAGGTGGTGCTCCTCCCGGACCGGTGACGAGCCGAGTCGCAGCTCAGGCCACCACCGAGCGGTCCTTGCCGGCTGCCTTGGCGGCGTAGAGGGCCCGGTCGGCCCGCTTCAACAGGTCGTGGTTGGACTCGCCCTCCGTCCAGGTGGCGATGCCCGCCGAGAACGCGGGACGGGCGGTGAGGGCCCCGGACCGCAGCAGGTGGCGGAGCTGGTCGATCAGGGCCTCGGCTCCGGCGGAGGAGGTGTTGGACAGGAGGACGCAGAACTCCTCACCGCCGTAGCGGGCCACGAAGTCGGTGGATCGCACGCTGCCGCGGAGCGCCTCGGCGAAGCGCTGCAGGAGGTCGTCGCCGGCGGGGTGGCCGTGGGTGTCGTTGTAGGCCTTGAAGTCGTCGAGGTCGATCATGGCCAGCGTGAGCGGTTCGTGGCGTCGACGGGTGACGGTGCGCTCCAGGTCGAGGCGCTCCTCGAGGGCGCGGCGGTTGGGGAGACCGGTGAGGCTGTCGGTCCGGCCGAGCGACTCCAGGTGCTCGATGTGGCGGCTGCGGCTCACCAGGGTCTCGAGCTGCGCCGCCATGCGGCTCAGCTGGTAGTGGTAGGTGAGGGCGTCGAAGCGGGCCCGGGCGGCGCCCTCCACCACCACCGCCACGGCGACCGCCGACGGGGCGGCACCGGCCCCGTCGACGGCTCCCTCGGACCAGTCGGCCACGATCACCGCGTGAGGGCCGTCCACCACCGCGCCTTCGTCGGCGCACGCCCGCGCCACCAGCGCGGCGGCAGGGGGTGGGCACGGCTCGGTGCCGGGGGGCCAGCTCTCGAGCAGGGCGGACTGCCCGTCGGCCAGGGCGAAGGCGGTCACGCGCTCGGCCACCGCCCAGGCACCCACCACGGGGAGCAGGCGCTCGAGCCCGTCGTCCAGCCGGTCGGCCTGGGCGGCGATGGCGGCGGCGTCGGCGATGCCCTGGGTGAGGGTGGTGGCCTGGAGCGCGCGGGCGGACAGCAGTCGGACCATCAGGACCACCACACCCCAGGTGGTGCAGTAGGACACCACGAACGCCGGGAGGTGCCGGGGCTCGGTGCCCTGGGCCCAGCTGCTGAGGGTGAGGGTCACGAACGCGGTGGACGCCGTGGCCACGAACATGGCGCGGTTGCCGATCACCGCCACCAGCAGGGTGGGGACGACGATGATCGGCCGGTAGAAGCCGCCGGCCCCGCTGAGGGCGTAGTTGAGCCACCCGGTGGCCACCGTGACCACCAGGGCCTGACCCAGCACGACCACCCCGGGCGGCTCGTACCACCCGTCGGTGGCCAGCATGCGGCGCAGGTACCCGGCGTTGAGCGTGAGCGTGGCCAGGGCCACCACGAGCACCGCCGCCACGATGCCCCAATGGGTCTCGGCGTCGCGGGGGAGGGCGATGCCGAGCAGCGGCACCAGCACCGCCAGGTAGCTGAGCACGATGAACCGCCACCCGAACGCGGACATGGCGGGATCGACGGAGCTGGCGTAGTCGAAGAGAGGAGACCGTTGCCGGTCGGGTGCATCTGCCATGACGGGACGGGAGGCGCCGGCCGGCCGTCGTCGGCCTGTTCCCTCCCGCGGCAACCGTACCCCGATTGGTCACGGCCCGTGGCCGGACCGGCACGCTGGGAGCGATCACGCCGCTCCCCAGCCCTTCTGGCGTACTTGAGGTCCACCAGGTGGACGCGAGATACGCCAGAACGCGGTTGGCGGGGTGGCGTCCCTCCCGCGGAGTACATCGGATGGTCGACATACATCGGAGATCCGATGTATGTTGCGCGGCGTGGCACGAACGCAGGAGGAACGACGGGCCGAGACCCGATCGCTGCTGATCGACGCGGCCGCCGACCTGTTCGCCCACAAGGGGTTCCACGCCACCTCGGCCGAAGCCGTGGCCGCAGCGGCGGGCCGCACCACCGGTGCCCTCTACGACCACTTCGGCGGCAAGGACGGCCTGCTGGTGGCCCTGCTCCAGCTCTGGGTGGAGCAGACGATCGTCGACGTGACGGCGTCGCTGGAGGGCGAGACCGACTTCGACGGCCGTCTCGGCGCGCTCTGGCGGGGCATCGTGCGTCGCGACAGCGAGACCGGCGACGCCTGGTTGCTCCTGGAGTTCGAGCTGTGGCTCCACGCCGTGCGCGAGCCGGAGATGGGCGTGGTCGGTAGCGAGCGGTTCGCCACCATGCGTCAGGGTCTGGCCGGGGGACTCACCGAGTGGAGCGAGGAGTTCGGCTTCGAGCTGCCGGGGCCGGCCACCGAGGTGGCCGGCCTGGTCATCGGCCTGCTCCTGGGCGCGGCCTTCCAGTACCGCCTCGATGCCACCGCCCTGCCCGAGCCCGTGGTCGTGGACGGCCTCCGCCGCCTCCTCGGCCTCGGCCCGTCGCTCGCCGGGGCCGACGTGGTCACCACCGGCACCACGACCAGCAGCACCAGCACCACCACCAGGGGGAACCACCGATGACCGTCAGCCTCGACCAGATCGACCTGCTCGAGGACACCTGGTCGCGGGCGGTGCCCTACGACCAGTTCGACGTGCTGCGCGAGCAGGCGCCGGTGTTCTGGCACGACCACCCCGACTACATCGGGTTCTGGGCGGTGACCCGCTACGACGACGTGCGGGCCATCAGCCGCGACCACCAGACCTTCTCCACCGAGCTGGGTTCCACCTTCCTGGCCGACTACGACGAGTCGGCGTTGGAGCTGGTGCGGATGACCCTGCTCAACATGGACCCGCCCAAGCACTCCCGCTACCGGCGGCTGGTGAGCGCCGGGTTCACGCCCAAGATGATCGGCCGCCTCGTCGACCACATCGACGAGAAGGCCGCCGCCATCGTCGATCGCATCGCCGAGCGCGACGAGGTCGAGTTCGTGGAGGAGGTGGCCGCCGAGCTACCGCTCCAGGTGATCTGCGAGATGATCGGCGTGCCCGACGAGGACCGCCACATGGTCTTCGACTGGAGCAACCGCCTGGTGGGCGGCCAGGACCCCGACTTCCGCACCTCGGCCTCCGACGGCGAGGCGGCCGCCGCCGAGATCTACGCCTACTGCGACGTGATCGTGGCCGACCGGTTGGCCAACCCCCGCGCCGACATCATGACCGCCCTGGTGCACGCCGGGGGCGACGGCGACCGCCTCAGCACCCAGGAGCTGAACATGTTCTTCGTGCTCCTCTGCGTGGCCGGCAACGAGACCACCCGCAACCTCCTGGCCCACTCGCTGCAAGCACTCCTGGAGCGCCCGGAGGTCACCGCCGACCTGGTGGCCGGCATCGACGACGACGCCCTCTGGAGCTCCACCACCGAGGAGTTCCTCCGCTGGGGGTCCGCCATCCACAACTTCCGGCGGACCGCCACCCGAGACACCGAGATCGCCGGTCAACCGATCGCCGCGGGGGAGAAGGTGGTCATCTACTACCCGGCCGCCAACACCGACCCGGCCCACTTCACCGATCCGTACACGTTCGACCCCCGACGCACGCCCAACGACCACCTCACCTTCGGCGGGGGCGGTGCGCACTTCTGCCTCGGGGCGAACCTGGCGCGTGCCGAGATCAAGATCATGATGCGCGAGTTCCTCCGGCGGTTCCCGAACGTCGAGGCCGCCGGTGAGCACCGGCGCATGCGCTCCGACTTCGTGAACGGCATCAAGCACCTCCCGGTCCGCCTGCACGCCTGACTCGGTTCCCCGACCGGGCCGGACCACCGACCACCCCAGACCAGCAACCCCCTCAGCCATCCCAGACAAGAGAGAGACACCGACAGATGCAGACCGACCTGGCCAAGAAGCTCGGCATCGAGTTCCCGATCTTCGCCTTCACCCACTGTCGCGACGTCGTGGTCGCGGTGAGCAAGGCCGGCGGCCTGGGCGTGCTCGGCGCCGTGGGCTTCACCCCCGAGCAGCTCGAGACCGAGCTCGCCTGGATCGACGAGCACATCGGCGACCGGCCCTACGGCGTCGACATCGTGATCCCCGGCAAGTACGAGGGCATGGGCGCCACCGACGCCGACAAGCTCCAGGAAGACCTCAAGGCGATGATCCCCCAGGAGCACCGCGACTTCGTCCAGAAGCTCCTGGCCGAGCACGGCGTCCCGGAGATCCCCGAAGACGAGAAGATGCAGGAGCTCATCGGCTTCGGCACCGCCATCGCCGGTCCGCAGGCCGAGATCGCCCTGTCCCACGACAAGTGCGTGCTCCTCGCCAACGCCCTCGGCACCCCGCCGCCCGACGTGATCGACAACGTCCGCAGCAAGGGCAAGCTCATCGCCGCGCTGTGCGGCTCGGCGGCCCAGGCCGCCCGCCACAAGGCCGCCGGCGTCGACATCATCATCGCCCAGGGCACCGAGGGTGGCGGCCACACCGGCGAGATCGCCTCCATGGTGCTGTGGCCCGAGGTGCTCGACGTGCTGGGTGACACGCCCATGCTCGCGGCCGGCGGCGTCGGCTCCGGCCGGCAGATGGCGGCGGCCCTCGCCATGGGAGCCCAGGGCGTGTGGACCGGCTCGCTCTGGCTCACCGTGGAGGAGGCCGACGTGCCGCCCGCCCAGATGGCGAGCCTCTTCGCGGCCACCAGCAAGGACACCCTCCGCAGCCGGTCGTGGACCGGCAAGCCGTGCCGCATGCTCCGCAACGACTGGACCGAGGCCTGGGAGGAGGAGGGCAACCCCAAGCCGCTCGGCATGCCGATGCAGTTCATGGTCACCTCCAACGCCGTCCAGCGCGGCCACAAGTACCCCGAGCAGGCCCGAGACGTGCAGTTCAACCCGGTGGGCCAGATCGTGGGCCGGATGACCAAGGCGCGCCCCGCCAAGGACGTGATCTTCGACCTGGTGGAGGAGTGCATCGAGTCCACCGAACGCCTGAACAAGCTCATGACAGTCGACGCGGAGGCCTGACACCATGACCGACACCACCCGTCCCGCCACCGAGGTGGCCCGCTGCCCGGTGGCCCACGGCACCGACTTCACCGATCCCGACCTCATCCAGGCCGGGCTCCCGATGCCCGAGTTCGCGTACCTGCGCCAGAACCGGCCGCTCTACTGGAACCCCCAGACCAGGGAGAACTCGTCCTACGACGACGGTGGCTTCTGGCTGGCCACCCGCTGGGAGGACGTGCGGAACATCTCCTCGGCCCGGGAGGGCTGGTCGAGCGAGGAGAACACGGCCATCGTCAAGTTCGAGGGCCACATCGGACGCGAGGAGCGCGATCTCCAGCGGATGATGATGATCAACATGGACGACCCGCACCACGCCAAGGTGCGCGGCATCGTGGCGCGGGGCGTGTTCACCCCGCGGGGCGTCTCCAAGATCGAGGGCGCGCTCCGCGAGCGGGCCGTGCGCATCGTGACCGAGGCCAAGGCCAAGGGCGAGGGCAACTTCGTGGACGACGTGGCGTGCGAACTGCCGCTGCAGGCCCTGGCCGACCTGATGGGCTTCCCCCAGGACGACCGCAAGCAGATCTTCAACTGGTCGAACCAGATGATGGCCTACGACGATCCCGACTTCGACGTGGATCCGGCCGTGGCCGCCGCCGAGATCCTCGGCTACGCGGTGACCATCGGCGAGGAACGCAAGGCCTGTCCCGCCGACGACATCATCACCAAGCTGGTGTCGGCCAGCGCGGATGAGACCCTCAGCTCCGAGGAGTTCGCCTGGTTCGTGCTCATGCTGGCGGTGGCGGGCAACGAGACCACCCGCAACGCCATCAGCCATGGTATGCACGCCTTCATGCAGCACCCCGACCAGTGGGAGCTGTACAAGGCCGAGCGACCCGAGACCACCGCCGATGAGATCGTGCGGTGGGCCACCCCGGTGGTGATGTTCCAGCGCACCGCGATGGACGATTGCGAAGTGGGTGGCCAGGAGGTCAAGAAGGGCCAGCGGGTGGGTCTGGTGTACTCGTCGGCCAACTTCGACGAGACGGTGTTCGACGACCCGCACCGCTTCGACATCACCCGTGACCCCAACCCCCACGTGGGGTTCGGCGGGGGCGGCGCCCACTTCTGCGTGGGAGCCAACCTGGCCAAGGTGGAGATCAACCTCATGTTCAACGCCATCGCCGACCACCTCCCCGACATCAGCCAGCTGGCCGAGCCCACCCGCCTGCGGTCGGGTTGGCTCAACGCGCTGAAGGCGTACCAGGTCAGCTACGGCTGATCCGGTCCTGCCGTCGCGTCCGCCGCCCCGATCCGCGTCTGCGGTCGGGGCGGCGGCGCGCCCGGACCCGGGGGTCCCGATGCACGAGTCGACCGGCCGGTCGTAGCGTGGGCGGCATGTGCCGGAACATCACCACGCTGCGGGGCCTCGAGCCCGGCCCCACCGCCGAGGAGATCGAGGCGGCCGCCCGCCAGTACGTGCGCAAGGTCAGCGGGGTCCAGAAGACCTCGGCCGCCACCGAGGAGCCCTTCGAGCGCGCCGTGGCCGAGATCGCCCACATCACCGCGCACCTCCTGGCCGAGCTCCCGCCCCGCAAGCAGCCCCCGCCCACCCTCCCGCCGCTGCGCCGACTCAGCCCCCGCTGAGGGCCCGAACCGGGGCGCCGGCGATCAGCTGGTCAGGCCGGCCCGGAGGGCGCGCTTGTCGAGCTTGCCGAGGGCGCTGCGGTGCAGGGCGTCCACCACCACGACGCGGCGGGGGCACTTGTAGCGAGAGAGCCGGTCCTGGCACCACGCCACCAGGGCGGCGGGATCGGGCGGGTCGGTCGGGTCGACGGGCTCCCCCAGCGCCACCAGGACCTCGCCCAGGTCGGGATCGGGCACGCCGATCCCGGCGACGTCGTCCACCTGGGGGTGGGCCACCAGGACCTGCTCGGCCTCGGCCGGGTACACGTTCACCCCGCCGGTGACGACCATGTCCGAGAAGCGGTCGGTCACATAGACCCAGCCGTCGGCATCGACCCTGCCGATCTCGCCCAGCGTGAGCACCCCGGGACCCAGGTGGGCGGCCGCCGACCGTTCTGGGTCGTCGTGGTACACGATGCCCCGCCCGGTGGTGTCCCGAAAGCAGAGCCGCCCCTCCTCGCCGGGCGGCAGTTCGTTGCCGTCGTCGTCGAGCACGAGGGCCTCGTAGGGAGCGACCGCACGCCCCACCGACCCCGGGTGGGCCAGCCAGTCCTCACTCGTGATGGCACAGGTGACGCCCACCTCGGTGCCGCCGTAGGCCTCCAGGAACACCGGACCCCACCACTCGATCATCGCCCGCTTCACGTCCACGGGACAGGCCGATCCCGTCTGGAACACCAGCCGCAGCGAGGAGACGTCGGCGGCGGCCCGGACCTCG
>DAIMFV010000056.1:0-16589 GCA_036724365.1 Acidimicrobiales bacterium | reverse complement strand
GGGTGGCCACCGGGGCCGACGACGAGCGGGTGCGGCGGGCGCTGGCCCAGGTGGAGCTGACCCGGGGCGAGCTCGACCGCGCCGAGGTGCTCGTGAACACCGAACCCGACGCCTCCCCGATGGACCTGGCGATCGCCACCGCGGTGGCCGGCTACCGCCGGGACCATGCCACCGTCGTCGCCCGCGGCCGTACCGCCCTCGAGGCCGCGCGACGGGTGCAGGACGACCTCCACCCGTGGGACGTGGCCGGCATGCACGTACTGGTGGGGCTGGCTCTGGTGGAGGTGGGTGAGGGGGCGGAGGCCCTGGCGGCCGCCGACCGGGTGGCGTCCCTCGTCGACGGGGCGCCGCCGGAGCTGCCCTTGGTGGCCCAGGGCCTGATCGTGGCGGCCGGGGCCCACCGGCTGGCGGGTCGGATCGAGCCGGCCCTCGACGCCCTGTGGTCGGCGTGGCCGATGCTCCAGGCCGACACCTGCGACCTGGGCATGGCCGAGCGTGAGCTGGCCCGCTGCCAACGCGCCGGCGGCCGACCGACCGAGGCCGCCTCGTCCTACGCCCAGGCGGCCGCCACGTTCGCGGCCGCCGGTGAGCGCTTCCTGGCCGCCGACACCGAACGCGAAGGGGGCGTCCAGCCGGGCACCTGATGGTGCCGGCGGAAAGGTGACCTTTCCAGTCGGGATTTGCGACGGCTGGGGTAGGGTGCGGCCATGACTGATGCCACCTGGGGTTTCGAGACCCGCCAGATCCACGCCGGCCAGGAACCAGACCCCACCACGGGGTCCCGGGCGGTGCCCATCTACCAGACCACCTCGTACCAGTTCCGAGACTCCCAGCACGCGTCCGACCTGTTCGCGCTGGCTGAGATCGGCAACATCTACACCCGCATCATGAACCCCACCCAGGGTGTGGTGGAGGCGAGGGTGGCAGCCCTGGAGGGGGCCACCGCAACCGCGGTGGGTCTGCCCGGCGCGCTGGCGGTGGCGTCGGGCCAGGCGGCCGAGACCATGGCCATCCTCAACCTGGCCGAGGCCGGTAGCCACATCGTGGCGTCGGCGGCGCTCTACGGCGGCACCTACAACCTGTTCCACTACACGTTCCCGAAGATCGGCATCGAGGTCACCTTCGTCGACGATCCCGATGACCTCGACGCCTGGCGGGCGGCGGTGCGGCCCAACACCAAGGCCTTCTACGGCGAGAGCATCGGCAACCCCAAGAACGACGTCCTCGACATCCGGGGCGTGGCCGACGTGGCCCACGAGGTGGGTGTGCCGCTGATCATCGACAACACGGTGGCCAGCCCGTGGCTGATCCGGCCCTTCGAGCACGGGGCCGACATCGTGGTGCACTCGGCCACCAAGTTCATCGGCGGCCACGGCACGTCGATCGGCGGCGTGATCGTCGACGGCGGCACCTTCGACTTCTCGGCCAACGACAAGTTCCCGGGCTTCACCGAGCCCGACCCCAGCTACCACGGCCTGGCGTTCTGGCCGGCCCTGGGGGCGGGGTCCTACATCATCAAGGCGCGCGTGCAACTGCTGCGAGACATGGGCGCGGCCATCAGCCCGTTCAACTCGTTCCTGTTGCTGCAGGGCCTGGAGACCCTGAGCCTCCGCATGGAGCGCCACAACGAGAACGCCCGGGCGGTGGCGGCGTACCTGGCCGATCACGCCCAGGTGGAGGCGGTGCAGTACGCCGGCCTGCCCGGGTCGCCCTGGCACGACCGGGCCAACGAGATCACCGGCGGCAAGGGCTACGGCTCGGTGCCGGCGTTCGTGATCGCCGGCGGTCGCCAGGCGGGGTCGCGCTTCGTGGAGGGCCTCACCCTGCACAGCCACGTGGCCAACATCGGCGACGTGCGCAGCCTGGCCATCCACCCGGCTTCCACCACCCACAGCCAGCTCACCGAGACCGAGCAGCTCACCACCGGCGTGAACCCCGGCCTGGTCCGCCTGTCGGTGGGTCTGGAGTCGATCGACGACATCATCGCCGACCTCGACCGCGGCTTCGCCGCCGCCCGGGCCTGATCGTCGGCGAACGAAAGTGGTGGACAGTTCCCCGGTTCGGGGGTTGACTGTCTCCAAGGGCGGAAGCCTCCGCTCGTAGGGGCCCGCGGTCCCGGCCTTCTCTCCCTCCAGGGCCGGGGCGGCGGGCCCTGACGCGTGCGGGGTCACGTCGGGTCAGGTGCGCAGGCGCCTCGCCGCCGGGCCGGCCAGCGCGGCCGCCACGAACCCCAGTGCCGCCACCAGGGTGATAGCGGCACCCGGCGGTACGTCGAGGTGGTAGGCGGCGATCATCCCCACCCCGCCCGTGACCGCCCCCCAGACCGTCGAACCCACCAGCATGGCGCCGAAGCGGGGCGTGACCAGCCGGACGGTGGCCGCCGGGATCACGAGCGTGGCCGACACCAGGACGGCCCCGATCACCTGCATGGTGCCCAGCACGGTGAGGGCCAGCAGCGCCATCAGGAGGTCGTCCAGGCGGTCCACCCGGATCCCCGCGGCCTTCGCCACCTCCGGGTCGAAGGTGGCGAAGAGCAGGGTCCGGTAGCGGAGGGCCACCACGGTCGCGGTGAGCGCAGCGAGGAAGGCGATCACCCCGACGTCCAGCGGCTCGACACCCAGGATCGATCCGAACAGCACGGCGTCGAGGCTCCGTCGGGCCTGACCCCATCGGGCCAGGGCGGCGACGCCCACGGCCAACGAGGCCGTGGTCACCACGCCGATCACCGCGTCGGCTCGGAGCACGCGTCGGCTGCTGAGGCGGCCGATGGTGAGCGCCGTGAACAGGCCTCCCAGGCCGGCCGCCGCGTAGTAGCCGACCCCCACCACCGACCCCACCGCGGCGGCGCCGAACACGGCGTGGGACAGGCCGTGGCCCAGGTAGCTCATGCCGCGGAGCACCACGAAGGTGCCCACCAGGCCGCAGAGCGCCCCGGCCAGGACCGACACCGCGAGCCCGTTGCGGAAGAACGCGTACTCCAGGGGTTCGAGGAGCGCGCTCACCGCCGCGACGACCCGTGGTCGTGGTCGTGGTCGTGGTCGTGGTCGTGGTCGTGGTCGTGGTGGTGGTGGGCCGGGTCGGGTCGGTCCACCACCACGGGGAGGCCACTGTGGCGCAGCACGTCCATGGGGGCGCCGAAGGTGCGCTCGAGCACGTCGGGCACCAACACGTCGATGGGCGGGCCCTCGGCCACCACGCTGCGGTTCAGGCACACCAGACGGGGCAGGTGGGCCGCCATGCCGTTCAGGTCGTGGGTGCTGAGCACGATCGCCACGCCGGTGGTGCGGTGCAGGTCGGCCAGGCGGTGCAGGAGGTCGTGGCGGGTGCGCACGTCGCCCCCGGCGGTGGGTTCGTCGAGCACCAGTAGCTCGGCTCCCTGGAGCAGGGCCCGGGCCACGAAGACCCGCTGCTGCTGGCCACCCGACAGCTCCCGGATGTGGCGACGTTCGAGACCGGCGAGGCCGAGGCGGTCGAGCATGCAGGACACGGCGGCTCGTTCGGCCGGGGTGGACCACGGCCAGCGGTGGGCGGGCGGCCGGCCCATGAGCGCCACGTCGGCCACGCTCACCGGGAACGACCAGTCGATGGCCTCCACCTGGGGCACGTAGCCCACCGTGAGGCCCCGGCGGCGGTGGACCCGGCCGGCGCTCGGGCGGAGCGCGCCGGTGAGCACCCGGAGCAGGGTGGTCTTGCCGGCGCCAGAGGGTCCGACGACCCCGGTGAAGGTGCCCGGGGCGATGGTGAGGTCGACGCCGGCGAGGGCGCGGTCACCGGTGGCGCGCGGGTCGTACCGCACGTGGACCTGCTCCAGGCTCACGAGCCCGTTGGGACGCTGGCTCACCACGCGTGCCCACTCATTGCGGGTAGGTGGCACCGTCGTCCACCACGTCGGACACGTCGAGGGTGGCGAGGGCCGATGCGTCGCCGCCGAAGGCCTCCACGATGGTCACGTAGTTGAGGCGCAGCAGTCCCATCCAGGAGTGTTGGGCATCGCCGGGCTCGCCCGGCAGGTCGTCGTCTCGCAGGTCGTCCACGTACCGGGCGCCGCTCTCGGCGCTGATCTGCTCCAGCACGGGGGAGGGGAAGACCTCCGAGCCGAAGATCACCGGTACGTCCCGGTCCCGGACCTGCTCGATCAGGTCGGCCACCTCACGTGGTGAGGGTTCGTCGAAGTCCGAGGGCTGGATGGCACCGACCACCGTCCAGCCGTAGCGCTCGGCGAAGTAGGCGTAGGCGTCGTGGTAGGTGAGCAGGGTCCGATCGGCCTCGGGGATGGTGTCGGTGGCGGCCTGCATGGCCTCGTCGAGGGCGTCGATCCGGGCGCTGAACGCCTCGAAGTTCGCCGAGTAGGCGGCCTCGTCGTCGGGGTCGTGCTCGACCAGGGTGTCGCGCACCACCTGGGCGTAGGCCTTGACCATGGGTGGGTTGGTCCACAGGTGCGGGTTCGGCCTGCCGCCCTCCTCCGGGAACGAGAAATCGAAGATCCACGCCTCTTCGGGCAGGATCTCGTCGCCGAGCTTCACGATCTCGGCCCCGTCGTCGAGGTTGGCCCGGGCCAGGGCCTCGGTGGGGTCCTCCAGAGCCAGACCGTTGATGAACACCACGTCGGCGTCGGCCAGCACCCGGGCGGCCGAGGGCGGAGGCTCGAAGGTGTGGGAGTTCACCCCTTCGGGAACGAGTCCGGTGATCTCCACGCCCGGGCCGGCCACGTTGGCCACGATCGAGGTGATGGGCGACACGGTCGTCACGATCTGCAGGGACCCTTCGTCCGCGGCGGCCGGGCCTTCGGCGGCGTCGTCGACCGATCCGCACGCCGTGAGCGCGATGGCCCCGACGGCGAGGCCGGCGAGGAGCCGCAGGCCCAGGAGGCGGCGCAGGACCCGACCTGTCATCGGGCCACCCTAGTTGCGAGTGGTTCGCAACTGGAACGGACGGCCGACCGCCGGCGCCCGACGGGCCGCGGGCCGGCTGGGTACCGTGTGGCCATGGCCGACCCGCGGGCGCAGGCGATCCTCGACCGGTTGCGGGAACGGGGCGTGCGGCTCACCGCACCCCGGATGGCCGTGGTCGAGGCCCTCGTCGCCGCACCGGGTCACCACGTCACCGCCGGTGACCTCTTCGACCAGCTCCGTCGGGTGGATCCCGCGTTCCACGAGTCCACCGTCTACCGCTCCCTCGACCGTCTGGTGGAGGTGGGGGCCGTCACCCGCATCGAGGTCGACGCCGGGCCCGCCGTCTACCACCTGGGCGTGGCGCCGCACCACCACGTGGTGTGCGACCGCTGCGGACGCGTGATCGGGGTGCCCGCCGGGTTGCTCGATGCCGTGGCCGACGAGCTGCGGGCCACCCATGGCTTCGAGCTGCGGGCCGATGCCGTCACCCTCCCCGGTCGGTGCCTGGCCTGTGCGGTCCCGGCAGGGTCAGTCGTCGGCAGCCGCTCGGGGCCCGCCCTGGCCCACGACCACTGAACCGGCCACGGTGGCCACCCGGTCCCGTCCGGCCCGCTTGGCCTGGTAGAGCAGTCGATCGGCCTCGGCCAGCAGCTCCTCCGCGGTGGTGCCGGTCACGTAGCCGGCCACCCCGGCCGAGGCCGTGATCGGAGGGCGCGGGTGGGCACCGGACGCCCCCGACAGCAGCCGGTCGATCACGTCGGCGGCCTCGGGCACGGGGGTGTCGGGCAGCAGGACCACGAACTCCTCGCCTCCCCATCGGGCCAGCTCGTCGCCGTCGCGCAGGTCGGCGGCCCACCGGGTGCTCAGGTCGCGCAGGAGGTCGTCGCCGGCGAGGTGTCCGTGGGTGTCGTTGAAGTCCTTGAAGCGGTCGAGGTCGATCAGGGCCACCGACAGCGGAGCCTGGCTGCGCCGCGCCCGGGCCACCTCCCGGGTCAGGTTGTCGTCGAAGCGACGGCGGTTGGCCAGGCCGGTGAGCCGGTCGGTGGTGGCCGCCTCCTCCAGCCGTGTCACCAGCGCCTGCCGAGCCTGGGTGAGGTCGCTCAGCAGCAACCCGATGCCACCCACGATGGCGGTGAACAAGAAGGCGGCCCGCCACTGGCTGGCGGGGTACGTGTCGCCGTCGACCAGGAGGATGGGGAGGGCGTAGGCGCCGAAGACGATGCCGATCGCCGTCGCGAGTTCGGCCCGGCGCCCGTACAACGCCTGCCACACCACCGGCAGCATGAAGAGGGGGGCATAGCCCGAGCTCGGTCCGCCGCCGATCTGGCGCAGCATGGCCACCGCCAGGCAGAACAGCACGACCGGCACGTTGGTCCACACCGGGTGCAGTCGTTCCCAGGGGGCGAACACCACGATGGCGACGACCAGCCAGAAGCTGGCGGCGGCCACGGTGAACAGGGAACGGGTGTCGTGGGCGTGGGGCGGGATGAGGGCCAACAGGGAGGTGGCCGCCACCAGGGCCGCGAACGGCGCCACCAGGCGCCGGCGGGCCCGCCAACCCAGCGCCAGGGGGCGCTCGGGGGCGGGGCGCCCCGCTGTCGTGGCGTCGGCGCGGTCGGCGCGGTCGGCGCGGTCGGCCCGGTCGGCCCCCGCGCCGGTCACGCGCCTAGGCGGGTCACGCCGCGCCGAGCTCGCCGACCACGTGGTCGATGCAGCGGGTGAGGGCCGCCACGTCGTCGGCGTCGATCGCCGGGAACAGCGCGATGCGGAGCTGGTTGCGACCCAGCTTGCGGTACGACTCGGTGTCGACGATGCCGTTGGCTCGCAGCACCTTGGACACGGTGGTGGCGTCGACCGAGCCGTCGAGGTCGATCGTTGCCACCACGTTGCTGCGGAGATCGGGGTCGGTCACGAACGGCGTGGCGTAGCTGGAGGCCTCGGCCCAGCTGTACATGATCTCCGCCGAGCGGGCGCATCGGCCGCTGGAGAAGCCCAGACCACCGTTCTGGTTGATCCACTCCATCTGGTGCACCGCCAAGAAGATGGTGGCCAGGGCCGGGGTGTTGTAGGTCTGGTCCTTGAGCGAGTTGTCGAGCGCGATCTTGAGGTCGAGCGAGGCCGGGATCCACCGGTCGCCCGAGGCCAGGCGTTCGATGCGCTCCACCGCAGCCGGCGACACCGCGGCGATCCAGAGCCCACCGTCGGACGCCAGGCACTTCTGGGGGGCGAAGTAGTACACGTCGGTCTCGGCGGCGTCGAAGCGCAGTCCGCCGGCGGCCGACGTGGCGTCGACGGCCACGAGGGCCCCGGGGTCGATGCCCGCTGGCCGCGCCAGCCGGGTGGCCACGCCCGTGGAGGTCTCGTTGTGGGTGAGGGCGTACAGGTCGATGCCGGCCTCGGCCACCGCCACGGGGGCGGTGCCGGGGTCGCTGGCGATCACCGACGGATCGTCGAGGAAGGGCGCCCGGGTGGTGCACTCGGCGAACTTGGACGAGAACTCGCCGAAGGTGAGGTGCTGGCTACGTCGTTCCACCAGACCGAAGGTGGCGGCGTCCCAGAAGGCGGTGGTGCCGCCGTTGCCGAGGATCACCTCGTAGCCGTCGGGCAGCGCGAACAGCTCCTGCACCGCGTTGCGCAGTCGGCTCACCATGAACTTTGCGGTGGGCTGGCGGTGGCTGGCGCCAAACTAGCTCTTCGCCTCCGCGGCGAGGGCGGCCACCGCCTCGGGCCGCACCTTGGACGGACCGCAACCGAACCGGCCATCCGCGGGCAGGAGATCGGCGGGGATGGTGATGGCGGGGGTCGCGGTCATGACCTTCAGTGTCGCAGCCTGCCGGTTTGCCGGGAAAACCCGTTGGCCCCGGCCGCGAACCGTGTGGGAGGGGTGCGGGGGCGCGTGCCACGATGGGCCCATGGGTTCACGTCTGTCCGACCGCATCGCCGCCATCGCCCCGTCCGCCACCCTGGCGGTCGACGCCAAGGCCAAGGCGCTCCAGGCTGCGGGCGAGCCGGTCATCGGCTTCGGTGCCGGTGAGCCCGACTTCGCCACCCCGGACCACATCGTCGAGGCAGCGGTCGCGGCCGCCCGAGACCCCCGCAACCACCGCTACACCCCGGCCGGCGGCCTGGCGGAGCTCAAGGAGGCCGTGGCGGCCAAGACGGCGCGCGACTCCGGCTACGCGGTCGAGGCCTCCCAGGTGCTGATCACCAACGGCGGCAAGCACGCGGTGTCCAACGCCTTCGCCGCCCTGCTGGATCCGGGCGACGAGGTGCTCCTGCCCGCCCCGTACTGGACCACCTACCCCGAGCCCATCAAGCTCAGTGGGGGCGTGCCGGTCGAGCTGCCCACCGACGAGCGCACCGGCTTCCGGGTCACGGTCGACCAGCTCGAGGCCGCCCGCACCCCACGGACCAAGGTGCTGGTCTTCGTCTCGCCCTCCAACCCCACTGGCGCGGTCTATCCCCGGGCCGAGGTCGAGGCCATCGGCCGGTGGGCGGTGGAGCACGGCATCTGGGTGGTCACCGACGAGATCTACGAGCACCTCACCTACGGCGATGCCGAGTTCCACTCCATGCCCACCCTGGTGCCCGAGCTGGCTGACCGCTGCGTGGTGCTCAACGGGGTCGCCAAGACCTACGCCATGACCGGGTGGCGGGTGGGGTGGATGATCGCCCCGGCCGACATCATCAAGGGCGCCACCAACCTGCAGAGCCACGAGACCTCCAACGTGGCCAACGTGTCCCAGCGGGCCGCGCTGGCCGCGCTCACCGGCGGCCTCGACGACGTGGCCCGGTTCCGGGAGTCCTTCGATCGGCGCCGCCAGGCCATGTACCAGGGGCTGCGGGCCATCCCGGGCGTCACCTGCATGGAACCGCAGGGCGCGTTCTACGCCTTCCCGTCGTTCCAGGCCGTGCTGCAGCGCCCGGTCGCCGGCCGCACGGTGGGCTCCACCCTCGAGCTGGCCGACCTCATCCTGGAGGAGGCCAAGGTGGCCATCGTGCCGGGCGAGGCCTTCGCCGCGCCCGGTTACGCCCGGCTGTCGTTCGCCTTGGGCGACGACGATCTGGGCGAGGGCATCCAGCGCATCGCCGACCTGCTCGCCCGGTAGCGCCTGACGGTCGTTCGTCGGCCGTTGGCCCGCTGGCGGGGCGTGGAAGGCTCGGGTCCATGACGGCACCCGCGCCCACCCGTCCCACCGTCCCGTACGGGGCGTGGCCCTCGCCGTTCACGCCGGACCGGCTGGTCGCCGGCGCGGCCGCGGTGGGGGAGGTGCGCGCCGACGGCGCGGATGTGTGGTGGAGCGAGCAACGCCCGGCCGAGGGGGGACGCACCCAGCTCGTGCGCCGGGGGGCCGACGGGTCCGTCCACGACCTCTTCGCCCCGGTCGATCCGGCGGTCGGAGGCGCCCGGGCCTGGAACGCCCGCACCGGGGTGCTCGAGTACGGCGGCGGCGCGTGGTCGGTGCGAGGCGGGCGGTTGGTGTTCGCCGAGTGGTCCGACCAGCGGCTGTACCGGGTGGACCCGGGCGGCGAGCCGACACCGATCACCCCCGAGCCCACCGTGGCGCGCGGGCTGCGCTGGAGCGAGCCCACGTGGCTCGACGACGACTGGCTGGTGTGCGTGCGCGAGAGCCATGAGCCGGCGGCCGTGGCCACCAGGGGCGAGGCCGTGCACGAGCTGGTGGCGGTGCCGCTCGACGGCTCCGCGGCCGGCGATCCAGACCGGGTGCACGTGCTCGTCACCGGTCCCGACTTCGTGCACTCGCCCGCCGCGGGCCACGGTCGCCTGGCGTGGCTGCAGTGGCACCACCCCGACATGCCGTGGGATGCCACCGAACTGGTGGTGGGCCGGGTGGTGCGTGACCCGGCGGGCACCCCCGTCGAGGTGGCGTGGCCGGTGCAGGTGGCCGGCGGCCCGGGCGAGTCGGTGGTCCAGCCCGGGTTCACCTCCGCCGGAGACCTGGTGTTCTGCACGGATCGCACCGGGTGGTGGAGCCCCTGGCGGATGCCGGCCCACGCCCTCGACGGAGACGGCCGCGACGGCGGCACCTGGGATGTGGTCGGGGCCCGGGCCCGGCAGGAGCCGCTGCTGGCCGGCGGTGGGGTGCCGGCCGAGATCGGCGGCCCGCTGTGGGTGGGCGGCCTGCGGTGGTGGGCCGAGGTCGACCCCGGGCGGTTCGTGGTGTCGGTGACCGCCGACGGGGCCGACGGGCTCGCGGTGGTGGAAGCCGACGGCACCCTGTCGTCGCTGGCCGTGGAGGTCACCGAGGTCGGTCAGGTGGTGGCCGGCACCGGGCCCGGCACCGCCCTGGTGGTGGCGGCCAGCCCCGTGCGCGAGCCGTTGCCCTACCGGGTGGTCGTGGGCCCCCCGGCGGCGGGCGCGGGGGAGGCCGTCACCGTCGACGTGGTGGCGCTGCGCGCCCCACGCGACCTGGGGGTCGACCCGTCGTGGATCTCCGTGCCCCGCCACGTCTCCTTCCCGTCCGCCGGTGGCCGCACCGCCCATGCCCTCTTCTACCCACCCACCAACCCCGACGTGGCCGGACCCGAGGGCGAACGGCCGCCGTTGGTGGTCACCATCCACGGCGGGCCCACCTCGGCGGCCCGCCCCCGCCTCGACCTGGCCAAGCAGTTCTGGACCAGTCGCGGCCTGGCGGTGGTCGACGTGAACCACGGCGGGTCCACGGGCTACGGCCGCCCCTACCGGGACCTGCTGCGCGGTGGCTGGGGCGTGGTCGACGTGGAGGATGCCGTGGCCGCGGCCCGCCACCTGGCCGACGCCGGTCTGGTCGACCCGGCCCGTCTCGCCATCCGGGGCGGATCGGCCGGCGGCTTCACCACCCTGGCGGCCCTGTGCTTCCACGACACCTTCGCGGCCGGCACCAGCCTCTACGGGGTGGCCGACCTGTCGGTGCTGGCCCAGGACACCCACAAGTTCGAGAGCCGGTACCTGGACGGGCTCGTCGGCCCCTGGCCGGATGCCGCCGACACCTACGCCGAACGGTCTCCGATCAGCCACACCGACGGCTTCGACCGGCCGCTCCTGGTCCTGCACGGCCGAGAGGACGCCGTGGTGCCGCCGGCCCAGGCCGAGGTGGTGGTGGCCGCGCTGGCCGAGCGGGGCGTGCCGCACGCCTACGTCCTCTTCGACGGCGAGCAGCACGGGTTCCGCCGGGCCGAGACGCTGGTGCGGGCGCTCGAGGCCGAGCTGTGGTTCTACGGTCGGGTGTTCGGCTTCACGCCCGCCGACCCCGTGGCACCGGTGCCGGGGGCACAGGGCCTCTGAGATGCGGGGCCGTCAGCGGTCGCGTCCACCGGCCGGTGGCGGGCAGCGGTCCACACCCCGGGCGATGAGCTGGGCGAAGCGGCGTCGTCCCTCCTCGGTGAGGTGGATCTGGTCGGCTCCGGTGTAGCGGGGGTCAGACCCGAGCTCGGCCCAGTCGACCACCACGTCGGCGGTCCGACGGATCACCCGGTTGACGGTGGCGGCGTCGTCGGCGCTGTAGCGCAACGCACCGGTCGTCTCGGTGACGGTCACGCCCACGATGCAGGCCTCGTCGAAGCTCCGCGTCATGGTGTGCCACGACCGTTCGAACGACGCCGGGCCGAGACCTGGCTGCCAGACGTCGTTGGTGCCGAGGGCGACCACCACCACGTCCGGTGGGTCGTCGGCGTACTCGCGTACCACGGCGGGCATGATCGGCGAGCCGATGCCCTCCGACAGCGGTCCACCGGACATGCCCTCGCCGAAGAGCGCCGCCACCTTGAGGGCGTCGTCCGCCAGCAGGCCGCGGAGGTGATCCCGGGCCTGGACGGTGAGGGAGTCGCCGAGGACGGCGATCGAGCGGCCCCGTCCGAACCACTCGTGCTCGATGTCGCCTCCCGGCGAGCTCGGCCGGTCGTCCGCCACTGGTGCCGTGGTGCCCGTGGTGCCCGCCGATGTGGTCGGGGTGCCCACCGATGTGGTCGGCACCCGCGGCGCGGTGGTCGCCGGCCACAGGGGGGTGGCCGCCTTCGCCCGTCCGGGCGCGGCGCTCCGGTCGGACCCCTCCGACGACGGCTGGCCGGCCACGGCGACCGCGGTGGCGATGAGGATGATGACCACCAGGGCCAGCAACTTCTTGATCAACTGCTCTCCCCGGGGCCCCCAGGTGGGGCGGGCCCTGGCCGTGCTCGCACCTCGACCCGGTCTCTATCGGCGCACCGTGGTCGGACCTGAACCCACTCCTGCGGTCGGTGCCGAACGACGCACCCCCTCCCCGGGCCCGGTGGCCCACCGGTCGGCCCCGCGTACCGGCATTGGCAGCCGGAGGGGGCTGCTTGCCAGACTCGGCCCCATGGCTCGCGTGCTGGTGTCGGAGAAGATCGCCGAGAAGGGGCTCGACGTGCTGCGGGCCGCGGGGCACGAGGTCGACGTGCAGCTCGACCTCACCCCGGAGACCCTGCTCGAGGCGGTGAAGGGGGCCCACGCGCTCATCATCCGGTCGGCCACCACCGTCACGGCCGAGGTGCTCGATGCCGGCACCGACCTGGTGGTGGTGGGGCGAGCCGGCATCGGCCTCGACAACGTCGACGTGGCCCACGCCACCGCCCGCGGCGTCATGGTGGTGAACGCGCCGCAGTCCAACATCTTGTCGGCCGCAGAGCAGACCATGGCGTTGCTGCTGGCCCAGGCCCGCAACATCCCCCAGGCCCACGGTGCCCTGGTGCAGGGCCGGTGGGAGCGCTCCAAGTGGGAGGGCGTGGAGCTCGCCGACAAGACCCTGGCCGTGATCGGCCTGGGCCGGATCGGCAAGCTCGTGGCCCAGCGGGCCATGGCGTTCGGCATGCGGATCATCGCCCACGACCCCTTCGTGTCACCCGAGCGGGCCCAGGCCATGAACATCGAGCTGGTCAGCCTCGACGAGGTGGCCGCCCAGGCCGACTTCCTCACCCTGCACGTGGCCAAGACCCCCGACACCATCGGGCTCATCGGCCGGGACTTCCTGGCCAAGGCCAAGCCCAGCCTGCGGGTCATCAACGTGGCCCGGGGCGGCATCGTCGACGAAGAAGCCCTGGCCGAGGCCATCCGCGAGGGCCGCATCGCCGGCGCCGCCCTCGACGTGTTCGCCGTCGAGCCCACCACCGAGTCGCCGCTGTTCGCCCTGCCGTCGGTGGTCGTCGCCCCCCACCTCGGGGCCAGCACCCAGGAAGCCCAGGAGAAGGCGGGCGACACCATCGCCGAGCAGGTCGCGCTGGCCCTGGCCGGAGAGTTCGTGCCGTTCGCCGTGAACGTGGCCGCAGCCGAGGCCTCCGAGACGGTGCGGCCCTTCCTCAACGTGGCCGAGCAGCTCGGCGCCCTCTTCGCCGGGCTGTCGGGCGAGCTGCCCGACCAGATCGAGATCGAGTACCAGGGCGAGCTGGCGGGCTACGACACCCGGATCCTCACCCTGTCGGTGCTCAAGGGCCTGTTCAGCGCCGACAACGACCAGGTGTCCTACGTGAACGCCCCCCAGATCGCAACGGAGCGGGGCATCGCCTACTCCGAGTCGGCCACGTCGTCCACGGTCGACTGGATCAACCTGGTCAGCATCTCGGGCGGCAACCACCAGATCGCCGGCACGCTCGTGGGGCTGCGGGCCGAGCCCCGGCTCGTGCAGATCGACGGCCACACCGTCGACGTGCCCCCCGCCGGCCACCTGCTGGTGGTGAACAACGACGACCGCCCGGGGGTGATCGGCCGGGTGGGCACGGTGCTGGGCGACGCCGGGGTGAACATCGCCGACATGGACGTGGGCCGTTCGTCGGGCCAGTTGGGTGCGCTGATGGTGATCTCCGTGAGCGAGGCCCCGTCGCCCGAGGTGGTGGACCGGCTCCGTGCCGCCGACGGCGTCACCGCCGTGGCGGTCATCGGCCGCTGATCGACCGGCTCGGCCGGCGGACCGCACAGCCACCCTGCCGGCCCCTCCACCACCGCGTTCTGGCGTAGCTCAGGTTCACCCCGCGGGTCTGAGTTACGCCAGAACGTGGGTTTTCAGGGTTTTCGTGGTTCGCGGGGCCGGCCGGGTGGGGCGGGAGGAGCTGGACCGGGTCGACTCAGTGCTTGGCCCGACGGAGGCCGTCGGCCTCGGCGTCGACCGCGTGGGCGTAGCAGCGGTCGGGGTGGGTGCGCTCGTAGGCGGCCATCCCCGGCTCGTGGTAGAGGCCGCTGCGCAACTTGGCCTTGATGGGGTGGCCGGGAGGACACCGTCCGTCGTCGAGCGGGAACGCCCACCGCTCACCGGGTGGCGCCGGAGGGCGCTCCGGCGCCGGCTCTCCTTCGGAGGTGTCCGGTTCCGGCGCGGCCGGCTCGAGAACGGCCGGCTCCGGTGTTGCCGGTTCGGGTGTTGCCGGTTCGGGGCGTGCCGGTTCGGGCTCGGCTGGTCGAGGCGTGGAGCCGGCGGGAGCGTCGCGGAGCAGACCGGCCGGTGCGGTGGGCGGGGCGAGGAACACGGGCGTCGCCGGGCCCCGTAGCCGCCGGGCGGCGGCCGCCGCCGCGCCCAGGCCCACGGCGACGACGAGCAGGCGGACGGCGGGGGCACGGCTCACGGTGACGACCCTAGATGAGTGCCGCAGGCACGCGGCCCCGGTCAGCGGGGGCGCGAGGCCACGTACACCGTGTTGGACGACGTGTCGCCCGTGTAGGGGTTGGCGAACGGCACGACCGTCGCCTCGCATCGGGCGAACACGGCGTCGAGCGAGGTGGAGAACGCCTCGTCGGGCGGGGCGTCGGACCACAGGGCGAACACCCCGTCGGGGTGCAGGAGATCGTCGAGGCGACGCAACCCGGCGGGCGTGTACAGGTCGGCATGGCTCGGGTGCAGCACCCAGGCCGGCGAGTGGTCGATGTCCACCAGCACGGCGTGCACCCGGGCCGGGACCGTTCCGCCGAAGCCCGCGCCCGAGCGCACCAGCGCGAAGAAGTCGCCGTGGTGGAGGTGGCAGCGCTCGTCGCCGGTGAGCGATCCCGATAGCGGCAGCAGGCCGCGCCGGTGCCAGGCGATGACCTCGTCGAGGCCTTCGATGACGTGCAGGCTCCGCACCCGGTCGTCGGCCAGGGCCGCCTGTGCGGTGTAGCCGAGACCGAGCCCGCCCACCACCACGTCCAGTGCGTCACCGCCCACCGCGGCCAGGCCCAGGTCGGCCAGCGCGATCTCTGCCACCGTGAACAGCGAGGACATCAGGAACTCGTCGTCGAGCTTGGCCTCGAAGACGTCGACGTCCAGCGATGGATCGTGGCGGCGGCGGAGGCTGATCTCGCCCAGCGGCGTGGTCCGGTGGTCCAGTTCCTCGAACAGCGCCCCCACCGCTCAGCCCGCCGCCGCTGGCGGTGCACCCGGTTGGCAGGAGGTCGGCTGCCGGGTGGGGTCCATCACCCTTCAACCCTACGAGGCGTACGGACACGGCGATCGCCGGGCCCACACCGGTGTTCCGCGCGCCTACGCTTCGGCCGTTCCGCGGGCAACGAAGGAGAGCGCCAGATGGGCATCATGGACAAGATCAAGGGCGAGTTGGTCGACATCATCGAGTGGATCGATGATTCCCGCTCCACCCTGGCCTGGCGGTTCCCCCGGTACCACAACGAGATCAAGAACGGTGCCGAGCTCATCGTGCGTGAGGGCCAGGAGGCGGTCTTCGTCTACCGCGGCGCCCTTGCCGACCGGTTCAGCCCCGGGCACTACGCCCTCACGTCGGAGAACCTCCCGATCCTGGGCACCCTCCAGGGGTGGAAGCACGGCTTCAACAGCCCGTTCCGCAGCGAGGTGTACTTCATCAACACCCGCCCGGTCACCGACCTGCGGTGGGGCACCCCCCAGCCGGTCACGGTGCGCGATCCCGACTTCAAGATGGTGCAGATCCGGGCCAACGGCCTCTGCGTGGTCAAGATCGAAGACGCCGAGGTGTTCCTCCGCGAGGTGATCGGCACCGACTCCAACGTGGACATCGAGGAGATCACCGAACTGCTGCGCCGGGTGATCACCCTGGCCTTCTCCGATCTGGTGCTGGAGACCGGGCTGGGCGCCATCGACCTGCAGGGCCGCCAGGTCGAGCTGTCGGCCAAGCTGCGCGACTTCGTGGCCGAGCGGGTCGACGACGAGTACGGCCTGGCCATCCCCGACATCACCATGAACATCTCGCTGCCCGACGAGATCACCGCGGCGATGACCCGTGGCGTGGCCCGTGGTGTGGAGGAGGGGGGCTTCCTCGAGAACGTGGGCGATCTGGGCCGCTACCAGCAGGCCAAGCAGGCCGACGCCATGCTGGCCGCCGCCCAGAACCCGGGTGGTGGCGGCACCATGGGCGACATGATGGGCATGGGCATGGGCATGGCCATGGCCGGTCAGATGGCCAACCAGATGACGGGCGCGCAGCAGGCGGGCGCCGCGCCGCCGCCGCTGCCGGCGGCCCAGACCTTCCACGTGGAGATGGGCGGGCAGGCCCAGGGCCCGTTCACGGTGGCCCAGATCCAGAGCGGCGTCGCCAACGGCCAGGTCACCCCCGATTCGCTCGTGTGGACCGCCGGCATGGCGGCCTGGACGGCGGCCTCCACCGTGCCGGCCCTGGCGGCCCTCTTCGCGGCCCCGCCGCCCCTGCCTCCCGCCGCACCTCCTGCGGCCCCCCCACCTCGCGCACCGGTGCCCGAGGCCCCGCCTGCCCCCCCCGCGGCTCCGCCCGCCC
>DAIMFV010000055.1:7171-16643 GCA_036724365.1 Acidimicrobiales bacterium | reverse complement strand
GCGGCGATCGCCACCCGGTCGACGCCGCCGTGCAACCGGTCCGCCTCGCCTCCCGGCCAGCCCGCCACCGGCTCCGCCGGTTCGAGCGGCACCGCCCCGTCGCCCGCCCCATCGCCCGCCCCATCGCCCGCTCCATCGGACGAACCGGACGAACCAGACGAACCGGGCGACCAACCCCCTGGGCCGAACACGATCGGTCGGACCGCCGGCGCGGTCCGGGATCCGCCGTCCGCCCCACCCGCGCCCGACCCGGCTCCCTCGGCGCCCGCCCCTGGCCGCATCGACACCGACACCTCCCGGCCGGTGGGCGCCCGCAACGCGTCCCGCAGCAGGCAGGCGGCGGGCAGGGCGGCCGCATCGGCCACCTCGATCGCCACCCGGTCGTCCACCACGAACGTGCCCCGGCCGGGCTCCACCCGCGTGGGTCGGGGCACCAGTTGCTCGAACGAACCCACCGTCACGTCGCCCTCCTCCGTCGAACCCGCCTCATCCGTCGAACCCGCCTCATCCCCCGATCCCACCGGCGCCGAGGAGTCCGCCGCCACTGTGGGATCCGGTCCGCCGGGATCGGGTCGGGCGGACGTCGACGCGAGGCACGGATCCACCGACGCGGCCACCGACCCGGTGGTGGCACCGTCGTCCCGGCTGGTCGATCCGTCCCCATCGGAACAGGCGGTGATCAGGACCACCACCAGGCCCCCCCCGATCGCCCGCCCCCCCCATCCCCCCCCCCGCCGAACGGCGCACCGACGCGGGTCGCCGTCCCACCGGTCAGGGCCCCACCGCGTCAGGCCCGTCGGGCCCGTCGGCCCCGGACCCCACCGCCGCGGTGAGCACCCGGTGGTACCGCTCCGCCGCCGTGGCCATGGAGAACGCCTCCGAACGCACCCGCGCTGCCGCCCCCATGGCGACCAGGCGCTCGGGGTCGCCGAGCAGCTTGGCCACCGCCTCGGCCATGGCGCCGGGGTCGTGATCGCTCAGCACCAGGCCCGACTCGCCGGTGGCCACCACCTCGGCCACCCCGCCCACGGGGAAGGCCACCACCGGGCACCCGGCCATCTGGGCCTCGATCGCCACGCCGGGCATGCCCTCGCTGTCGCTGGGGAGCAGGAGCAGGTCGACCCCGGCGAGCACGCGCGCAACGTCGGGGCGGTGGCCGAGCAGCGAGACCCGGCGCGCCAGGTCGAGTCGCTGGACCTGGGCGGCCACGTCGGTGGCCAGCGGACCACCGCCCACCACCACCAGGTGGGCGTCGACCCCCAGGGTTCGCAGCCGGTCGGCCACCTCCACCGCCACATCGGGCCGCTTCTGCGCCACCAGGTGGCCGACGAAGCCCAGGAGTGGCACCTCCGGCTCCAACCCCAGCTCGGCGCGCAGGCGGGCGGCCTCGTCGGCCCGGCTCAGACCGTCGAAGCGGGCCGTGCTGCGGGCATTGGCGATCAGCTCCACCGGACCGCGGTAGCCCAGCGTCCGGACCTCGTCGGTGAGGGCGTCGGTGAGGGAGACGACCGCGGCGCAGCGGCCGAGCAGCCGACCCCACCAGAAGTGCCAGAGCCGGCCCCGGTCGTGGATCGGCATGCCCATGATCAGCTGGTGGACCAGGGGCAGACCGCGGCCACCGACCGCCGCCACCTGCAGCGCGGCACCGCCGTGGGCCAGCACCACGTCGGCCGGTTCGCGGCCCAGCGACCGGCGCAACCGCCAAGCCGCCCCGGCCAGGGCGACAGGGTGCTGACGGGCAGCGCCGCTGAGCACCGGCAGGTCCGGCTCGGTGCCGCCCTCGTGGCCGGGTCCCACGGCCAGCAGCCGGCTGCGGTGACCGAAGCGCTCCAGCTCGTGGGCCAGTTCGAGCGCCACGAGTTCCGCGCCCCGGTGGTGGCTGCGGCCGACGAGGTGGAGGATCCGCACCGCCGGAGTCTCGCACGCCACCCCCGGACGGGTCGGCGGTACATACTCGCGGGCGGTGTCGCCCTCGCCCCCCTCCCCGCGCCCCGGCGCCGCCCCACCCGTGCGGGTGCTCACCCTGGTGAAGGGGCTCGACCGCGGCGGGGCCGAGAGCCTGCTGCTGGTGGGCGCCCGCCACCGAGACCCGCTCGCCGTGACCCACGAGGTGGCCTACCTCAGCGCCCGGCACCACGAGCTGGTCGACGACCTGGAAGCCGAGGGCCTGCCGGTCACCTGCCTCGCGCCCCGGACGGTGCGCGACATCCGCTGGCTCGGGCACCTTCGGGGCGCCATGGCCCGGGCCCAGGTGGTCCACGCCCACTCGCCGGTGCCAGCGGTCGCGGCCCGACTGGTGGCCCGCACCCTGCCCCGGGCCCGGCGGCCGAAGCTGGTCACCACCGAGCACAACGTGTGGGACAGCCACCACCCCGCCACCCGGATCGCCGAGCGGCTCACGTTCGGCCTGGACGACGCCCACCTGGCCGTGTCCGAGGCCGTGCGGCGGTCTCTGCCCGCGGGACGACGCGCCGCGGTGGAGGTGGTGGTGGCCGGTGTCGACCTGCCCGCGGTGCGGGGCCAGGCCGATCGCGACGCCGTGCGGCGGGAACTGGGCGTGGCCGACCACGAGATCCTGGTCGGCACCATCGCCAACCTCCGGCCCCAGAAGGGCTACCCCGACCTGCTCCACGCGGCGCGCACGGTGCTCGACACCGCCCCCGAGGCCAGGTTCGTGGCCATCGGACGCGGCCCGCAGGAGGACGAGGTGGCCGCGCTCCACCGGGCGCTCGGACTGGGCGACCGGTTCCGGCTGCTCGGCCACCGGGCCGACGCCGTGCGGCTGTTGTCCGGGTTCGACGTGTTCTGCCTGGCATCCCACCACGAGGGGTTGCCGGTGGCGCTCATGGAGGCCCTCGCCCTCGGGGTGCCCGTGGTCGCCACTCGGGCCGGCGGCATCCCCGAACTGGTCACCGACGGGCGAGAGGGTCGGCTGGTGGCGGTGGGCGCGGTGGCCGACCTGGCCGCGGCGCTGCTCGCCGAGGTGGGCGACGACACCGGCCGCAAGGCCCACGGCGAACAGGCCGCCGTGACCGGCGCCGGCCTCACGATCGAGTCGTCGGTGCGCCACGCCGAGGCCCTCTACCGCGCGCTCGCCGGGGAGCACCGGTGAGCGTCCAGCCACCCGGGGCACCCGGGGCACCCGGGGCACCCGGGCCGACCGGGGCGACCGGACCCGAGGCCACGGCGGAAGCGGGGGCGGGCGAGACCGACCAGACCCTGGCGCGGCTGCGACGTGAACTGGAGGCCGAGCGGGCCGGGGCGTCGCACTGGCGCGACGTCGCCCGACGCCGGGACGAGGCGCTCACCCAGATCAAGGGGCGCACCAGCGTGCGCGCGGTCCTGGCCCTCGACCATCGCACCAGCGGGCTGCGCCGTCGGGCCCGGGCTTCGGCCGCCGACGCCCGGCGCACCGCCGGTCGCCTCGCGCTGGCCGCCAGCGCCGTCGGGTCCCGAACCGACCTGGCCCGCCGCCGCGCCCGCCTCGACGCCGCGGTGGACGCCGCGGGCCAGCGGTCGTCGGCCGGGGCGTCCACCCGCACGACGCTGGTGGTGGTGACCGGCCGCACCACCCCTCCCGCCTGGGCCGACGCCCTACCCGCCGGGCGGGTCCGCGTGGTGGCCGTGCCCGACACCGCCGCCGTGCCGGCGGCCCTGGCCGGGGCCGACACCGACCTGATCTGCCTGGTCGACGGCGACGTGGAGCCGCTCACCGCCGGCTGGCTCGACCACCTCGACCGGGCCCTCGTCGGCCCGGCCGCCGCGGCCACCGGGGTACTGGTCCACCCGGCCCGCCCACCGGGCCGGGCCACCCCGCACGACCTCCTGGTTCGGGCCGCGGGCTACGAGGTGACGGCGTCGGCGCCCGGCGTGCCGCGGGTGGTCGCCGCCCTGGCCGGCGCCGATCCGGCGGCGGTTCCCGATGGGCCGGTGGCCCTGGCGGGCGGTGGCCTGCTCGCCGTGCTCCGACCGGCGTTGGATGCCGCCGGGGGCTACCGGCCGCTCGTGTCCGCCGACGCCGCCGCGGCCGACCTGTGCCTCCGCCTCCGCCGGAGCACCGGTGGCGGCGGTGGCGGCGGTGGCACGGTGGTGCGGGTGGGGGCGGCCCTGGCGCTCGACCACCGGCCGGTGGAGGACCGCGACGCCCTGCACCGGCCCTTCGACGAGGCCGGGCCGGCGTGGGCGGCGTTGCTGGCCGCCTCCGGACCGGCCCTTCGGCGGGCCGGGCCCGACGGGCCCGACGCGCCGCTCTCGTTCACGCTCACCGTGGCGGCACCCACGCCCAAGGTGGCCGAACGGTGGGGTGACTGGCACCTGGCCGAGGCCCTCGCCCGGGCCCTCGAAGCCCGCGGCCACCCGGCCCGGGTGCGCACCCTGGCCGAGGTGGCCGACCCCGCCGCCCGGGCCGCCGACGTGCACGTGGTGCTCCGTGGCCTCGCCGCCGTGGCCCGGACCAGCGGGCAGCGCCACGTGCTGTGGGTGATCAGCCACCCCGAGGACCTCGACGTCGACGAGTGCGACCGGGCCGACCTGGTCCTGGTGGCGTCCGCCAGCTTCGCCACCGAACTGCGCTCCCGGACCACCACCCCCGTCGCCGTGCTGCTCCAGGCCCCCGACGTCGACCGCTTCCGACCCGTCCCGGTCGATCCGGCCCACCGCCACGACGTGACCGTGGTCGGCAAGTCACGTGACGTGTTGCGACCGATGGTGGCCGACGCCCTGGCCGCCGGCCTCCGACCCGCCATCCACGGCAGCGGCTGGGAGCACCTGGTCGACCCGGCCCTGGTGGTCACCGACCACGTCGACAACCGCGACCTGCCCACGATCTACGCCAGCGCCGGGGTGGTGCTGAACGACCACTGGGACACCATGCGGGCCTGGGGGTTCATCTCCAACCGGGTCTTCGACGTGCTGGCGTGCGGCACGCCGGTGATCTCCGACCCCGTACCCGGCCTCCGCGAGGCGGTGGGAGACCTGGTGCCCACCTGGACCACCCCCGACGAGCTCCGGAGGGCGGTGGAGACCGCCCTGGCCGCAGATCGCACAGCCTTCGCGGCGCGGGCCCGAGCCGTGGTGACGGCCCGCCACACGTTCGCCCAGCGCGCGGCCGAGATCGAAGCGGCCCTCGAGGCCCACGGGCTGACCGGAGCGCCGTGACCGTGCGGATCCCGGGCCGGGACCGCGCGCTAGCGTGTTCCGTCGCCACCAGCGAAGGAGACGAGGACGCGCCATGGGTTACGTGATGGTCCCGGTACCTGAAGAGCACGTTGAGGAGGCCATGGAGGCCGTCCTGCGAATCACGCGCCAGTCCCGCCTCACGCCGTGGGACCAGGACACCATGAACGCCTTCTTCAGCGAGCTCGACGAGAGCGCCAAGGCGCTGCTGTCGCTCGTGGCGCGTGCCACCGTCGCCAACCGGCAGATCTCCCAGGCTGCGGCGGCCGACCGCCTGGAGGTCACCCAGCGCGAGGTCCTCGGCATCGTTCGGGATGTGGCCAGCCGAGCCCTCGAGGACGAGCACCCGGCCCTGCTGCTCGCCCAGGAGGCCACCGAGACCCTGCCCAACGGACGAACCCGTGCGGTGTCGATCATCGCCACCAACCAGGAGCTCGCCGCGCTGATCCAGGCGGCCGAGCAGGCCGAACTGTCCGGCGGCCACCAACCGGGTACCGGACAGCTGGGGTGACCGACGCCGCCGGGATGACGGAGTCGCCGCGGGAGTACAGCGACGTCGAGTACGTCTTCGGACCACACGACCACTCGCTCCCAGACCTCCGCCACTACGTCCGCGACGTGTGGGACCGCCGCGCCTTCATGGTCGCCAACGCCCGGGCCGAGCTGAAGGGCCCCTACGCCGGCACCGTGCTCGGTGAGGCCTGGCAGGTCCTCGATCCGCTGTTCCAGGCCATGATCTACATGTTCCTGTTCACCGCCATCAGGGGCAAGGGCGGCTCCGACTACTTCCTCATGGTGGTGTCGGGGGTCTTCTTCTTCAACTTCACGATGGTCGGTCTGGGCGAGGGGGGGCGGGCCATCCAGAAGTCGAAGGGGTTGGTGCTGAACTCCACCTTCCCCCTGGCCACGCTCCCCCTCTCGTTCCTCTACGGCGGGTTCCTCGAGCTGCTGCCCACCCTGGGGGTGTACGCGGTCCTCCACCTGCTGTTCGGTGGGGCGATCGGAGCCGGGCTCTTCGCGCTGCCGCTGCTCTTCCTCCTCCAGGTGGCCATCACCGTCGGGCTGATGCTCATCTTCGCCACCCTCACGGTGTACGTCCGGGACATGATGAACCTGCTCGAGTACGTGCTGCGCGTCCTGATGTTCATCACGCCGGTCATCTATCCCGCCAGCGAGCTCGAGAAGTTGCCGTCGATCCTGACCACGGTCCTCCACTTCAATCCGCTGTTCACGCTCTTCGCGTCGTACCAGGCCGTCCTCGGCGGCGGGGTCCCCACCGCGGGCAACGTCGCCCAGTCGATGGTGTGGGCGCTGGTGCTCCCCGTGATCGGCTTCCGGTTCTTCGTCTCCCGCGAACGCGGCTTCGCACTGCGGCTCCAATGACCAGACACCCCGACCTCCCCGCCATCCAGGTGGAGAACCTGTCCACGTCCTACCGCGTCCACCTGGACGCCGGCTCCACCTGGGGCGGGATCTACGACCTCCTCCGCCGGAGCCCGGACTCCGACCGGATCGTGCCCGCGCTGCGTGACGTGTCCTTCGAGGTGCCCCGCGGCAGCGTGCTGGGGGTGATCGGCCGCAACGGCGCCGGCAAGTCCACCCTGCTGCGCTGCATCGCCGGGGTCCTGCCGCCCGAGGAGGGCCGGATCGTGGTCCGAGGCCGCATCTCCTCGCTGCTCAGCATCGGCGTGGGCATGAACGCCAACCTCACGGGGCGGGAGAACATCCGCCTCGGCGGCCTCGCCATCGGGCTCGGCGAAGATCTCCTCGACGACATCACCGACGACATCGCCCACTTCGCCCAGCTCGGCGAGTACGTCGACTTCCCGGTGGGCACCTACTCCTCCGGCATGCGGGCCCGGCTCGGGTTCGCGGTGGTGGCCCACCTCGATCCCGAGATCCTGCTCATCGACGAGGCCCTGGCGGGCGGCGACTCCAAGTTCCAGGAGAAGGTGGCCAAGAAGATGGCGGAGATCTGCAGCAACGGGCGCACCATCGTCCTCGTCAGCCACGGACTCGCCGCGCTCCGATCCATGGCGACCTCGGCGATCTGGATGCACCAGGGCCACGTGGTCGAGAACGGCGACCCCGACGACGTGGTGGCGTCGTACATGCGCTTCGCCCGCATCCAGTCGCTCGGCGGCGAACTCGACTTCTGAGGCAGCACAAAGGACACGACGTGACGATCCCCTTCACCCCCTTCGACGACGACGACGACCAGCGGCCCAGCAAGGGTCGTGAGCCCGACCCGGTGGAGCCCCTCGGGGGCCCCGGGGCCTCCCCGGACCGCCCGAGCGCGCCCGACGACGATGACGACGACGAACCGATCCTCGGCACCGCGGCCACCCTGTCCAAGGCCGAGGCCGCCGGCCGCCGGCCCACCGGAGCGGGCTCGTCGTCCGACGGGACCCCCCCGCGAGACCGGCGAGCCAAGCGACGGGGCCGACCGATCATGGGGCTGGCCATCGTCGTGCTCCTGGCGGCCTCCCTGGCCGGGGTGCCGCTGCTGCGGTCGGCCTTCCAGCGCACACCGAAGGACCGGGTGGGCATCAGCTACGGCGGCGGGCCGGTGGAAGGCGTGCACTTCCAGAAGATCGTGGCCCCGGGAAGCGGGTTGTTCTTCAACGGGTTCTTCGACTCGCTGTACCTGTATCCGGCCGATCAGCTCAACTACATCCTCGCCGACACCCCCGGCACCAAGGGCCAGGAGGCCACCACCGACGCCGTGGTCGCCCCCACCTCGGACCGGGTGACCGTGTCCTACCAGGTGGCCGTGTACTACAAGCTCAACACCGACGAGTTGCGCGCCTTCCACGAGCAGCTGGGCCTCCGCTACCAGGCGTACACCGACGACGGGTGGGACGCGCTGATCGCCGACACCCTCCGCCAGCAGATCGAGGCCGCGCTGCAGGAGGAGACCCGTCGCCACACCGTGGCCGACCTGTACGGCGACGCCGACCTGCTCGTGCAGATCCAACAGGAGATCCAGGCCACCATCAGCGCACGCCTCGAAGCCGCCCTGGGCCGGCGGTTCTTCTGCGGCCCCACCTTCGCCCCCGGCGGCGAGTGCGGCGACCCCACCTTCATCATCAAGCGCATCGACATCCCCGAATCGGTCGCGGCCGCCTTCGAGTCCAACCGCACGTCCGAGGTGCTCATCACCACCAGGGAGAACGAGGTACGCCAGCGCGAGCAGGAGGCCCGCGCCATCGCGGTCATCAACGAGGCGCTCCAGCAGAACAGCCGGGCCTACGTGCTGCTCAAGGCGATCGAGTCCGGAAAGATCAACTTCTGGGTGATCCCCGAGGGCAACGACGTCGATCTCACCGCGCCCGAGTCGGCCACACCGCCCACCGCGGGCGAGTAGCCCACCCGGCGGGACACCCATGCAACTCGTCGTCTTGGGTATGCACCGGTCCGGTACGTCCGGTGTGACCCGCCTGCTCAACCTCTCCGGCGCGTACTTCGGACCACCGGACAGCAGCACCGAGGCCAACGACGAGAACCCGAAGGGGTTCTGGGAACGGCGCGACGTCCGCAACGTCTGCGATGGCCTCCTCCAGGGTGCCGGCTTCGACTGGTACCGGCTCGACGGGTTCGACGTGGCCGCCATCCCCGACCCTGTCCGGACGTCGCAGCTCGACGCCTTCGCCACCATCCTCACCGACCTGAACGAACACCGACCGTGGGTGGTGAAGGAACCGCGCCTCTGCCTCTTGTTGCCGGTCCTGGAGCCACTGCTCGACGACCTGGTCTGCGTCCACGTGTCGCGAGACCCCATCGAGGTGGCGCGATCGGTCCACCAACGGAACCACCTGGCCATGGCCGGCTCGGTGGCCCTGTGGGAGCTGTACACGCTCCGGGCCCTGGAAGCCTCGGCCCGCCACCGCCGGGTCCACGTGCGTCACGAAGACGTCATGGCCGATCCGGTCGCAACGCTCGATCGGCTCCTCGCCGACCTCACCGACCTCGGCGTCACCGGGCTCCGCGCCCCCGCGCCAGAGGTGGTGACCGACTTCATCTCCCCCGCGCTCCACCGCCAGCGCAGCGATCCGGCGGACCGGGGCCACCACCTCAACGCCGACCAGCTGCGACTGGCCGAGCTGCTCGATGCCCAGCCCCTGCCCGACCACCTCCCGGCGCTGTCGGCCGGCGCCACCGACGCCCTGCGCGACCTGGGGGTGGTCGACGATCTCCACGTGGAACTGCGCCGGCTGGCCGGCCTGGATGCCGCGCTCGCCCACGAGCGGAACCGGCGGGCCCGGCTGGGGGCCCTGGCCCTGGAGAGCCTAGACCG
>DAIMFV010000055.1:0-7161 GCA_036724365.1 Acidimicrobiales bacterium | reverse complement strand
GGCGCGGCGCTGAAGGCGCTGTTCGCCGAACATGTCCCGCTGTTGGTGCGCCTGCTGTCGGAGGAGCGCGTCACCCACCCCGGCGGGCTGCGGGCCGGGTTCTCGGAGTTCACCGCGCGGCCCCGGCTGGGGGCCCTGCCCCTGGAGACCCTGGCCCCCCCCGAGCAGGCCACCGGGCCCATGACCGCCGGTCGCACCGCCACCACCGCCGCCTACGTCACCGCGCTCCGCCGGACGCTCACCCCCGGCCTCCACCGCAGCGACCCCACCCCGTTCTCACGGGCCCTCGCCGGCGTGGAACAGGGCCGACGACGCATCCGCGGCTCGTTGGGCGACACGCCGCAGGCCGCGTCGCCCGCCGAGGCCGCCAGCCGAGCGGCTGCGCTCGTGCGCCGCACCCGCCCCGCGATCGCCCCGAGCGGTCGGCCCCGGGTGGCGGTGGTGGCGTGGGACGTGGGCCACAACCCGCTCGGACGGGCCAACGTGCTGGCCGAGGTGCTGGCCCGCGACTTCGACGTGGAGCTGTGGGGCGCGCAGTTCGAGCGCTACGGGTCGAGGGTCTGGGCGCCGCTCCGAGACATCCCCACGCCGATCAACGTGTTCGCGGGGCGCCCCTTCCCCGAGCACCTGCGGGTGTGCGAGACCGTGGCCACCGCCATCGACGCCGACGCCATCTGGGTGTCCAAGCCCCGCCTGCCGTCCCTGCTCCTGGGAGCGCTGGCCAAGGAGCACCGCAACCGACCGCTGGTGCTCGACGTCGACGACCACGAGCTCGCCTTCTTCGACATCGACGAGGGCCTCGACATCGATGCCCTGGCCCGACGTCGCAACGATCCGGCCCTGGCCCTGCCGTTCGAGCGGGACTGGACCAGGGCCTGTGACCCGCTCATCGGCGGTGCCGACCAGCTCACCGTGTCGAACGTGGCGCTCCAACGCCGGTACGGCGGCGTCGTGGTCCCCCACGCACGCGACGAACGGGTCTTCGATCCCGCGGTGGTCGACCGGGAGGCGGCCCGACACCGGCTGGGCATCCCGGCAGACCAACGGGTGCTGCTCTTCGGGGGCACACCGCGGCTCCACAAGGGCGTGCTCGAGATCCTCCAGGCACTGGAGACGCTCAACGACCCGCGCTATCGCCTGATCGTCTTCGGAACCCGCGAGTTCGACGAGTTGCGCCCCCAGATCGGCCACCTCGCCCGCTGGCTGCTGCCGCTTCCGTACCAGCCGTTCTCGTCGCTGCCGGAGGTGGTCGCCGCCGCCGACCTGGCGTGCATCCTCCAGAACCCCGATCACCCGGTCTCGGCCTACCAGCTCCCCGCCAAGCTCACCGATGCCCTGGCGATGGGGGTGCCCGTGCTCCTCCGGCCCACGCCCCCGTTGGGCCCGGTGATCCAAGCCGGCGCCGTCGGGGTGATCGAGCCGGGCGACGACCTGGCGTCGGCCATCGCCGCCATCTTCGACGACCCGGCCGCCGCCTCGGCTCGGGCGGCGGTGGGCCGGCGCCTCTTCCTCGACACCATGAGCTACGACGCGGTCGGCCGCCAGATGCGTCCCGTGTTCGAGCAGCTCCTGGAGAACCCCCCGCCGCTGTCCCCGCAGCTGGCGAAGGTGATCGAGGTTCCCCGTGCGCTGTTCGGTGCCCGTCCGGGCTTGCCGATCAGCGACGATGCACCGTCGTCGCACCCCCGGAGGCGGCCCGGCGCCGACACCCGGCCGATCGCCCCGGGCGCCCCCTTCGACGTCGTGATGTTCTGGAAGCAGAACGACACCGGCATCTACGGGCGTCGCCAGGAGATGTTCGTCGACCAGCTGGTGGCCTCCCCCCGGGTGGGCACCGTGGTGCACTTCGACAACCCGATCACCCCCGAGCAGCTCGGCAAGCTGTGGCGGGAGGGCGCCGACTCCACCCACCAGGGCCGGTTGGTGGTCCGATCCACCCTCGCCCGCGTCGCCGGCCGGTCCCACCGGCCCGGGCTGCGCACGCACACCTTCCTCTACGGGGGGTCACGCACCCGCCTGCTGGGTCTTCGTCCGCGCCGGACCTACGTGGACCACGTGTTGCGCACGCTCACCGCCGAAGGCATCGGGCGGCGGCCCTGGGTCCTGTGGTCCTACCCCACGAACCCGGACCTCCCCGAGCTCATCGACCGGCTCCGACCCGACGTGGTGCTCACCGACGTGGTCGACGACAACCGAACCTGGTGGTCGCCCGGCACCCCCGAGCACGATCGTGCCGACCAGAACTACCAGGACGTGCTGAGCCGCAGCGACCTGGTGCTGGCCAACTGCGAGCCGGTGGCGGCGAGCATGCGGACCTACGCCCCCGAGGTGCACGTGGTGCCCAACGGCGTCGAGCTCGACGTGCCGGCCGGCCCCGTTCCCGTCGAGCTCCACCAGATCGGACGACCGCTCATCGGTTACGTGGGCAACCTCTCGTCTCGGTTGGACATCGACCTGTTGGAGGGCCTGGCCGCCACCCGACCCGACTGGCAGTTCGCGTTCGTCGGCTCGGCCCACCTCGATCCCGCCATCCTCCGGCTCCGACGTCATCCCAACGTCCACTTCCTCGGGGTCCGACCCCACCGCGAGGCCCGGCACCTGATCGCCGGGTTCGACGTGGCCCTGATCCCGCACCTCGACAACGAGATGACCCAGGCCATGAACCCACTGAAGGCCTTCGTGTACGCCGGCGTCGGCGTCCCGGTCGTGTCCACCCCGATCGCCAACCTGGGCGAGCTCGACGGGCTGATCACCGTGGCCGAGGGCGTCGACGGGTTCGTGCGGGCGATCGAGCACCACCTGGCCCTCGGGCACCAGCCCGTCGACCGGGCCCGGCTGCTCCCCCACACCTGGGGAGCCAGACTCACCCGCGTCCTCGACCTGCTCGACGAGCTCGGGGACCGAGGTGCACCCGTCGCCTCGCGCTCTGCCGGTCCGTCGGGACCATCGTTGTAGGTTCAGACCGTGAACTACGAACGGCTCTACCAGTTTCGGCACCGGGACACCGACCAGGCGCACCGGCAGCTGGTGTGGAACGAGATCGCGGTCTTCGTCCACGACGCCCTCGGCAAGCCGTCGTGCGTGCTCGACCCGGCGGCCGGGCTCGGCGAGTTCATCAACGCCGTGCCGGCCGCCGAGCGCTGGGCGGTGGACCAGCACGCCTACGAGCAGGGCACCTACGACGCCGGGGTCAAGGCCGTGGTGAGCAACGTGTTCGACGCCGACCTGCCACCCGCCCACTTCGACGGCATCTTCGTGTCCAACTTCCTGGAGCACCTCGCCTCACCCGACGAGGTGGCGCGCTTCTTGGAGGCGATGGCCGAACACACCGCGCCCGGCGGGCGCATCGCCGTGATGGGGCCGAACTTCCGGTACTGCAAGAACGCCTACTTCGACATGGCCGACCACACCACGATCCTCACCCACCGTGCCATCGTCGAGCACCTGTACGCCGCCGGGTTCACGCCCGAGCGGGTCGAACCCCAGTTCCTTCCCTACTCGTTCAGTGGCCGCAACCCCACGTCGCCGGTGCTGGTCCGCGCCTACCTCCGGTTCCCGCCTGCGTGGCGGATCATGGGCAAGCAGTTCCTGGTGATCGCCCGACGCTGACCCGGTCCGGTCGTGGCCCTCCGCCGGCGCGCCGCCACCGAGCGTTTCTCGGGGAACAGCTGCTAGGTTCCGCGCTCCGTCCGCCGTCCAGGGGTTGTGCCAGCAGATGTATCCGTTCTGGGATTTTGCCGTCGCGCCGGTGCTGAAGGCTGCCGACGCCCGCCGGATCGTGGAGATCGGCGCACTCCGAGGCGAGACCACCGCGTTCATGCTCGACGAGCTCGGGGCGGACGCGGAACTGCACGTGATCGACCCCGTCCCGGTGTTCGACCCCTCCGAGCACGAGGAGCGCTTTCCCGGGCGCTACCTGTTCCACCGCGCCCTCAGCCTCGAGGTGTTGCCCGACCTCCCCCCCATGGACGCCGCCCTCATCGACGGCGACCACAACTGGTACACCGTGTACCACGAGCTCCGGGCCCTGAGCGAGACGGCGCGCTCGAACGACCGGCCCCTCCCCGTCTTGATCCTCCACGACGTGGGCTGGCCCTACGGGCGACGAGACCTCTACTACGTGCCCGAGCAGATCCCCGAGGAGTTCCGCCAGCCCTACGCCCAGCAGGGCATGCTGCCGGGCCGCTCCGAGCTGGTGGAGCAGGGTGGCCTCAATCCCACCAACTGCAACGCCACCCACGAGGGTGGCCCGCGCAACGGGGTCATGACGGCGGTAGACGACTTCATCGCCGAGTACGACCGTCCGCTGCGCCTGGTGTTCCTCCCCGCCTACTTCGGGCTGGCCATCGTGGTCGAGGAGGCTCGACTCGACGAGCAACCCGCCCTCCGGGATCACCTCGACTGGTTGGAGGGCGCCGGGGGGCAGGCGGCGATGGTGGAGATGGCCGAGGCCGTCCGCCTCGACTCGATGATGGTGCAGCACACCGTGTTCTTCTCGAGCAAGGAGCGCACCACCGCGGCCGCCCACCGCTACCTCGGCCTGCTCAAGGGGGCGCTCCTCAACGAGCACTACCTCGAGCAGGAAGTACGCATCAACTACCTGCTCGAGTGCCTGGATCGAGGCGCCCCACCCCGTCCGGAAGCCCTCCGCGATCCGGCCCGGCAGCTCACCGAGGACCTCGAGCGGCTCCGCACGGCGCGCATCGCCGGTGTCACCTTCGACGACGAGGGACCCGTGGGCAGCGCGTTCCCCTACACCACCGTGGGTCGCGGTCGGCTGGACCGGCTCGAGGAGTTGCTGGCCACCGTCCACGCCGAAGACGTGGCTGGCGACCTGGTCGACGTGGGCACGGGCCGAGGGGGTGCCGCCATCTTGTTCCGCGGCTTCCTGGAGGCCTACGGGATCACCGTGCCCCGGGTGTGGGTGGTCGACCGCTTCCGGGCCCGCCCGGAGGACCACCCCGTGCCCGTCGAGACCGAGGTTCCCGACGAAGACCTGGGAGCCGACGAGACCGCTGAGACCGACGAGACCGCTGAGACCGGGATCCACGAAGACGGCGCAACCGGCGACGACGAGGGCGTCGCGGCCACCCACCGTCCCACCAATGCCTGGCTGGTGGTGGGCGGCCCCGGCCTGCCGGAGCTCCAGGCCGACCTCAACAGCGTCCGCGAGGGGTTCCACCGCTTCGGCCTGCTCGACGACCAGGTGCGCTTCGTGGCCGGCAACGACCTCTCCGCCCTCGACGCCGCGCCCATCGAGCGCGTGGCCCTGCTCCACGTGGGCGTGGAGACCCACTTCGACGCCGCCGACGTGCTCGACCGGCTGTACGACCGCCTGTCGCTGGGCGGCTTCGTCGTGATCGACGGGTTCGCCGATGCGGAGCGACGGGCGGCCGTGGAGGCCGTCCGCGCCCGGCGGGGGATCACCGAGCCGATCGAAGCCATCGGCCACGGCACGGTGGCCTGGCGCAAGACCGCCAAGGCCGAGGCACCGACCCCGGACGAGCCGGACGAGCCGGCCGACCCGAACGAGGTGGCCGATCGCCCGACCGGCCCCATCCTCGCTCCACCCCGGGGCTGGATCCCCACCGACCTCACCGTGGTGGTGGTCTTCTACAACATGAAGCGCGAGGCGGCCCGCACGCTGCACTCGTTGTCGCGGGCCTACCAGCGCGGCCTCGGCGACATCACCTACGACGTGGTGGTGGTCGACAACGGGTCGGCTCCCGAGCAGCGGCTCGACGAGGCCTACGTGCGGAGCTTCGGACCGGAGTTCCGCTTCGTCGACATGGGCGATGAAGCCCGTCCCTCTCCCATCCCCGCACTCAACCGGGGCATCGCCGAGGGGCGGGGCATCAACTTCGCGCTCATGATCGACGGCGCCCACGTGCTCACGCCCGGGGTGCTGCGCCACGGCCTGTCCGGCCTCGCCACCTACGCACCCGCGGTGGTGGCCACCCAGCAGTGGTACATCGGGCCAGGGCAGCAGGCCGACGTGGTGGCCGAGGGCTACGACCAGGACTACGAGGACAAGCTCTTCGAGGCCATCAACTGGCCCGCCGACGGCTACAAGCTCTTCGACATCGGGCACTTCATCGGCCAACGCGACTGGTTCGACGGCATGTGGGAGTCCAACTGCCTGTTCGTGCCGCGCCAGCAACTCGAACAGGCCGGTGGCTTCGACGAGCGGTTCTCCATGCCGGGCGGCGGGTACGCCAACCTCGACCTCTACGAGCGCATCGGGGCCAGCCCCGACGTCACCGTGGTGTCGATCCTGGGCGAGGGATCGTTCCACCAGGTGCACGGCGGCACCACCACCAACCTGGCCGGCGACGAGACCCGCCACGCCACCCTGGGCGAGTACTCGCAGCACTACCAGGACGTCCAGGGCAAGCCGTTCCGGGGCAACGCCAAACCCGTGCACTACGTCGGGTCCATGCCCCGCCAAGCGGCCCGGACCAAGGCCCGCCGCCGGGTGTCGCCCAACCTGTTCAGCCTCCACGCCCCGGACCAGGTCGGTGGCGTCCCCGACAAGGCGGCCCCCCTGCCACAGGATCTCTGGGCCGAGTTCACCGAGGCGTACTGGAAGACCCTCAAGTGGCGCCAGACCCACTGGATGGGCCGGCGTCTCTCCAAGCTGCCGGGCGACCTGATCATCTTCCAGGAGATCCTCTACACCGTCCGGCCGGACTGGATCGTGCACACCGGCACCGCCAACGGGGGGCTCGACTGGTACCTGGCGAGCATCTGCGACCTGCTCGACCACGGACGCATCTTGTCGATCGACCACAAGCTCGCCGACGACCTGCCCCAGCACCCGCGGATCACCTACCTGGAGGCCGAGGCCCACCTCAACCGCACCCGCGATGAGATCTTCGCCATCACCGGCACCGACCCGCACGCCATGGTGATCCTGGGCACCAAGGCCAGCTCGGCCCGAACCTCGGCCGAGTACCACAACCTCGAGGACCTGGTCCCCAAGGGGTCCTACCTGGTCATGGAGGACACGATCGTGGGCGGCCACCCCGTCTGGGAGAACTTCGGCGTCGGCCCGTTCGAGGCCGTCAAGGGCGTCACCGAGTCCCGGGGCGACTTCGTCTCCGACACCAGCCTCGAGAAGTACGGGCTGTCGTTCAACCCCACCGGCTACCTCAAGCGGGT
>DAIMFV010000054.1:14261-16893 GCA_036724365.1 Acidimicrobiales bacterium | reverse complement strand
AGGGCACCACGCAGGCCTGAACCGAGCCGAACCGGTCGCCGCCACCCCCGGCAGCTGATCGTGGCCACGGGCCGTCCCGGGCTGGCAGAATGGGCTCGACGTTCGAGGGGGGTTCCGGGATCCATGGCGCCGCAGCCACTGTCGGGGGAGGTGAACCGAAGCCCGATGCCCGCTCCATCGCTCGACCCCCGTCACCCGCTCATCGAGCACGTGTCCGAGGTGGTCACGGTCATCGACGTGAACGGGATCATCACCTACTGCAGCCCGTCGATCACCTCCCAGCTCGGGTGGACGCCCGACGAGGTGGTCGGTCGCCCGATCGTCGAGTTCATGGTGTTGGAGCGCCACGACGACTTCGACGACGTGTTCGCGGCGGTCTGCGCCGCACCCGGTACCCACGGGCCGTTCGGGTTGAACCTGCGCACCAAGGACGGCGGCGTCCGGCAGCTGGAGTCGGTGGTCACCAACCGCATCGACGACCCGTCGGTGGCGGGCCTGGTGACCGTGGCCCGCGACGAGACCGAGCGCATCGCGGCCGGCGAGGCCCGGCGGCGCGCCGAGGCGAAGTACCGGGCCCTCGTGCAGTTCGCGTCCGATCTGGTCGTCCTGGTGGATCGCCACGGCATGGTCACCCACGCCAGCCCGTCGGTCGAGCGGATCCTGGGCATCCCCCACGACATGCAGGGCATCTGCGTGTTCGACCTGATCCACCCCGACGACGTGGGGGCTGCCCGGGTGAACCTGGAGCTGGCGGTGGACCAGCCCGGGGTGCTCGACGGTGTGCCCATCGAACTGCGGGTGCTGGCGGCCGACGGGTCCTACCGGCACCTCGAGATCCTGGGAAGCAACCTGGTCGACGATCCCGACGTGGGCGGCATCGTGCTCAACGGGCGAGACGTCACCGAGCGCCGCGCCGCGGCCGATCTCGCGGCCGAGCAGGCGAGCGTGCTCGAGGGCATCGCTCGGGGCCTCTCGCTCGACCTCACGGTGGAGCGCATCGTGGGCATGGTCGAACGCCGCATCCGCGGCACGGTCAGCTCGGTCGCCACGCTGGATCCCGACGGCGTGATCCGGCACCCCGTGGGCTTTGCGTTCCCGCCGGCGGTGGTCGAGGCCCTGAACCGCCACCCGGTCGACAGCGAGCTGGGGGTGGCGATCCGCGGCGACGGCCCGGCGATCTTCACCGGCATCGCCCACGATCCCCGTTGGGACCTGCTGCGACCGTTGGTCGACGCCGGGTTCCGCTCGTGCTGGTGCTTCCCCATGGTCGGGTCGGGCGGCCCGGAGCAGCTGGGCATGCTCACGGTGCTCGGCTCCCACGACCGAGGCCCCACGCCGGCGGAGATCGACATCCTGGATCAGGCCCGCAACCTGGCCTCGATCGCGGTGGAGCGCCGGCGCTTCGAGGGCCGGCTGGAGCACCAGGCGGTGCACGACGTGCTCACCGGCCTGCCCAACCGGTTGCTGATCATGGACCGGGTCGACGCCGCCCTGGCCCGGACCCGCCGCCACGGTGTCGACGTGGCGGTGCTGTTCGTGGACCTCGACAACTTCAAGGTGATCAACGACAGCCTGGGCCACAGCGTGGGTGACCGACTGTTGGAGCGGGTGGCCGTCCGCTTCCGGCGGGCGATCAGGTCTGATGCCATGGTGGGTCGCTTCGGGGGCGACGAGTTCGTGGTGGTGTGCGAGGACGTCGGTGGTGAAGCCGGCGCGGTGCGGCTGGCCGAGGACCTGGCCCGGGCGTTGGAGGAGCCGGTGCTCATCGACGGCGCCGAGGTCCACGTGTCGGCCAGCATCGGCATCACCCTCACCACCGACGGCGACCTGGAGCCCCAGTCGCTGATCCGTGATGCCGACGTGGCCATGTACCGGGCCAAGGACCAGGGCCGGGCCGGCCACGCCGTGTTCGAGGTGGCGCTCCACGAGCGGGTGATGCAGCGGCTGGAGCTGGAGCGGGCGCTGCGCAGCGCCCTGGCCGACGGCGAGCTCGCCGTCCACTACCAACCGGTGGTCCGTCTCGCCGACCGCTCGGTGGTGGCCGTGGAGGCGCTCGTCCGGTGGAACCGGCCCGGGCACGGGATGGTGCAGCCCGACGCGTTCCTGGCGGTGGCCGAGGAGACCGGCCTGATCACCCAGGTCGACCAGTGGGTGCTGGGTGAGGCGTGCCGTCAGCTCGATGCGTGGCGTGGCGAGGGCCTGTCTCCCCGGATGCACATGAACGTGAACATGTCGGCCCGTCAGCTGGGTGCACCAGACCTGGTCGACGTGGTCGGCTCGGCGCTGGCCCGTGCGGGGCTCACGGGCGACTCCCTGGTGATCGAGATCACCGAGAGCGCGCTGGTGGCCGACACCGAGGCCACCCTGGCTGCCCTCACCCGGCTCGGTGCCCACGGGGTGCAGGTGGCCATCGACGATTTCGGCACCGGCTACGCCTCGCTGGACTACCTCCGACGGTTCCCGATGGCGCACCAGCTGAAGATCGACCGGTCCTTCGTGGCCGACCTCGATGCCGGCACCAGCCGGGACCGTGCCATCGTGTCGGCCTCGCTGCTGCTGGCCCGTGATCTCGGGTTCACCTCGGTCGCCGAGGGGGTGGAGACCCCCGGCCAGCTGGCCGGGCTGATCGCAC
>DAIMFV010000054.1:9151-14251 GCA_036724365.1 Acidimicrobiales bacterium | reverse complement strand
GCCGCTGCCGCCGGGCGAGCTCGAACACTGGTTGCGCGCCAGCGGTAGCTGCTGATCCTCGCCTGGCATCAGCCGCCCGAGGTGAGGGCGTCGGCGGCCACGCCCAGCGGGGTGGGGTCGTCGCGGTCGAGCCAGAAGCCCTCGGGCACGGTCACCGGCCTCGGGCCGTGCTGGTGGCCCCGGGGCAGCCCGACCGCAGCGGCGGGCAGCGTGACGGAGCGATCGAGGTCACCGAGTCGGGTCACGAAGGCATCGAGGGTGTCGGCCTCCACGAGGCGGCGCCGCGCCACGGGGCCGACGGGGTAGCCCTGCAGGTACCAGCCCACGTGCTTGCGGATGTCTCGGATCCCGGTGGCCTCGCCGTGCCACTCGCAGAGGCGGCGGGCGTGGGCGGCCATGGCGTCGACGACCTCGCCCACCGGCGGGGCCGAGTGGGCCGGCCGGCCCTCGAAGGCGGCGACCAGGTCGGCGAACAGCCACGGCCGACCCAGGCAACCGCGTCCCACCACCACGCCGTCGCAGCCGGTCTCGGCCACCATGCGCACCGCGTCGCGGGCCAGCCAGATGTCGCCGTTGCCGAGCACGGGCACCGAGGTGACCGCCGCCTTGAGGGCGGCGATGGCGTCCCAGCGGGCCCGCCCCGAGTACGCCTGCTCGGCGGTGCGGGCGTGGAGGGCCACGGCCGCCACCCCTTCGGCCTCGGCGATGGTCCCGGCATCCAGGTAGGTGAGGTGCTCGTCGTCGATGCCCATGCGCAGCTTCACCGTGACCGGCACCGGCCCCGCCCCCCGCACGGCTTCACCCACCACGGCCTGGAAGAGCTTCCGGCGCCACGGCAGGGCCGATCCGCCGCCGTGGCGGGTGACCTTGCGGACCGGGCAGCCGAAGTTGAGGTCGACGTGCTCGGCGCCGAGCTCGCCGACCAGTCGCCGGACGGCTTCGCCCATGACCGACGGGTCGGTGCCGTAGAGCTGGATCGAGCGTGGGGTCTCGTCGGGTCCGAAGCGGGCCAACCGGTAGGTCTTGTCGTGCCCCTCCACCAGGCCGCGGGACGAGATCATCTCGCTCACGTAGAGCCCGGCACCGTGGGCGCGGCACAGGTCGCGGAACGGGGCGTTGGTCACCCCGGCCATGGGGGCCAGCACCACCGGTGGCCAGACCTCGTGCGACCCGATGCGCAGCGGTCCCACGGAGGGACCCCTGGTGACGGTCGTCGTGGTGGGCGTGGTGGAGGACGTGGTGGTGATGGGGGTGGTGGCGGCGGGACGGGAGGCGGACATGACCCATCCAGGGTGCCAGCTCTCCGCCATCGTCCCCACCTCGGCGGCTGGGCTGGGAACGCAGGCGCCGCGCCCCCGAGGCGGGATTGGTGGCATCCGACGGGCTCCGTGCGACAATGGCCAACGTGCGCGAGCCCCTGGGCGAGGTCCCCGGTCGAGACCCCGACGACGACTCGCCGAAGGAGGCGTGTGGCGTCTTCGGCGTCTACGCCCCGGGGCAGTCCGTGGCCCACCTCACCTACCTGGGTCTGTACGCCCTCCAGCACCGTGGCCAGGAATCCGCAGGCATGGCGGTGAGCGATGGCGACCAGGTCACGGTGGTGAAGGACATGGGACTGGTGGCCCACGTGTTCGACGAGCGCACCCTGGCCCCGCTCACCGGACACCTCGCCATCGGCCACACCCGCTACTCCACCACCGGCTCCAGCACGTGGCGCAACGCCCAGCCTGTGTACCGGGGGGTGGGCGACACCCAGTTCGCCCTCGGCCACAACGGCAACCTGGTGAACACCGCCGAGCTGGCCGAGGAGGCCGGCATGCTGCCCGGCACGGTGGCCAGTGACAGCGATCTGGTGGCCGAACTGGTGGCGGCGGAGCTGGAGCGGATGGCGGCGGTCGCCGTGCACCCCGCGGCGGGCGATGGCGCGCCGGTGCCGGTCGAGGTCCGCGGGGCCTCGCTCGACGCCGCCGTGGCCGCGGTGCTGCCGCGGCTGGAGGGTGCCTTCTCGCTCATCTTCATGGACGAGCACCGGGTGATCGGGGTGCGCGACCCCAACGGCTTCCGGCCGCTGTGCCTGGGCCGGCTCGAGGGCGGCTGGGTGATGGCGTCGGAATCGCCGGCGCTCGACGTGGTCGGCGCCCACTTCGTGCGCGAGGTGGAGCCGGGCGAGATGGTGATCATCGACGAGTCCGGGGTCACGTCGCGCCGTCCGTTCCCGGAGTCGCGGCTGAACCCGTCGCTGTGCATCTTCGAGTTCGTCTACTTCGCCCGCCCCGACACGCGGCTCTACGGCCAGAGCGTCCACCACGCCCGGGTCCGCCAGGGTGAGCTGCTGGCCGAGCAGGCTCCGGTCGAGGCCGACATGGTGATGGGTGTACCCGAGTCGGGCCTGCCGGCGGCCGAGGGCTACGCCCGGGCCAGCGGCATCCCCTATGGCCAGGGGCTGGTGAAGAACCGCTACATCGGTCGTACGTTCATCGCCCCCACCCAGGAGCTGCGGGCCCAGGCGGTCCGCATGAAGCTCAACCCGCTGCGCGAGAACCTGGCCGGCAAACGGGTGGTGGTGGTCGATGACTCCGTCGTCCGGGGCACCACCCAGAAGCAGCTCGTGCGGATGCTGCGCGAGGCGGGCGTGACCGAGGTGCACCTGCGCCTCACCTCACCGCCGGTGAAGTGGTCGTGCTTCTACGGCATCGACACCGGCCGCCGGAGCGAGCTGCTGGCCGCCAACCTCACGGTCGAGGAGATCCGCGACTACCTCGACGTCGACACCCTGGCGTTCATCACCCTCGACCGACTGGTGGCGTCCACCGGCACGTCCCGGGCCGGGTTCTGCGACGCCTGCTTCACCGGCGAGTACCCGGTCCCGGTCCCGGTCTCGCTCACCAAGGGCGTCCTGGAGCCAGCACCGGAAGCTCCGGTGGGTGCCGGATCGCCGGTGGCCACCGGGTTCTTCGCGTCAGACCTGCTGCCCGCCGACGACGCCCGTCGCGGCGCCTGATCTCTTCACGGAACCGAGGAAACCGCAGCCATGGGTGAGACCTACGAGTCCTCCGGAGTCGACATCGCGGCCGGCGAGGAGGCCGTCCAGCGCATCAAGGACAAGGTGCGCTCCACGTTCCGGCCCGAGGTGATCGGCGACATCGGCGGCTTCGGTGGGCTGTTCAGCTTCGCCAACCACCGGTTCCGTCACCCGGTGCTGGTGTCGTCCACCGACGGCGTGGGCACCAAGGCCCTGGTGGCCCAGGCTGCCGGCCGGTTCGACACCATCGGTGTCGACCTGGTGGCCATGTGCGTCGACGACCTGGTCTGCCAGGGCGCCGAGCCGCTGTTCTTCCTCGACTACATCGCCGTGGGCAAGCTCGACCCCGACCACATCGAGCAGTTGGTGGAGGGTGTGGCCGAGGGCTGCCGCCAGGCGGGCTGCGCCCTCATCGGCGGCGAGATGGCCGAACACCCGGGGGCCATGGAACCGGGCGAGTTCGACCTGGTCGGCTTCGCGGTGGGGGTGGCCGAACGAGACCAGTTGATCACCGGCGACCACATCGGCCCCGGCGACGTCCTGATCGGCCTGCCCTCGCCCGGTCTGCGGTCCAACGGCTATTCGTTGGCCCGTCGCGTGCTGCTCGAGGTGGCCGAGCGGCCCCTCGGCGGCCCGGCCTTCGAGGGTGCCCACCACACCCTGGCCGAGGAGTTGCTCGTGCCGTCGGTGATCTACGCGCCCGCGGTGCTGGCCCTGCTGCGCCAGGTCGACGTCCGTGGTGTGGTGCACGTGACCGGCGGCGGGCTGGCCGGCAACCTCACCCGCGTCCTCCCCAAGGGGGTCGACGTGGAGGTGGATCCGTCCACCTGGGAGGAACCCCGCATCTTCGGGGAGATCCGCCGCCTCGGCGAGATCGACCAGGCCGAGATGCGCAAGGTGTTCAACCTCGGCGTGGGCATGGTGGTGGTGGTGGCGGCCGACGAGGCGTACCGCGCCATCGACGTCCTGCGCACCAACGGCCACCGGGCCACCCAGATCGGCACCGTGACCCGGGGCGACGGGGCCGTACGCTTCCTCTGACCCCCGAGCGTGGCGGCGGCCATGACCCTCTCAGCATGACCCAGCACCCTGACCTGGGCCCGGTCGCGGGCCCGGTCGCGGGCGCGGGCGCGGGCGCGGGCGCGGACGCCCGGCCCGGTCGGTTCGCGGCGCGGGGGCGACGCGAGGCGGTGGAGCTCACGCTCGCCGTCGTCGTCGTGCTGGCCACCTCGGTCCACCTCCTGCGGTTCGTGCGCATTGCGTGGTACGTCTCGCTCTGGAACGACGAGGTGTGGTCGGTGGTCCGCTACAGCGGGCACGGTCCGATCCACGTCGTCACGCACTACGGCTCGGCCAACAACCACGTGTTCTTCAACCTGGTGAACGCACTCACCCCCGGCGCCGGGTCGGCCGACCCCGCCCGGGCCCGGTGGTGGTCGATCGTGGCGGTGCTGGCCATGCAGGTGATCGTGCTGGTGGTGTTCTGGCGTCGGCGCTGGTACCTGGCCGGTGCGGTGCTGTTCGGCCTGTTCGCCACCAGCCCCGAGTGGCTCGACCTCACCCTGCAGGCCCGGGGTTACGGCTTCCTGGGGTTGGCCGCCCTGCTGTCGTGCACCACGCTCTGGCGATACCTGGAGGTGCCCCGGCACGGCTCGCTCGCCGGGCTCGGCCTGGTGACGGTGGCGGGGGCGTGGACGGTGCCGTCCTACCTCTTGTTCGCCGCGCCGCTGTGGCTGCTGTTGTTGGTGGTGGTCCGTCGGCGAGCCGTCCTGGTGGCCGGCGTGGTCACCGCGGCGGGCGTGGTGGCCGTGTACCTGCCGATCCTGAGCGAGCTGCGCTTGGAGATGTCCACCTACGAGGAGCAGTGGGGCCGCTCGTACACCAGCCTGGGTGAGGTCGCCGACACGATCGGCATCTTCCTCCTGCGGCCGAGCCTGTTCGGCGGGCACGCGCTCGGGACCGCGCTCACCGTGGCGGGGCTGGGCAGCACGGCGACCGGCGCCACGGGGGTCGCCCCTGCGCCCGCGCTGTGGGGCCCCGGGTTGGTGGCGGGCCGGTCCCCCGCCCCACTCTTTCCC
>DAIMFV010000054.1:0-9141 GCA_036724365.1 Acidimicrobiales bacterium | reverse complement strand
CGGGCCCGCGCTCACCGTGGCGGTGCTGGTCCTGGCGGTGCTGGGAGCAGCGGTGCTGCCCCTGGCTCCGACGTTGCGGTCGCTCGTGTTGGTGCTGGTCGGCTCCTCCGCCGTGTTCTTCGCCGCCAACCTCTGGCTCGGCACCGCGGTGTTGCGCACCACGGCGTTCGTGACGGTGCCGGTCGGCTTCGCCCTGGTGGTCCTGGTGGCTGGTGTGCTGGAGCAGGCGTCCGCCGGTGACGAGCTGCCGGGCGGACCGGTGGGCGCGGGTCTGGTGTCGGTGGTGGCGCTGGCGGTGGTGGCCATGCTCACCGTCCAGGGCATCGGCAGGCCGGAGGGGGCCTTCTACCTGCCGCTCCAGGACTGGCAGGGTGTGGCCCGCTACGTGGACCGCACGTTCCCGTCCGGTACCCGGGTGGCGTCGACGGGCGACCCCGCCGCGCTGCTGCGGGTGACCGCGTACCTCGACGGCAGCCACCCCGAGGACGGGGCCGATCCGCTCGGATCCGAGGAGGTGGCCGCCGGCCGGACGGTGCTCATCGACCTGGCCAAGTCGGGCGAACCATCGTTCGACTTCGGCCAGGTGGCACCGGTGTGGTCCGAGGCCCGGTTCCCCCAACGCATCGGCAGGTACATGCGGGTGCTGGCCGCGGCACCCGAGGACCCCCACCTGTCCGGGGTGCTGGTCGACGGCCGGGGGGGCGACGGGGGCCCGTTGACCGATCGCCGGCGGTCCTCCGGCATCACGCTTCCGCACTCGGCCACCACGGTGCGGATCGTTCCTCCGCCCGGCCAGGTCACCCGGTCCGTGGTGTTGGTGGCCGACACCGCCCTTCGGCCGGTGCGTTCGGTAGCGGTGGTGGTCGAGGGACGAGCAGAACCGATCCCCTGGGACGAGGTGTCCTGGTACGGCCCGTCGTTGACCCTCGAGGTGGGGGACCGTCGGATCGAGGCCCTCGAGGTGGTGTTCAAGGCGCTGGGCGCCGACGGGGACCGCGATGGTGGCGCCGATCTCCGTGAGGTCTGGACCTACCCGGGCGGGTAGGCGCCGGTCTCCGTCCGCCGGCCGGGCCCGGGTAGCTTCGGGTTCGTGGACGGTACGGGGGACCATGGCGGGGGAACCGCCGCCCAGGGTGCCGCGGGGCCCTTCCAGTTGATCAGGGCTCGCCGACTGGAGGTCGGTCTGGCGGTGGTGCTGGTGGCGTCCACATCGGTGTACCTGTTGCGATTCGTGCGACTGGCCCTGCGGCTGTCCCTGTGGAACGACGAGATCTTCTCCGTGGTCATCTCCAGCAGCCAGGGGGCGTGGGTGGTGGTCACCGAGTACCAATCGAACAACCACGTGTTCTTCAACCTGGTGAACGCCCTGACCCCCGGGGCCGACTCGGTCGATCCGGCCCGGGCGCGGCTGTGGTCGATCGTCGCGCTGTTCACCCTGTTGGGGGTGGGTTGCGTCGAACTGTGGCGCAGAGGCTGGTTCCTCGTCGGCGCCGCCTTCTTCGCCGCGTTCGCGGCCAACCCGGGATGGCTCGACCTGGTCCTACAGGCACGCGGGTACGGCTTCCTCGGGTTGGCGGCGCTGGTGTGCTGCGTGGCCACCTGGCGCCACCTGGAGTCGGGGGGTACCCGGTCGCTCGTCGTGCTCGGCGCAGCCACCGTGCTCGGGACCTGGACGGTGCCGTCGTTCGTCCTGTTCGGGGCCCCGCTCTGGCTGGCTCTCCTGGTCGCCACCCGCAGCGTGAGGGTGCTCATCGGCGGCGTGGTCACGGCGGTGGCCATGGCGGTGGTCTTCCTGCCGATCATCGGCCAGGTGTGGAAGGAGGCGTCGCAGTACGAGGAGATCTACGGTCGCTCCTACATCGGGCTCGGGTCGGTGGCCGACACCTTGCGCACCTACCTGCTGGGCTCCAGCCTGTTGCGCCTGGACCGACTTCCCGTGGCGGTGGCGGTCAGCGTGCCCCTGGTGGTGGCGGTCGTGGCGGTGCTGGCGCCGGTGGCTCCGGTGACGCGTCGTCTCGTCCTCGTCGTCAACGGCAGCGTGGTGGCGTTCTTCGCCGCGAACGTGGCGATGGAGACCGCGGTGGTGCGGACCACGGCCTTCGTGGTGGTTCCCGTGGCCTTCACCGCGGCGGTGGTGGCCGGCGACCTGATCGACGGTCTTCGTCCGAGGATGCCCCGGTGGAGTCGGGTCTCGGTGTTGGCCACGGCGGCCGTGGTGGTAGCCGTGGGTTCGCTCCGGGTGGTCGGGCCGCTCCGGCCCATCTACTACGTGCCGATCCAGAACTGGGCGGCGGCGGGCGAGCACGTGGAGCGGACGTTCCCGGAGGGCACCGGACTGGCGGCCACGCGCGACTGGCTCGGGGTGCTCCGTGGCTCCCACGTTGGCGACCGGTACCCCGACGACGGCGACCAGACCACGTCCACCGGTCTCTCCAGCGGCCGATCGCTGCTCTTCGACTCCTCGGTCTCCGGTGCACCCTCGTTCGACTTCTCCACGGTGGCCCCGGTGTGGTCCGAGGCCCGCTTCCCACAGCGCCAGGGCGAGTACCTCCGCGTGCTGGCGGCCCCACCGGAGGTGGCGCTCGTGGCCGAGGTGTCGGCGGCCGGGCGTCGGCTCGACCTCACCCGGCTCACCGATCGGCGGGTGAGCTCGGTCTCGCTTCCGGCGGGAGCCGTCCTGGGCGTGGTCCCGGCCCCGGCCCTTCCGGCCCGGTCGCTCACGGTGGTGGCGGGTGCCCCACTCCCCGGGGTGAGCACCGTCGTCGTGCGCACGCCTGCCGGACGGGAGGTGATCTCAGGCGGTGGCTACCTGCGGTCGGGGACCACACTGACCGTGTACCTGGGTGATCGCCGGGTGGACTCGGTGGAGGTCACGTTCGCGCCCGGGTCGGACCCGGTCGAGCTGCGCGAGGTCTGGGTGTACCCGATCAGCCTGGGGGCGGCCGACGGCTGACAGTGAGCATGGTGCGTGGGGCCAGCGCACCGCCGGGTCAGCTCTGCCAGGCGATGCTGCACCAGGTGCGACGGTGGCAGCTCGGGCACTTCATCCAGTGGCCGTTGCGTCGACCGGGGATCCACAGCGTGCCGGTGAGCCAGCGCAGCCCGAGGTCGGTGAGGTTCACGCGGGTGCGGGCGTGGCACGTCGAGCAGGTGACCACCACCGTGCCGGTCTGGCGGGGCCCCGTGGAGTAGAGCGCGTCCTTGCCCTCGGCTGCCGGGCCGGATCGGATGGTGTCCCGTGCCGCGCTGACGGGCGTCTCGAACAGGGCCCGTCGGCCCTGGGGGTCGAGCGACCGGCGGCGAGCCGGCGGCGAGGGCTCGTGGGGCTCGTGGGGGTCGGGGGTGGTCACGATCGACGTCCCTTGCGGGGTGGGGCGAGGAGCTGGGCGGCCAGGTCGCGGTAGGCCTGGGCGCTCTTGGACCGCGGGGCGTGGGTGAGCACCGAGCGACCGTGGGCGGGGGCTTCGGCCACCTTCACCGACTTGGGCACGAAGGGCTCGAACACGGTGATGTCGTACTGCTCGCGGACCTGGGCGACCACGTCGTGGGCGAGGCGGGTGCGGCCGTCGAACAGGGTGGCGATGGCGCCCCGCACGGCCAGGTCGGGGTTGGTGTAGTCGCGCACGTCGTCGATGGTCTCGAGGAGTTGTCCGACGCCGCGCTGGCTCAGCGACTCGCACTGGAGGGGGATCAACACGTCGTCTGCCGCCGTGAGTCCGTTGATGGTGAGGATGCCGAGCGACGGCGGGCAGTCGATGAGCACCCGGTCGTAGTGGTCGGCCACCTTGGCGAGGGCCTTGCGCAGGACGAACTCGCGGCCGGTCTTGGTGAGCAGGTGCAGCTCGGCGCCGGCGAGGTCGATGGTGCTGGGCAGCAGGTGCAGCACACCGCCGGGTCCGCCGGGTGTGGCCGGGGCCGGCGGTTCGAGGGTGATGAGCACGTCGGGCACCTTGGCCCGGTTGAGCAGCACGTCGTGGATGGAGAGCTCGAGGGAGTCGGGGTCCACCCCGCAGGCCCACGAGAGCGACGCCTGGGGGTCGAGGTCGACGAGGAGCACCTTGGCGCCCCGTTCGGCCATGGCGACGCCCAGGGCGTGGACGCTGGTGGTCTTGGCCACGCCGCCCTTCTGGTTCGCAACCGCCGTGGTGGTCATGGCCACGAGTGTGCCACCGAACCGGGCCGGCCCCGAACTCCCGCGGCAGACCGCGCCGGAGGGTGGTCGGGTTGGCGCAGAGGGTGGCTCGACGGGTGGCTCGCGGCTCGGTGCGGGCTACCGTCGCCGCCGATGAGCGACACCGGTGAACCCGTGCCCGAACCGGGCGAACTGCCCTTGTCCGTCGACCCGGCCGAGGTGGCGGGCCCCCGGATCGACGAGGCCACCGGCGGGTACCGCCAGGTCAGCTTCCAGCGCCCCACGGGCGCCACCGAGATCGTGCTGGTCCGCCACGGCGAGTCCGAGCCCGCTGTCCCCGGCCAGCCGTTCCCCATGGTCGACGGCCACGGTGACCCGGCCCTGGCCCCGCAGGGTCACGAACAGGCCGAGCGGGTGGGCGAACGCCTCGCCGGCAGCCGCATCGACGCGGTCTACGTGTCCACCCTCCGCCGCACCGTGCAGACGGCGGCGCCGCTGCTGGCCCGCATCGGCATGGAGGCCACGGTGGAGCCCGACATCCGGGAGGTGAGCCTGGGGGAGTGGGACGGCGGCCTCTACCGGCAGCGCATCGCCGAGGGCCACCCGCTGGTGGTCCAGATGGTGCAGGAGGAGCGATGGGACGTCATCCCCGGCGCCGAGCCGATGGAGGCCTTCACCGCCCGGGTCACCGGCGCCCTGGGCCGGCTGGTGGCCGCCCACCCCGACCAGCGGATCGTGGTGTTCTCGCACGGTGGCGTGATCGGCGAGGCCCTCCGCCAGGCGGTGGAGAGCCCCCGGCGCTTCGCGTTCGTGGGGGCCGACAACGGCAGCATCTCCACGCTCGTGTCGGTGGCCGGCCGGTGGGTGCTGCGCGGCTTCAACGACACCGCCCACCTGCAGTGACCCCAAACCGGGAGCGGCTGCCGGGTCGCTGATCCGCTGATCCGCTGATCCGCTGATCCGCTGACCCGTCGACCGGCCGACCCGTCGACCCGTCGACCCGTCGACCCGTCGAGTCGACGGGCCCGGCTCCGGGTCCGACCTCTGGGCGCTACCGTCCCGGGCCATGCCGATCGACGACGCCGTCCTGCGGGCCGACCTGGCCCGACGCATCTACGAGGTGGCCCACCTCACGGGCACGTTCACCCTGCGGTCCGGGCGGGTGTCCACCGAGTACTTCGACAAGTACCAGTTCGAGGCCGATCCGGTGCTGTTGGCCGACATCGCCGAGGCCATGGCCACCCTGGTGCCCGAGGGCACCGAGGTGCTGGCCGGGCTCGAGCTGGGCGGCATCCCGGTGGTCACCGCCCTGGCCCGGGTCACCGGCCTGCCGGCCGCCTTCGTGCGCAAGACGGCCAAGGAGTACGGCACCGCCCGCTTCGCCGAGGGCACCGCGGTGGAGGGCCGCCGCGTGCTGGTGGTGGAGGACGTCGTCACCTCCGGTGGCCAGGTCGTGCTGTCCACCGCCGACCTCCGCGGGATCGGGGCCACGGTCACCGACGTCGTCTGCGTGATCGACCGCAGCGAGGGCGGCACCGAGGCCCTCGCCGCCGAGGGCCTCGCCCTCCGCTCGGTCGTGGCCCGCCCCGACCTGGACGCCGCCGCCCCCCGCTGACCCCACCGCACCCCCCTCGCGTTCTGGCGTACATCAGGTCCGGGGGGTGGGCGCGAGGTACGCCAGATCGTTGGGGTTTGCGGCTGGGCCGCACCCCTCGCGTTCTGGCGTAGCTGAGGTCCGAGGGGCGCGCGTGAGGTACGCCAGATCGGTGGGGTGGGGGCGTCGCGGTTGGGGTGATTTTCCACCCGCGGCTAGCGTCGACCCATGGTCTCGCCCACCGCCGCCTTCTCCGTGACCATCAGGGTCCGGCTCGACAACATCCCGGGCACGCTCGGACGGCTCGCGGCGGCCATCGGCGAGGTAGGCGGCAACATCGTGGCTCTGGAGGGCTTCGACGCGCGAGACACCTACCTCGACGAGGACCTCATCGTGAACTGCTCCTCCGAGGAGCACATCGAGGTGGTCTGCAACGCCTTGCGCAACCTCGACGGCGTCGAGGTCCTCACCGTGTCGGACCGTGTCTTCGACATGCACCAGGGCGGCAAGATCGAGGTCCTGGCCCGGATGCCCGTGGCCGACCGCGACGACCTCTCCATGGCCTACACGCCCGGTGTGGCCCGGGGCTGCACCGAGAGCGAGCTGCGGCCCGAGCGGGTCCACGAGCTCACCATCAAGAAGAACATGGTGGCCATCGTCACCGACGGCACCGCCGTGCTCGGGCTGGGAGACATCGGCCCCGAGGCCGCCCTGCCGGTGATGGAGGGCAAGGCCCTGCTGTTCAAGAACTTCGCCGGGGTCGACGGCTTCCCCATCTGCCTCGACGTCGGGCCGGCCGACATGCCCCTGCAGGACCGGGTCGACGCCATCGTCGACACCGTGGTCCGCATCGCCCCGGTGTTCGGCGGCATCAACCTCGAGGACATCGCGGCGCCGTCGTGCTTCGAGATCGAGGAGCGCCTCGACGCCCTGCTCGACATCCCCGTGTTCCACGACGACCAGCACGGCACCGCCGTGGTCACCCTGGCCGCCCTGGAGAACGCCCTCAAGATCGTGGGCAAGCACATGGGAGACGTCCGGGTGGTGATCGCCGGGGCCGGCGCCGCCGGTGTGGCCATCGCCAAGATCCTGATGAACGCCGGCGTCCACAACATCGTGGCCACCGACCGCCAGGGGGCCATCCACCGGGGCCGCACCGACCTCAACGAGGTGAAGCGCCGCTTCTCGGAGATCACCAACCCCGAGCAGATCAGTGGCACCCTCTCGGAGGTCCTGCCCGGTGCCGACGTCTTCATCGGCGTGAGTGCGCCAGACCTCATCACCGCCGACGACCTCCGCAAGATGGCCACCGACCCGATCGTGTTCGCCATGTCCAACCCCAACCCCGAGATCCGCCCCGAGGCCGCCGCCGGCCTGGTCGCGGTCATGGCCACCGGGCGCAGCGACTACCCGAACCAGATCAACAACGTGTTGGCCTTCCCCGGCATCTTCCGGGGCGCGCTCGACGCCGGGGCCACCAGGATCACCGAGCACATGAAGACCGCCGCCGCCGAGGCCATCGCCAGCGCGGTGTCTCCCGAGGAGCTGTCACCTGGGTTCATCATCCCCTCGGTGTTCGACCACCGGGTCGGCGAGCTGGTGGCCACCGCGGTCGCCGAGGCCGCCGTCCTCGACGGCGTCACCCGCCACCAGGCCCGCACCGAGCTCACCTGACCTGAGCTGAGGCGGGTCGGGGTGTAGTCGGTCAGCTGGGGCGGGTGAGGGCCTCGAGCACGCCGGCGTGGAGGTGGGTGCGGACGCCGGCCAGGTTGGGACCGGCGTGGGCGGCGAGGGGACGCACGCGATCGATGGCGGCGGCCAGCACCGCGTCCTCGGGGGCGGTGGCCTCCACGATGCCCTTGGCCAGGGCCTCGTTCGCCCCGTAGCGGTGGGCGGTGACCATGGCCTCGTGGGCGGTGAGCGTGGGCAGCCGGGCGACCACCAGCGCCTGCATGGCCGGCGGGAAGGGCATGTTCAGGGCCACCTCGGGCAGGGACCAGAAGCCGCGGTCGGTGCGCATGATGCGGTGGTCGTGGGCCAGCGCCAGCATGGCCCCGGCGCCGAAGGCGTGGCCGTTGACCGCCGCCGCGGTGGGGCACGGCAGCGACAGCACGCTGGCGAACAGGGCGCTCACCTGGTCCAGGTACCACCCGAGGCGCTCCTGGTTCGCCCCGAGCCAGTCCAGGTCGAGCCCGTTGGTGAAGAACTTGCCGGTGCCGGTGGTGACCAGCGCCCGGGGCCCCTCGGCGTCGGCCACCGTGGTGAGGGCGGCCTGCAGGGCGTCGAGCATCTCGGGGGAGAAGCGGTTCTCGTCGTGGTCCATGCGGAGCACGAACACGTCGCCGTCGCGGCTGAGGTCGATCATCGGGGGCGTCTCCGTCGGGGTGGGTGGGTCGGTCGGGCGATCGGACTGTGGGTCGGGGGCGGCGGTCAGCGGCGGGTGAACGACATGGTGAGCGAGCGAACGGCGCCCACGAAGACGTTGGGCTCGATGTCGGGCGGCTCGACCACGGCGAGATCGGTGAGCTGGCTGGTGAGCTTGGTGAAGAGCATCGCCAGCTCCTGGCGGGCCAGCGAGGCGCCGAGGCAGAAGTGGGTGCCGAACCCGAAGGCCACGTGCGGGTTGGGGCTGCGGGTTATGTCGAAGCGGTCGGGGTCGGTGAAGGTGCGCTCGTCGCGGTTGGCCGACGGGTACACCAGCATCACGCGATCGCCGGCGGCCAGGTGGTGTCCGGCCACCTCGGTGTCGGTGACCGCGGTGCGGAAGAAGTTGTTGAGCGGGGTGACCCAGCGGATCAGTTCCTCCACCGCGCCGGGCACCAGGGTGGGATCGGCGGCCATGGCCTCCCACTGGTCGGGGTGCTCGGCCAGGGTGGCGAGACCCCGGGAGATCACGGTGCGGGTGGTCTCGGCGCCGCCGGAGATGACCAGGCCGGTCTCGTTCACCAGCGTCTCGGTGGTCATGGGGCAGCCGCCCACCTCGGCGTTGGCCCACACCGAGATGAGGTCGTCGGCCGGACAGCCCTGGCGGTCCTCGACCACGGTGGCCAGCAGCGGCGCGAACTCCGAGATCGCCTCGATGAACCCGAGCATGGCGTCGGGGTCGGTCATGGCCTGGTCGTAGCGCATCAGCTTCTCGGACCAGACCTGGATGTCGTGCCAGCGGTCCTCGGGGAAGCCCAGCAGGTGCGCGGTGAGGCGGGCGGGCAACGGAGCGGCCAGCTCCGACACCACCTCCAGCGATCCGTTGGCGATGAACCCGGCGATCAGCTCGTCCATGAGGTCGGTGAGGTAGGGCTCCAGGCCCCGGACCGCCCGCGGGGTGAACCGGCGGGAGATCAGCTGGCGCTGCTCGGCGTGGCGGGGGTCGTCGAGCGAGATCATGTTGTCCTCGCCGGGGGCGAAGAACGAGCGA
>DAIMFV010000053.1:0-17090 GCA_036724365.1 Acidimicrobiales bacterium | reverse complement strand
ACTGGTGACCGCGTCGATGGCGGGGATCGTGGCCGCGCCGGTTTCGGCCGCCTACGTCACCTCCAAGTTCGCCGCGCTGGGCCTGGCCGAGAGCCTGCACCACGACCTCGGGTTCGTCGGCGCCGACCACGTGGCCGTCTCCGCGATCTGCCCGGGGATGGTGGCCACCCGCATCGGCGAGGGCCACCGCAACCGTCCCGCCCACCTCGCCGACGCCACCGAGACCGACGGCGCGGGGCTCGCGCTCGCCGGGATGCGTGACCTGCTGCCCGGGGCGCTCGATCCGCTGATCGGTGCCCGCCACGCCCTCGACCAGGCCTTCGGCGGTCGCTTCTACTGCACGACCCACGCGGGCGACATGTGGGAGCGCCAGGTCGGCATCGAGAACGACGACCGCCTCGCCGGCCGGCCGCCCCGGTTCCAGATGTACGAGTAGCGAGTAGCGAGGCCGAATCCGGTCGCCCGGTCGGTCGGTCGGTCGCACTGCTGCTAGCAACTCGGTCAACGACCGCACCAGGGAGACCGCATGACCGCCGTCGAGACCGCCGCCTCGCTCTTCGCCACGCTCGATGCCGCGGGTGCGGCCGCTGACCCGGGCGCGTCGTTCGACCGGAGCGCCCTGGAGGCCATCGTCGAGGCCGGCGTGTACGGCGTCTCGGTTCCGGCCCAGGTCGGCGGGCTCGACCTGCCGCTGGTGGAGGTGGTCGACGTGTGGGCCGAGCTGGCCCGGGCCGACGGGTCGATCGGCTGGTGCGCCTTCGCCTCCGACGTGGCCCTCGCCTACTTCGGTGCCTACCTGCCCGACGAGGGGATCGACCGGGTGTTCCAGGGTGGGCTGCCGGTGATGGCCGGGCAGTTCGCCCCGAACGGCACCGCTGAGCGCGACGGCGACGACTGGGTGGTGGACGGCGACTACCAGTTCGGATCGGGGATCACCCTGGCCGACCTGGCCGGCTGCGGGTTCCTGGCCACCCCAGCGGGGGGCGGCGACCCGTCCTTCCGGTTCGGCTGCTTCCCGGTGTCGGAGATCGAACCCCGGGGCAACTGGGACGTGCTGGGTCTCCGGGGAACCATGTCCATCGACTACCGGGTCCACGGCGTGCGGGTGCCCGACGTGTGCTCCTTCGACTTCTTCGCCCCCGTGGTGCATCGCGGATCCGCCATGCACCACCTGGGGGTGCTGCCCCTCACCGCCGCCGGGCACGCGGCCTGGGCCCTCGGCGTGACGAGGCGCGCCCTCGACGAGCTGGCCGCCTCCACCGGGCGGGTGCGCATGGGGGCACCAGCCCCGCTGGCCGAGTCCGAGCACGTGCTGATCAGCTACGCCCGACTCGAATCCCGCTGGGCGGCGGGTCGGGCCTGGGTGCACGAGGTCTGCGCCGCGGTCGAGGCCGAGGCGGCCGAGCGGGGTGGGCCGCCCGAGGCCCTCTCCGCCGACCGCCTGCGCCAGGCCTGCGTGCACGTCAACCGCGAGGGCGCCGACATCGCCCGCGAGGCCTACCTGCTCGCCGGCACCAGCGCCCTGCGCGACGGTCCGCTCCAGCGGTGCTTCCGGGACCTGCACGCCGGTGCCCAGCACTTCTTCGCGTCCGACGCGGCCAGCATCGACTGGGCCCGCGGCCTCCTGGCACGCCCGTAGGGTCGAATCGGTCGGGATGCACCGACGGGGAACCGGAAGCCGGGGGGCGGTACCGTCTACGCCATGTTGTGGTCGGCCCGTCGCGCACTGAGCGTCACGGTGGCGTCCATCGGCGTCGTGATCGGCGCCGGGGTCGCCATCACGTGGGCCGCGGGCGCGCCCGGGGCCGCCGGGTCGGCCCCGGGCTCGCCGGGCGTGGCCGAGGCGGCTGCCGCCCCCGCCGCCGGCCCGGCTCGTTCCGCCGCGTCCCGTTCCGCCGCACCCCGACTGGTCACCACCGACCTCACCCCCGACGGGCTCGACCGGTACCGGTACACGCTGCGCACGCCCCCGGTCGCCGAGGGGAGTCCGGCACCGGGCGACGCTGCCGCCACCGACGCCGGAGCCGGGGTCACCGCCGACCTGGTGGTCTCCGCCCCCGCCACCAACCAGGGGGTGAACCTGCGCTCGGTGGGCTGGTTCGACGAAGGCACCCTCTCGGTCGACGCCGAGTCGTGCGCCACGTGGACCGAGTTCAGCGGGCCGATCGCCCAGGCCGGGGTGGCCCTCCGCGTCCGGTCGGCCCCCGGCGGCGCCCAGGCCATCACCGTCACCAACAACATCATGTGGGGCGCCCGCAACGGCTGGAACGTGCACCTGTGGTCGGGTGCGCGCGGCGACCTCATCGGTCAGATCGTGCTCACTCACTCGTTCGGCCCCACCGTGTACCAGACGCCCCCGCTGCCGTGGCGCCTGTGTGCCCGCGTCGTGGGGCCCACGCTCCAGTTCAAGGCGTGGTCGCTGGCGATCGATCCCACCGAACCGGAGTGGACCGACCCCGGCTACGGCGCCGGCTTCGTCCTGCCCCCGGAGTGGGTGTATCCGGGCCGGGCCGGGTGGTACGTGGGGCACCTGGTGAGCGGCGACCAGGCCGGCTACCGGTCGCTGCAGGCCCACGGGTTGCAGGTGTCGGTCGCCGAGCGGGCCTCGGCGTCCACCCAGACCTCGGCACAGGAGGTCATGCGTTCGGTGGCGGCCGGGCTCGAGCAGGTCCTGCGAGCCCCCTGACCGGCCGGGCGGGCCCCACCACCCCGAAGGATCGATGCGTCCGTCAGGTGGGTCGGGCGGGGATCTGGTGGCCGTTGCCGAGCAGGACGCCCAGCTCGTCCGGGGTGATCGGGTGGCTCACGGCGTAGCCCTGGATGCGGTGGCAGTGCAGGGCGGCGAGCGCCTCGTACTGCTCCACGGTCTCCACGCCCTCGGCCACCACCGTGAGCTCCAGGGCCTGGGCGATGTGCACCACCGCGTCGACGAGGGCGGTGGCCTCGGCTGAGGTGGTGAGGTTGGTGATGAACGACCGGTCGAGCTTCACCACGTCGATCGGGAGGTCTCGCAGGCCCGACAGCGACGAGAAGCCGGTGCCGAAGTCGTCGAGCGCGATCTGGCAGCCGAGCGCCCGGAGCGCCTGGAGGTTCTCGATCTCGCCGTGCTCGTCGGTGGCCAGCGTGGTCTCGGTGAGCTCGATGACCAGACGGTCCGCGGCGATCCCCGTCCGCTCCACGGCCGCGACCACGTCGGCCACGAATCCGGGGTCGCGCAACTGGAGGGCGCTCACGTTCACCGAGATGCTGATGGGGTGGCCGTGGCGGTGCCACTCCACGGCTTCGGTGCAGGCCCGGGTGAGGATCTCACGGCCCAGCTCGAGGATCGCCCCCGAGTGCTCGGCCAGGCGGATCAGTTCGTAGGGCGACACCGGCCCCCGCAGCGGGTGGGTGAAGCGCAGGAGCGCCTCGGCGCCGGTGACCTCTCGGCTCTCGGTGTCGACGATGGGCTGGTAGGCCAGCCACCACGAGCGGGTCTCCAGCGCCTCGCGCAGGTCGGCTTCCAGCACCATCCGCTGCTGGGCCCGGGACTCCAGATCCTGGTCGAACAGGGCGAACCGGCCCCCGCCGGCCTCCTTCGCCCGGTGGAGGGCGATCTCGGCGCTGCGGAGGGCCTCCCGCACGTCGGCCCCGCCGTTGGTGATGGCGATGCCGACGCTGCCGGTGACCCGCACCCGCCGGCCGTCGATGTCCATCGGGTCGGCGAAGCAGGCCAGCATGCGGTTGGCGAACAGGATCGGCTCGAACTCGTCGGACACGTCGGGTAGCACCACCGCGAACTGGGCCCCGCCGTACCGGGCCAACAGATCGGCGCCCCGGATCAGCTCGGCCAGCCGGTCCGACACGGTGTTGACCACGTCGTCTCCCACCTTGAACCCGAACGTCTCGTTCACCCGCTGGAGGTGGTCGACGTCGGCGAACATCACCGCCGTGCGTCGAGCGGGCTCGGCGGTGCCCACCAGGCGGATGAGCTGGTCCTCCAGCAGGGCCCGGTTGGGCAGGCCGGTTACCTCGTCGTAGAGCGCGGCCCGGCGGAGCTGGTCCTCGAGCAGGCGCTGGTCGGTCATGTCTCGGCACACGGTGCTGAAGGTGACCGGCCCACCATCGGGCGGTCGGTGGGCCACCAGCACCTGCGACACCGGGATGACCCGGCCGTCGATCCGACGGAGCCGGTTCTCGCCGCTCCACGTGCCGAACCGCTCGGCGGATCGCATCCCCTCTCGCATGAGGTCGGCGGCCAGGTCGTCGGGCATGAAGTCGAAGGCCCGCACGTCGGGGTCGGAGGTGTCGGTGCCGAGGAGCGCACGGCCCACCGGGTTGAGGTACCGGATCCGTCCGTCGGCGTAGGCGGTGGCCACCAGGTCCGGGGTGGCCTCCACGATGTCGCTGATCTGCTGGGTGGCCACGAGCACGTCCCGCCGGGCGCTCACCACCGCCCCCACCATGATCCCGGTGAGGGTGAGCACGACCATCAGCAGTTGGATGTCGGAACGGGCGAGGGGGTCGGTGACCAGCTCGTGGGCGCCGGCGCTGAGCACGGCACCCAACGCGGCGCTCGACAGCGCCGCGGCCGCCACCCCGTGGCGCACGGCCAGCCCCACCACCGGCACGAAGGCGAGGTAGACGAACCGCATGGGTTCGTCGCCGATCGCCATGAGGAACACCGCCGCCACCGACGGGATCACGTACTCCACCACCAGCAGCCAGTGGTTGACCTTCCACTCGTCGTCGGCGAGGGGCGGCGGTCGGCCGCGCAGGAAGGCGTCGCCCACCATCACGACCGCCGGGGTGAGGCTGGCGCAGGCGATCACGTCGCCCACCCAGAACAGGCCCATGGACCGGGCGATGTCGTCGGGCTGCACCAGGTCGACCGCGGTCTGGACGAGCACGCCGGCGACGGCCGCCACACCGGCGCCCACGACCAGGCAGGAGAAGGCGAGCACCAGCAGGTCGTCGGAGCTGCGCATGCGCGGGTCGAAGCGCAGGCGGCGGAGGGTCTCCCCGGCCAGGTGGTACGCGCCCACGATCACCAGGGCGTTCACCACCAGGCCGACGGGCCCGAACTCGTCGGCCAGGTCCATCACGACCGCGGTGCTCACCACCTCGGCCGCCACCAGCAGCGGGAACAGCCGCGGGCGCAGGTACAAGACGCCGACGGCCAGGCCGGCGGGCGGGAACCACACCAGCACCGGGCCGGGGATGCTCACGAACCGGGCCCAGTAGGCGGCGCCGAGGTAGGCGACCACCGCGGCCACCGTGAAGGCCAGTTCGCGCCGAACCGATGGGGCCGCTCGCTCCTCGCTTCGCGCCACGCCGACCGGCCAGGGCATGGGCCAAGCGTACGCACCGGTGGACCACCCCGCGCCGGGAAGATCGGCCCGTCGCGGGGCGGTTTCGCACGGCGCGACACCGGGTACGGCGCTGCGATGGTTTCACCGTGGGTCGACGAGGAACGCGACGTCCTGATCGGTTCCGGACCCGACACCACGGTGTGGTTGGTGACCGATCCCCAGGGGGCGCCGGATCCGTGCGTGGGCGACCGCCCGCCGGTGGTGGTGAAGGCGGTGCGGGGCGGGCCCAGGGCCCGGGCCGTGCGGGCTGCCGCCCGTCGGCTCGACGGCATCGACCACGAGGGCCTGCTGCCGGTGCTCTCGTCGTGGGACGACCCCGCCCCGGGCTCGGAGCCGGGCGTGGTGGCGGTGCTGCCCTACGTGTCCGGTGGGACCCTCCGCACGCTGCTCGACGAGCGCGGCACGCTCACGGCGGGGGAGGTGGTGGCGTTGCTCACCCCCGTGGCGGGCGCCCTGGACCGGCTGTCGGAGGCGGGCGTGGTGCACGGCGACCTGAAGCCCGAGAACGTCCTGCTGTGGCCCGATGGTCGTCCGGTGGTGGCCGATGTGGCCGGCGACCCTTCGTTCGGCACCCCCGGCTACATCGCGCCCGAGGTGTTGGACGGCGCCCCCTCGCCGCGCAGCGACGTGTTCGCCCTCGGGGTCGTGGCCTACGAGGCCCTCACCGCCCGCCGCCCCCACCGGGGCGAGCCCGCCGACGTGTTGGCGGCCGCGGCCGGCGCCGCCCACCGGCCCCTCACGGCGTGGCCCACCATCCCCGCCGCGGTCGCCCACGTGGTGGAGCGGGCGCTGGCCCCCGACCCCCGCCACCGACCCCGTTCGGCCGGTCGCTTCGCCGCCGAGCTCCTCGCCGCCGTCGACCCCGCCGAGGTGGTGCTCCCGGGTGCGTGCGCCCCCGGTGAGCACCCCGCCGGACCGGTGCGGCACACCATCGAACTACCCCGGCTCCCGCAGCCACCGGTGCCGCCGCCGGGCCGGTGGGCGAGGGTCCGGGCTAGGTTGCGACCATGGCCGACCAGGCGACGTTCGCAGAACAGGCGATGCCCCTGATGGGGCCCCTGTACTCGGGCGCCCTGCGCATGACGCGCAACCCGGCCGACGCCGAGGACCTGGTGCAGGAGGTGTACCTACGGGCCTACCGCGGGTTCGGTGGGTTCCAGCAGGGCACCAACCTCAAGGCCTGGATGTTCCGCATCCTCACCAACACCTACATCAACTCCTACCGGGCCAAGCAGCGTCGACCGGAGCAGACCGAGCTCGACGAGGTCGAGGACCTCTACCTCTACAAGCGGCTCGGCGGCCTGGAGGCCGCGGCCCTCAGCCGCAGCGCCGAGGACGAGCTGATGGACACCTTCTCCGACGCCGAGGTGAAGGCCGCGGTGGAGGACCTGCCGGAGATCTTCCGCATGGCCGTCCTGCTCGCCGACGTCGAAGGGTTCTCGTACAAGGAGATCGCCGAGATCCTCGACATCCCGATCGGGACGGTGATGAGCCGGCTCCACCGGGGAAGAAAGGCGCTGCAGAAGCGGTTGCTGGATTACGCCGTCAACCACGGGCTCGCCGACCGCCCGTCCGACCCCGCCCCGACCGTGCCGTCGGAGCGCTGACCACCGAGACCGCCATGTCCGAATGCAACGAGACCCTCCGAGAGCTGTACCTGTACCTCGACGGCGAGCTGACCGACTCGGACCGCGTCCACATCCAGCAGCACCTCGACGACTGCTCCCCCTGTCTGGAGGCGTTCGACTTCGAGGCCGAGCTCCGGCTGGTGGTCCGCAACCGGTGCGTCGACCAGGTGCCCGAGTCGCTCCGCGATCGGATCGCCCAGGCCATCCAGGAGAGCTCGGGCTGAACCCGCCCGGGCGTCCCGACGGGTGTCCGCCGAGTGGTCCGCCGAGTGGTCCGCCGCCCACCCCGCCCCTCTAGGATCGCCCCCATGCTGTTCGCGCAAGTCTGGACGTACTGGATCGCCGTGCCGCTCGCGGCGGGCGCCATCTTCTTCGTGGTCGCCACCATCTTCGGCTACCTGACCAAGGTGACCAAGCCCAAGTACCCGCCGCGCAACGAGGTCTGATCTGGTGGGCGCGGTCGACTGGGGCTTGGCCGAGAAGGTCGCCGTCCGGTCCGCCGGCCGCGAGCCGTTCGCGGAGTCGTACCACTACGAGTCGCTGAGCCGGGACTTCCTGGAGCTCACGTCCCTGGCCGAGGACCAGGTGGCCGAGGCCACCGGCCTGCGCAGCCTCACGGGCACGGCTCGGGCCCGGGTCACCGACCGGCAGGGCTGGGGGCGGGCCCCACCCCCACCCGCCTCGACGAGCACCTGGCGTCGAACGCGCTGGCCCCGGTGGCCAGCCGGGTGGCCGGGGCCGAGGTGGGCGTGATCCTGGGGTGGATGTCGAGTCGGGTGCTCGGCCAGTACGACCTCCTCGTGGTGGAAGACGAGAACCCCGAGGACCAGGACCTCGTCTACTACGTGGGTCCCAACGTGATCGGTCTGGAGAAGCGCTTCGGGTTCCCGCCCCGGGAGTTCCGCCACTGGCTGGCGCTCCACGAGGTCACCCACCGGGCCCAGTTCACGGGCATCCCGTGGATGCGCGAGCACTTCATCGGGTTGGTCCAGCAGACCGTCGACAGCCTCGACCCCGACCCCAAGCGGTTCCTCGATGCCCTCGGCCGGCTGGCCACCGACCTCCGTTCGGGCCGCAACCCGCTCGACGACGGCGGCATCATGGCCGTGTTCGCCTCTCCCGAGCAGCGGGCCGTGCTCGATCAGGTGTCCGGGCTGATGAGCCTCCTGGAGGGCCACGGCGACGTCACCATGGACCGGGCCGGGGCCGACCAGATCCCGTCGGCGGAACGGTTCGGCCAGGTCCTGCGCCAGCGTCGCAACGAAGCCGGCTCTGCGGTCAAGCTCCTGCAGAAGCTGATCGGACTGGAGGCGAAGATGCGCCAGTACGAGCAGGGCGAGCGCTTCATCGAGGTGGTCGAGCACGCCGGCGGCACCGACCTGCTCGACCGGGCCTGGCTCGACCCCGCCAACCTGCCCACCATCGCCGAGATCCGCGACCCCGACACGTGGATCGCCCGGATCCGACCGTCCGCCGCCTGATCCCCGAGGTCGTCGAACTGGCGGCCCGGTGCCCGTTCCCGGCGCCCGGCACCCCGGTCACGTGTGCGGTCTCGGGTGGGGCCGACTCCCTCGCCCTGCTCGCTCTGGCGGTGGGCGCCGGGTGCGTGGCCACCGCGATCCACGTGGACCACGGGCTGCGACCCGGTTCGGCGACGGAGGCGCGCGTGGTGGCGGCAGCAGCCCATCGGGTGGGGGCCGACTTCCGGGCGGTCACGGTGGCCGTGGCGCCGGGGCCCAACCTGGAGGCCCGGGCCCGCCAGGCCCGCTACCGCGCGCTCCCCGGCGACGTCCTCACCGGCCACACCGCCGACGACCGGGCCGAGACCGTGCTCCTGCACCTGCTCCGCGGGGCGGGGGTCGCCGGCCTCGCCGCTCTGGCGCCGGGGCCTCGGCGTCCGCTCGCCGGCCTGCGGCGGGCCGACACCGAATGGGTGTGCGCGTCGCTGGGCTTCGACGTGGTGCACGACCCGTCGAACCTCGATCCGGTGCACCGTCGCAACCGGGTGCGCCACGAGCTCCTCCCCCTGGCCACCGACATCGCCGGCCGTGACCTGGTGCCGGTTCTCACCCGCCAGGCGGATCTGCTGGGCGAGCTCGAGGCCTGGGTGGGCGAGGTGGCCCGAGGCGTCGACGTCACGTCAGCCGCCGCGCTCGCATCGGCCCCGGCCCCGGTGGCCCGGGTGGCGGTGCGCCGGTGGTTGCTCGACGCCGGCGTCGGCGACGGCTACGTGGTCGACGCCGCGTCGGTGGAGCGGGTGCTGGAGGTGGCCCGGGGTGGGGTGGTGGCCACCGAGGTGGCCGGCGGGTGGCGGGTGGCGCGGTCCCGCGGTCGCCTCAGCGTCCACCGTCGTCCAGCTCCGTGAGCCACGCCGGGTGCGCGGGTGGTTTCGACGGCCCCGTCCGCCCTGCAAGGATGCGGGGCATGGGTGACCCGGTCCACGGTGTTGGTGAACCCGGTCGGCACGCGCCGGGCCCCGATGAGGTGGCCCTGGTGACGGCCGACCCGCACCTGGGCGAGGTGGTGGTGGGGGTCGAAGCCCTGCGTCGCCGCACCGCGGCCCTGGGGGCCGAGATCACCGCCGACTACGACGGCTTGCCGCTGCTGCTGGTGGGCGTGCTCAAGGGCGCCTTCATGTTCATGGCCGACCTGTCCCGGTCGATCGACCTGCCGGTGGAGTTCGACTTCATGGCGGTGGCCTCCTACGGCAACGCCACCAAGTCCAGCGGTGTGGTCCGCATCGTGAAGGACCTGGATCTCGACCTGTCGGGTCGCCACGTGCTCATCGTGGAGGACATCATCGACAGCGGCCTCACCCTGGCCTACCTGCGCAAGAACCTCCTGGCCCGCAACCCGGCCAGCGTCGAGGTGTGCGCCCTGCTGGTGCGCGAAGGCCTGCAGCAGCAGGACCCCGATCTGCGCTACATCGGCTTTCGCATCCCGCCCGATTTCGTGGTGGGCTACGGGCTCGACGTGGGCGAGCGCTACCGCAGCCTGCCGTTCATCGCCTCGTACGTGGAGGAGCCCGAGTGACCGACGCCCCTGCCGAACCCGGTGCCACCGGGTCCGTCGGCCGTATCGATACAGCAGGTGGCGTCGACAAGGCGCGCATCGAGAAGGCCGTGCGCGAGATCCTCCTGGCCATCGGCGAGGATCCCGGGCGCGACGGCCTGGTCAACACCCCCGCCCGGGTGGCCCGCATGTACGCCGAGATCTGCTCGGGTCTGCACGAGGACCCTGCGGTGCACCTGCACACCACCTTCGAGGCCGACCACGACGAGATGGTCATGGTGCGCGACATCCCGCTCTACAGCATCTGCGAGCACCACCTGGCGCCCTTCATCGGCTCGGCCCACGTGGCCTACATCCCCAACGACGACGGCCGGGTGATCGGCCTGTCGAAGTTCGCGCGCCTGGTCGACGGCTACGCCCGGCGCCCCCAGGTGCAGGAACGCCTCACCAGCCAGGTGGCCGACGCCCTCCAGGCGAGCCTTGGCCCCAAGGGCGTCATGGTGGTGGTGGAGGCCGAACACCTGTGCATGTCCATGCGGGGTGTCCGAAAGGCGGGCAGCAGCACCGTCACCTCGGCCGTGCGGGGTCTGTTCCGCACCAACGTCGCCACGCGCGAAGAGGCCATGAGGTTCATCCAGGGGCGGTGAGGTCCCCGGACCCGGATTTGACGGGGCGAGTAGCCTCATCCCCCGTGCGTCCGCTGGTCATGGGCATCGTGAACGTCACGCCCGACTCGTTCTCCGACGGCGGGCAGTTCACCGACCCCCGGAGCGCGGTGGCCCACGCCCGTCGTCTGGTGGCCGCCGGCGCCGACGTGATCGACGTGGGGGGCGAGTCCAGCCGACCCGGGGCCCACCCGGTGTCGGCCGCGGTGGAGGCCGCGCGGGTGCTGCCGGTCATCGAGGCCCTGGCCGGCCACGTGCGGGTGTCGATCGACCCCGCCAAGCCCGAGGTTGCCCACCTGGCCGTGGATGCCGGCGCCACCCTGGTGAACGACATCACCGCCTCGCTCCACGAGGTGGCGGCAGCCCGCCAGGTCGGGTGGGTGGCCATGCACATGCTCGGCGAGCCCCGCACCATGCAGGACCGGCCCACCTACGGCGACGTGGTGACCGAGGTGGCCGACCACCTGGTGGCGCGGGCCGAAGCCGCCCGGCGGGCCGGCGTGCAGGAGGTCTGGATCGATCCGGGCATCGGCTTCGGCAAGACGGCCGCCCACAACTGGGCGCTGTTGGCCGCCATCCCGCAGCTGGCCGCCTCCGGCTGGCCGGTGGTGGTGGGCACCAGCCGCAAGGCGTTCCTCGGCGCGCTGTTCGCGGTCGACGGGCGACCGGCCCCGGTCGACGACCGCCTCGAGGGGTCGGTCGCCACTGCGGTGCGGGCCGCCCTCGACGGGGCCGCCATGGTGCGGGTGCACGACGTGGCCGCCACGGTGGCCGCGTTGGAGGCGGTGGCGGCATGAGCAGCGAACCCGGGGACCTCGTCCCCGTCGACACCGATTTCGAACTCGACAGCGACCCCATCAGGGAGACGGACCAGTGGCAGTGAAGGGCAAGTGGGCGCAGGGCATCGAGCCGCGCAACTTCCGATGGGTGATGAAGGACGTGTTCGGCGTCTGCGAGCGACCAGGGGGATACGGCGCCAACCACCGCCGGGTGCGCCGCCAGGAGGAGATCATCTGGGTGCGCGAGCAGGGCTTCACCCCGGTGATCTCGATCATCCCGTCGCCCGCCAACCTGCACAACTACGACGAGCTGGGGGTCACCTGGCTGCACCGGCCGTTCGGCAACCACGACGACGCCGCCGGCTACCTGGCGCAGCTCCTCCCGGAGCTGAAGGGGCTCATCGCGGCCAGGCACAAGGTGCTGGTGCACGGCGAGGAGCTCGGCGACCGCATCTCGGGCATCGTGGGGGCCTACCTGGTGTGGTCGGGGCTCATGGCCGACGGCCCGCAGGCCATCTCGCTCACCGAACAGCTGATGCAGCGCCAGCTCGGCCCCCTGGGCCGGGAGCTGGTGGCCGTGGCCCTGTCCCTCCCCCCGGCGCCGTGATCGGGCCCGACCAGCCGGTGGACCTCGCCGACCGCATCGAGTTGCGGGGCCTGCGGCTGATCGGGATCTGCGGCGCCCTGCCCGAGGAACGGGACCGGGCCCAGCCTCTCGAGATCGACCTCGACGTGTACGCGCCGTTCGCAGCCGCCGGGGTGTCCGACGACCTGGCCGACACCGTCGACTACGGGGCGTTGTGCTCGGCGGTGGAGCGGGTGGTCGCCGATGGTCGACCCCAGCTCCTCGAGTACCTCGCCGAGCAGGTCGCCGCCGCCGTGCTCGGTGTCGACCACCGCGTCTCGGCGGTCACGGTGGGGGTGCGCAAGCTGCGGCCCCCGGTGCCGCAGCCGTTGGCCACGTCGGGGGTGCGCATCCACCGGAACCGGCCGGAGGGCCCGTCGACGTGACCGACGGGCCGGTCGGTGATGGCGCCGGTGACCCTGGCCGTGCCGGTGACCCTGCCGGGGACCCTGCCGACGGGGCTCGCCCCACCCGTCGGGCGTTCCTGTCGTTGGGGTCGAACCTGGGGGACCGGCGGCGACTGCTGGTCGAGGCGATCGGATCGCTGGGTCCGTCGGTCGTGGCGGTGTCGTCGGTGTACGAGACCGAGCCGGTGGGCGGGCCCGATCAGGGCCGGTTCCTGAACGTGGTGGTGGAGTTGGCCACCGCCCTCCCGCCCCGGGACCTGTTGGCCGTGTGCCACCGCCTGGAGTCGGCGGCCGGTCGGGTGCGCACCGAGCGCTGGGGACCCCGCACCCTCGACGTCGACATCGTGTGGATCGACGGCGTCACCGTCGACGAACCCGACCTCCAGGTGCCACACCCCCGCATGTGGGACCGCCGCTTCGTGTTGGCGCCGCTGGCCGAGTTGGCCCCCGAGCTGGTGCCCGAGGGCGCGCTGCGCGATGCCACCGGGACGGTGGACGTGGTCGAGCCGCTCCCCGGGTGGCCGGGACCGACGTGACCGTGCCGCCGCGGTTGCGGGTGGTCGGCCCCGGTCGGGCCGGGGGCGCCTTCGCCCTGGCGTTGGGCCGGGTGGGTTGGGAGGTGGCCGAGCCGGTGCGGCGGGGCGACGACCCGTCGGGCGCGGCCGCCGGCGGCGACCTGGGGCTGAGCGCCACCCCCCACGCGTCGGTGGGTGCCACCGCCGCGGCGGTGGCACCCGTCCCCACCGCCGTGGTGGCGCACTGCTCGGGCAGCCTCGGACTGGACGTGCTCGCCCACCCGCGGGTGGGGGCGGTGCACCCGCTGGTGGCGTTGCCCACGGCTGCCCTGGGGGCCGAGCGCCTGGCGGCGGGCGCCTGGTTCGCCGTGGCGGGCGACCCGATCACCCAGCGGCTGGTGGCCGATCTGGGCGGTCGATGGTTCACGGTGGCCGACGAGCACCGGGCCGCCTACCACGCCGCCGCCGTGGTCGCCTCCAACCACCTGGTGGCGCTCATGGGCCAGGTGGAGCGCATCGCTGCGGGCATCGGCGTGCCCGGCCGGGCCTACCTCGACCTGGCCCGGGGCACGCTCGACAACGTGGCCGAGCTGGGGTCCCGGGAGGCGCTCACGGGGCCGGTGGCGCGCGGTGACTGGGCCACCGTGTCCCGGCACCTGGCTGCCATCGACCCGTCGGAGCACAACGCGTACCGGGCGCTGGCGGCTGCCGCCCGACGGCTGGTGGACGGGTCGGGGCTGCCCGCCGACCTGTAAGGATCGGGGGCCATGGCCGACGCCGTACGGGTCCACGACACCATCGACGGGTTCCGCCGGGCCCTCGATGCCCACCGGGCCGCGGGGGCCACCGTGGGCTTCGTGCCCACCATGGGCTACCTGCACGACGGTCACGCCTCGCTCATGCGCGAGGCGGCCCGCCGGGACCAGGTGGCCACCGCCAGCATCTTCGTGAACCCGCTCCAGTTCGCCGCCACCGAGGACCTCAGCACCTACCCGCGGGACCTGGAGCGCGACCTCGCCCTGGCCGAGGCCGCCGGCGTGACCGAGGTGTTCCACCCCGGGGTGGAGGAGATGTACCCCCGGCCGGTGCTGACCACCGTCACGGTGGCCGAGATCACCCGGCGCTTCGAGGGCGCCGCCCGCCCCGAGCACTTCGCCGGGGTGGCCACCGTGGTGGCGAAGCTGTTCTCCATCGTGGGCCCGTGTCGGTCCTACTTCGGCGAGAAGGACTTCCAGCAGCTCGCCGTGGTGCGCCGCATGGCCGCCGACCTGTCGATGCCCGTCGAGGTGGTCGGGTGCCCCATCGTGCGCGAAGCCGACGGGCTGGCCATGTCGAGTCGCAACGTGTACCTGACGCCCGAGCAGCGGGCGGCCGCCCCGGTGCTGTACCGATCCATGCTCCACACCGTCGAGGCGGTGGCCGGGGGCGCCCGGGAGGTGGCCGCCCTGACCACGGCGTTGGCGGAACGGATCGCGGCGACCGATGGCGTGGACGAGGTCGACTACGCCGAGATCGTCGACGTGGACACGCTGGAGCCCGCGTCGGAGGTGGGCGGAGCCCAGCGGGTCCTGGTGGCGGCCCGGTTCGGCCGCACCCGCCTCCTCGACAACCTGGCGCTGGAGACACCCGCCACGGGGAATTGAGCCGACGGTCCCGGCGTTGGCACAATGTCGGACACACTCCGCACCAGGGAGCGACCGGGCAGCCGGCGTTCACCACGAAAGGAGCAGCGGATGCGCAGAAGGATGATGAAGTCCAAGATCCATCGCGCCACGGTCACGGACGCCAACCTGCACTACGTCGGGTCGATCACCGTGGACCGTGACCTGATGGACGCGGCCGACCTCCTCGAGTACGAGCAGGTGGCCGTGGTCGACGTGGACAACGGCGCCCGCCTGGAGACCTACGTGATCGAGGGACCCCGCGGCTCTGGTGCCATCTGCCTCAACGGTGCCGCCGCCCGCCTGGTCGCCCCCGGCGACAAGGTGATCATCATCAGCTACGCCGACTACGAGCAGGCCGAGCTGGACCGCTACGCACCCACGATCGTGCACGTCGACACGTCGAACGCCATGGTCGACGAGGCCACGGCCACGGCCCTGGCCGCCCTGCACACGCCGGCGCCCCGGCCCTACCACGAGGTCGAGGCCCGGGTCTGAGGCCGGCCCCGCCCCGTCTCCGTTCCCCCGCCATCCACCCATGACCGGATCCCCGCTGGACCTGCTGGTCCTGGGCTCAGGGGTGGCTGGGCTGTCGGCCGCAGTCCGCGCCGCCGACACCCACCGCATGCGGGTGGGGGTGCTCACCAAGGGTGAGCTGCCCCAGGCCACCACCCGATGGGCCCAGGGCGGCGTGGCCGCCGTGCTCGGGGGCAACGACCCCGACTCCACCGACCTGCACCTGGCCGACACCCTGGCGGCCGGGGCCGGGCTGTGCGACGCCGAGGCCGTGCGGGTGCTCGTCGACGAGGGCCCGGCCCGCGTCAACGAGCTCATCGCCATGGGCGCCATGTTCGACCGAGACGCCCACGGGGAGCTGGAGCTGGCCCGCGAGGGCGGCCACACGCTGCACCGCATCGTGCACGCCGGCGGCTCGGCCACCGGCGCCGAGGTGGAGCGCGCCCTGGTGGAGGCGGTGCAGGCCACCATGGCGGTGCTCCACGAGCACGCCTTCGCCCTGGAGCTGATCGTGGAGGCGGGGCGTTGCTGCGGGGTCACGGCCCGCTTCGCCGACGGCTCGGTCCGTGAGGTGCGGGCCACCAACGTGCTGGTCACCACCGGCGGCGCCGGCCAGCTCTACGCCGTCACCACCAATCCGGTGGAGGCCACCGGCGACGGCATCGCCATGGCGCTGCGGGCGGGGGTGGCGGTGGCCGACATCGAGTTCACCCAGTTCCACCCCACGGCCCTCTCCATCGACTCCATGCCCCGACCGCTCCTCACCGAGGCGCTGCGCGGGCATGGCGCCCTGCTGCGAGACACCACCGGTGAGCGCTTCGTCGACGAGCTGCAGCCGCGCGACGTCGTCTCGCGGGCGTCCACCCGCCGCATGCAGGAGCTGGGCGCCGACCACGTGTTCCTCGATGCCACCGGGCTGGAGCAGTTCGACCAGCGGTTCCCCAACATCGCCGCCGAGCTCCGCCAGGTGGGGCTCGATCCGGCGTCGGACTGGCTGCCGGTCGCTCCCGCCGCCCACTACACGTGCGGTGGCATCGTCACCGACCTGCACGGGGCGTCGTCGTTGCCCGGCCTGTGGGCTGCGGGCGAGGTGTCGTGCTCCGGTGTGCACGGCGCCAACCGGTTGGCCTCCAACTCGCTGCTCGAGGGGATGGTGTTCGGCCCCCGGGCGGTGGAGGCCATCGAGGCCGGGGTGGCCGGGCCCGAGGCCAGCGGGGCCATGCGCACGGTCATGGGCGCCGACCCGGACCGCTCCGAGCCGGTGTCCGCCGGCGTCATCGGCGGTCGGTTCGTGCGCCTCGACCCCGTCGCCATGGCGCCGGGCCCGCCGGTCGATCCCGCCCCCGCCCGCCACCCACCCGATCACCGTTGCAAGGAGGAAGCCCATGAGCGAGATCTTCAAGATCCTCGACGTCGCCACGTCCGGCATGGGTGCCTACAAGACCTGGCTCAACGCCGTCGCCGACAACGTCGCCAACATGAACAACGTCGTCCGCACCGACGAGGCCGCCTTCCAGGAGCGCTTCATCATCGTCGAGCCCAAGGTCGGCGAGGACAGCCTCGGTGACGGCGTCGTCGTCGCCGGCGTCGAGTTCGGTGATCCGAACGGGATCATCGCCTACGAGCCCAACCACCCGCTCGCCGACGAGGAGGGCATGGTGCGCCGGTCGGCCGTCTCGCTGACGGACCAGATGGTGTACATGCAGCTCGCCCAGCGCGGCTACCAGGCCAACGTGCGGTCGTTCGAGTCCGCCAAAGAGGCCTACGAGACCATCTTGACGATCGGCAGGTGATCACGATGGCCCTCCCGATCATGCCGATCTCGCCGATCTCGATCGCCACCGGCGTCCAGCCCGGCAACCGCACCGCGGCGAGCCCGGCCGCCGACAACGGCACCTCGTTCGGCGACGTCCTGAGCCAACAGCTCGACA
>DAIMFV010000052.1:0-17246 GCA_036724365.1 Acidimicrobiales bacterium | reverse complement strand
GTGGCCCGCGCACGAAGGCGGGTTGGGCGCCCGGGTCGGGGGCCGGGCCCCGGCCGCCACCGGGCCCACGGGCCAGCCGGCCCAGTCCGGGCTCAAGTCCGACCGCTGCCCTGCCGATACGTCCCGGGTGCGGCTCTCCCGTCTGGTCCTCGAGACCAACCAGAACCGAGTCTCCCTGCAGTTCCACCCCCGGATGACCGTGCTCGCGGGCGTTCCGGCCCCGGTGCGCGCCCATCTCGTGGACGAGATCCTGGGGGGGTTCACCGGCACCCGGTCCGGCGTGCACCTCGAGCTCCACAACGGCACCGACCGGCGCATCACGGTGGTGCGCCCGGCCGGCGGGGACCACCGCGTCGACGCCCCCGACGACAAGGTCGACCTCACCGACGACTACCGCAACGCCGAGGGCCGGGTCGACGTGCTCGAGCGGTACGGGATCACGCCCCGCGCCGACGGGTGCGCCCTGCTCGTCGGCGGCGACGCCGCCGTCCACGTCACCGCCGACGACGTGCTGATCGCCCGGCTCGGCTGCCTCCCCCAAGCCGAACTGTGGTCGACCGCCAACCGGGTCCAGGTGACCGAGGCCGAGTTCCAGACGCTGAGCGCCAAGGTCGAGTCGTTCGACAACGGCAACGAAGCCGTGGCCCGCGTCGAACAGCGTCACCACGACCTCGACGAGGCCATCAGCACCCAGCAGCACACCCAGCGGAACCTGCTGCGGATCTGTGCCCTGGCGCTCATCGCAACCGTGCCGGTAACCACCATGAGCAGCATCAGCGCCACGCCACTGCTCGCCATCGCGGCTGTCGCGCTGGTGCTGGCGTTCATCCTCCGGGCCAAGGTGAACCGGGCGATGCACCAGGAGGACGCCGCGCTGGCATCGGCGGGCTCCGACTCCTCCCTCGGGTTCGTGGTGCAGCAGGTGAACGGCCTCATGACCGACACCGAGATGCGTCGCCGGCTCAGCGCCGTGGCCGCCGACCACCGCGAGGCCGCCATCGCCTGGACCCGGCTGGCCGGCAACGTCACCGTGGACTGGGCGTTCGCCCACCATCGAGAGATCGACGCCGCCGCCCGGCTCCGCAACCACCTCGGCGCCATGGACACGGTGTCGACCACCGCCCCCGACATCGACGAGCGCACCGCGGCCGTGGCCGGCGTGGTGCTCGGTCGCATGACCGATCTGCGGCGCATCGGCTACGGCGCCGAGAGCTTCCCCCTGCTGCTCGACGACCCGTTCCGGGACCTGGCCCCATCGGTGCGCCTCGGCCTGCTGGAGCTCATCGCCCGAGAGGCCGGGTCCCCGCAGGTGATCCTGCTCACCGACCTGGACGACGTGGCCGACTGGGCCCGGCTGGAGGCGCTCAGCGGCCGCGCCGCCCTCCTCGAGCCGCTCGGTCCGTCGGCGCCCGCCGAGCCCGCCGAGCCGGCTCGGGCGCAGGCCGGCGCCACCGCCCAGGCGGCAGGCGCGACCACCGGCTCCGGCCGGAACGCCGGTTCGGGCCGGTCCGGCGAGGCCTACGGCGTCGAGGCCCGGGGGCTGGCGGTCTGATCCCGTCGGGACCGGTACCGGCTTTCCTCCGACCCCCTGCCACCCGCTAAGTTCATCGCTCCTGGGTCGGTGCCCGAGTGGCCAAAGGGAACGGGCTGTAAACCCGTCGGCATTGCCTTCGTTGGTTCAAATCCAACCCGGCCCACCATCGAGGAGCGCCCCCGCCACCGGCGGGGGCGCTCCCGCGTTCGGTAGCCTGCGCCCATGCCCAGCTTCGATGTCGTGTCCGAGGTCGACCTGCAGGAGGTCCGCAACGCGGTGGACCAGGCGGCCCGGGAGCTCACCACCCGCTACGACTTCAAGGGCACCAACTCCACCATCGAGCTCGGCGACGGCGAGATCAAGATGGCCACCGCCTCGGAGGATCGCCTGCTGGCCATGCGCACCATGCTCGAGGAGAAGCTGGTCAAGCGGAAGGTCTCGCTCAAGTCGATCGACTACGGCAAGGTGGAGGAGGCGTCGGGGGCCACGGTCCGTCAGAGCGCCGCCATCGTGGCCGGCATCTCGTCCGACAAGGCCCGGGAGCTGAACAAGTTCATCAAGGCCCTCAACCTCAAGGGCATCCAGTCCCAGGCCCAGGGCGACCAGCTCCGCGTCACCGGCAAGAAGCGCGACGACCTGCAGGGCGTGATCGCCGCCCTCAAGGAAGCCGACCTCGGCATCCCACTGCAGTTCAACAACTTCCGGGACTGACCGCTCGGGCTCCAAAGCGGAGCGGGGAACGGGCGCCGGGCTGCGGCCCAGGTCAGGGCCGAGCGATCACTGCCAGGCGCCGCCGCGGAGGCGGGCGATGCGGTCGTCCATGGGCGGGTGGGTGGTGAACAGCTTGGCGAACTGGCGTCGCTGCCCGTTGAACGGGTTGGCGATGTAGGCCCCGGCCTGCACCGGGTCGACGCTGCTGGGCACCAGGCGGGTGCCGCGGTCGAGCTTCTCGAGGGCCCGGGCGAGCGGTTCGCCGGAGCCGATGAGCTGGGCGCCCCGTCGGTCGGCCTCGTACTCGCGGCTCCGGCTGAGCGCCATCTGGAGCAGACCGGCCGCCAGCGGCGCCAGGATCACCAGGGCCAGGGTGCCGAGCACGTTGTCGTTGCGGTCGCGGCTGCCACCGCCGAACATGGCCCCCCACATCACCATGCGGGCCAGGAACGTGATCCCCATGGCCACCGCGGCGGCCACGGAGCCGATGAGGATGTCGCGGTTGCGGACGTGGCTGATCTCGTGGGCCAGCACGCCCTGCAGCTCCTCCCAGGTGAGCACGTCGAGGATGCCCTGGTTGACGCACACGGCGGCGTGCTTGGGGCTGCGCCCGGTGGCGAAGGCGTTGGGCTGGGCGTCGGGTGCCACGTAGAGGCGGGGCATCGGGATGTCGGCCTTCTGGGCCAGGTCACGCACGATGGCGTGGTACCGGGGCATCTGCTGCTCGGACACCTCGACGGCCCGGGCCGAGCGGATGGCGAGCTTGTCGCTGAACCAGTACGAGCCGCCCACGAACACGAGGCCGATCGCCAGACCGACGGCGGCCCCGCTCTGCCCGCCGAAGGCGCCGCCCACGGCGATGAGCAGGCCACCGATGCCGGCGAGGAGGACCGCGGTCTTGAGGTTGTTCTTCATGGTTGCGCTCCTGAGAGCCCGCGTGTGGGCTCGGGTCGAACGCTACCGGCCCACTCCGAAAGGGAGGCTAAGGCCTGGCCTGGCCTGGCCTGGCCGCGGGGGAACGGGTCAGTCGTCGGTGGGAACGGCTTCGGCCCGACTGCGGATCTCGTCGACCACGCCGGGGTCGGCCAGGGTGGTGGTGTCACCGAGCTCGCGGCCCTCGGCCACGTCGCGCAGCAGCCGGCGCATGATCTTGCCCGACCGGGTCTTGGGGAGGTCATCGGTGAAGATGATGAGCTTCGGTCGGCTGATGGCGCCGATCTTGGTGGCCACGTGGCCGCGGAGCTCCTGGCCCACGGCGTCGGACGGCTCAACACCGCCCTTGAGGGTCACGAAGGCCACGATCGCCTGCCCGGTGGTGTCGTCCTTGGCCCCCACCACCGCCGCCTCGGCCACCTTGGGGTTGTCGACCAGCGCCGACTCCACCTCGGCGGTGGAGATCCGGTGGCCCGAGATGTTCATCACGTCATCGACCCGGCCGAGCACCCAGAGGTAGCCGTCGTCGTCCAGCTTGGCGCCGTCGCCGGCGAAGTACCGGCCGGGGTAGCGACCCCAGTAGGCGTCTCGGTAGCGGTCGGGGTCTCCCCAGATGCCCCGCAACATCGACGGCCAGGGCTCGGTGAGGGTGAGGTACCCGCCCCCGCGGGCCAGGGGGGCACCCTGGTCGTCGACCAGCTCGGCCGAGATGCCCGGCAGCGGGAAGGTGGCCGAACCCGGCTTGGTGGTGGTGAGGCCGGGCAGGGGCGAGATCATGATCGCCCCCGTCTCGGTCTGCCACCAGGTGTCGACGATGGGACAGCGGCCGCCGCCGATGTGTTCGTGGTACCAGACCCAGGCCTCCGGGTTGATGGGCTCCCCCACCGAGCCGAGCAGTCGCAGCGACGAGAGGTCGTGCTTCCCGGGCTCCTGGGTGCCCCACTTCATGAAGGTGCGGATGGCGGTGGGAGCGGTGTACAGCGTGGTGACCCCGTACCGTTCGACCAGGTCCCAGAAGCGGTCCTTGCCGGGGGTGTCGGGCGTGCCCTCGTAGAGCACCGAGGTGGCCGCGTTGGCGAGCGGGCCGTACACCACGTAGGTGTGGCCGGTGACCCAGCCCACGTCTGCGGTGCACCAGAAGACGTCGGTCTCGGGGTGGAGGTCGAAGACGTAGCGGTGGGTGAAGGCGGCCTGCACCAGGTAGCCGCCGGTGGTGTGCATGATGCCCTTGGGCTTGCCGGTGGTGCCCGAGGTGTACAGCAGGTACAGGAGGTCCTCGCTGTCCATCGGCTCGGGCGGGCAGTGGGGCTCGGCGGAGGCCATGAGGTCGTGGTACCAGTGGTCCCGGCCCTCGGTCATGGCGGTGGCGACCCCGCCACCCGACGAGGCGATGCGGTCGACCACCACCACGTGCTCGATGGACGGGGTGGCGGCCAGGGCCACGTCGACCGTGGGCTTGAGCAGACCGGGCTGGCCCCGCCGCCACCCACCGTCTGCGGTGACCAGCACCTTGCACTCGGCGTCGTTGATGCGATCGGCCAGGGAGTCGGCGGAGAAGCCACCGAACACCACCGAGTGCGGGGCGCCGAGGCGGGCGCAGGCCAGCACGGCCACCGGCAGCTCGGGGATCATGGGGAGGTAGATGGCGACCCGGTCGCCCTTGGCGACCCCGAGCCCCTTGAGCACGTTGGCGAACCGCTCCACCTCGGCGAGCAGGTCGGCGTAGGTGATCGAACGGGTGTCGCCGGGCTCACCCTCCCAGTGGTAGGCGACGCGGTCGCCCAGCCCGGCGGCCACGTGGCGGTCGAGGCAGTTCTCCGACACGTTGAGCTGACCGCCCACGAACCAGCGGGCGTAGGGGAGGTCCCACTCCAGGACGGTGTCCCACGGCCGGGACCACTGGACCAGCTGGGTGGCCTGGCGGGCCCAGAAGGCGAGCCGGTCGGCCTCGGCCTCCCGGTGCAGCGCTGCGGAGCTCACCATGGCGGCGGCCGCGAAGTCGGCCGGCGGCGGGAAGGTGCGCTCCTCGAGGAGGTAGTCCTCGATGGTGGCATCACCCGAGTTGGTGGCGTCGGTCATCGTTCCGGCTCCTTGTCTGGTCGGCTCGCCTGACGGCTCGCCTCCTGTAGGACTCGAGCGGACAGGTCGCCCGTCGTCGCGTCGATGTTGGTTGGACCTCGGCTGGCGCCTCGGTGTACCCACCGTGCTCGTCTGGTCGGCTCGCCTGACGGCTCGCCTCCCTGGTCCGCGGCGGCGCGTCACCCTACCCAGGGGCTGTGGCAGGCTGCGCCGATGACCGCGGTCAACCCCACCGACGCCACCGACGACCCCGACCGGGAGGTCCTCGGGTGGGAGACGTTCGGCTCGGCCACCCGGGAGCTGGCCGAGACCATCGCCCGCGACGGCTGGCGCCCCGACCTGGTGATCGCAGTGGCCCGGGGTGGCCTCACGCTGGCCGGCGCGCTCTCCTACGCCCTGGGGGTGAAGAACTGCGGCGCCATCAACGTGGAGTTCTACACGGGCGTCGACGCCCGCCTGGAGGTGCCGGTGGTGCTCCCGCCCACCCTCGACCTGGTGGACGTGGCCGGCCTGAACGTGTTGGTGGTCGACGACGTGGCCGACACCGGCCACACGCTGCGCCTGGTCCGCGAGGTCCTCGCCCAGCACGTGGCCAGCGCCCGCACCGCGGTGCTCTACCACAAGCCCCATTCGGCGATCGTGCCCGACTACTCGTGGAAGCGCACCGACGCCTGGATCAACTTCCCCTGGTCGACCCTGCCCCCGGTGGCCGGCCTGCCGCCCCGCTGACCGACCCTGCGCCCACCTCCTGTCGCGGCACCGCACCCACCGGTCGGCGTGACGCGTCGTCGGGCACCAGGGCCAGGTCGATGGCGAGCGCGGCCAGGTGGGCGAGGCGATCGGCCCCCACCCCGGCGACACCGGTGCGCAGACCCAGGCGGGCCGTGAGCGCGAGCACACTGGCCACGAGCGCCGGGCCACCGGAGGCGGTGCCCGGTCCCGAGGCGGCGAGCAGCCTCCGGTCGATCCAGACCTGGTCGGGTTCGAGGTCGGTGAGCAAGCGCAGCGACCCGACCCGGGCCCCGAACCCGTCGACCGCCAGACCGAAGCCTTCGGCCCGGAGGGCGGCGAAGCCCTGCACGGCGCCGGCGTCGGGCTCCAGCAGGTGGACCTCGTCGAGCCCGAAGGTGATGGACGACCGGTCGAGCCCGAGGTCGTCGGTGACCCGGGACAGCCACCCGGCGGCGGCACCGGGGCCCAGCGGCAGGTTCGGCAGGTGGACCACGTGGTGGTGGGGCTGACCGATCACCCGCCGGGTGTGGCGGTCCAGGAGCCGGATCACGGCCACCAACGAGTCGAAGGTGACCACGGGACCGACGCCGTGCAGGACGACGTCGTGCAGGACGGGCCGACCCGAGGCGACCTCGATGACGGGGTGCGTCCACAGCTCCAGGTCGCCCGAGTCGTCCCGCTCGCTGGGGCCCCGGTCCTGGCCGTCGCCACCGCGACCGCCCGTGTCGGCCGGGGACCAGGCCGCGGCCACCTCGCCCTCGTCGTCGCGGGGAGCGAAGGTGGCGCCCCGCTCGGCACGGGACCTGGTCTTGAACGCGTACATGTCGAGGTCGGCCTCGATCAGCAGGTCCTGCACCCGCCGGTCGGCGTCCGGGCCCGGCTCGGCCACCGCGATGCCCGCCGACAGGGTGAGGTCGGGGAGCGACGGGCCGACCACCACGTGGCACGCCCGCGCCACCAGCAGCGAACAGCGCTCCAGGGCGAGCTCCCGTGACGGGGCGGTGATCGCCACCGCGAACTCGTCGCCCGACAGGCGGGCCAGGGCCGAACCCGCCGAGGACCCGGCCCGGATGGCGTCGGCCACGGCCACCAGGGCGGCGTCGCCCACGGCGTGGCCGTGGGTGTCGTTCACCAGCTTGAAGCCGTCGACGTCGAAGAGGGCGAGGCCCACCACCGGGCCCGACCCGTCTCCGAGCAGCGACCGCAGCTCCCGCCGGAACCGACGCCGGTTCCACAGGCCGGTGAGCTCGTCGTGGTGGGCGGCCCGGGCCAGGTCCTCGGTGACCTGGTGCTCCCTGGTGCGGTCCTCGACCTCGATGATCAGGTGCGGGCGCCCGCCCGGCTCGTCGACCCGCACGATCCGCTGCCGCCACCACACCGCATCGATGGGATCGCCCAGCATGCCCTCGACCACCGCCGCCCCGCGCGCCCCGACGCGCGCGGCGAGGGCGGCGAAGTCCGTGCGCCGGCCACCGAGCGGCGTGGGCCAGACCTGGCCACACAGGCGGTCACCGGACGTACCCAGCTGGAGCTCCATGGCCCGGTTCACGGCCAGCACGGTGCCGTCGGCGGCGTCGACCACGGCGAGCGGCGCGGGCGCAAGGTGGAACGATCGGGCTCCGGGACGCCAAGCCGTCATGGTGGTTCTGATCCTCTGCTCACCCCCGCTTCGGACCGGCCCAGTCTGCCCGCCCCCGCCAGCCCGTGCACGTCTCACCACGGAGCGTGCCGGCCGGGGCGACGGCGGGGTGACGGCGGGTGCAGCGAGCGACCGGGGCCGGTCGGGTGCACCCGACCTCATCGGGCCGGGCCGGGCGGGCCTCAGGGGGTGGACGGGCCGGGCCGCCGCACCCACTCCAGCACCCGGAACGCGCCCAGGCCGCCCGGGTCGGTCAGGGCCTGGGCCTCCACGGCCCGGCTCCGGCCCTCCAGGGCAGCGAGCCCGCCACGGATGCCACCGACCGCCCAGCGCTGCCGGCCCTCGGCCACCATGTCGGCGAGTCCGTGGTCCCGGAGGAAGTCGGCCTGGCTCCGGTCGAGCGACGGCGGTGCCACCACGGCGAGCTGGTCCACCGCCACCTCCGTGGTGATGTCGCGGGAGCCCGGGTCGTCGAGGGGGCCCCCAGGCCGGCCGTGCGATGCGTAGGTGCGAACCCACTCGGTCCACGGGCGGCGGGCCAGCTCGGCGCTGTCGGACGCGTAGTCGACCACCACCACCCGGCCGCCGTGCTCCCCCGCCAGGGCCAGGGCATCACCCAACCAGGCCGCGGCCTCGTGCTGCACCGGGAGTCGGGCACCAACCGCAGCGGCGGCGCCGGCCCGCTCGTCACACCACCGCTGGTGGGTGTCGTCGAGGGGCCGGAGCACCTCCATCAGCCCGTGCACCACGGGGTCCCGAGGGTCTCGTCCCACCGCCACCTCCATCCAACCGTCGGGACCCTTCTCCACCAGGGCGAAGGGCAGGTTGTCGAGCAGTTCGTTGGCCAGCACCACCACCGGACCGCCCGGCAGGTCGGCCACCGCCGGGAGGTCGACCCGGGACCGCACCCCGGCGGGGTGTGAGGGCCACTGCACCTCTCCCACCTCGACCAGCACGTGGTGCAACGCGCCCAGGCAGCGGGGACCGGCGCCGCGGATGGTCCGGGCCAGCGTGCCGGGCCCGGCACCGGCCTCCACCAGCACGAACGGATCGGGCCGGCCCAGCTCGTCCCACCACGAGTCGAGCGCCCGGGCCAGGACGGCGCCGAACAGCGGGCCCACCTCGGGGCTGGTGATGAAGTCCCGGCGACGGCCGGCGCCCCCACCTCGCCGGTAGAAGCCCAGACCGGGCGCGTACAGGGCGTGGGCCACGTAGTCGTCGAAGCCGATCGGTCCGTGGAGATCGATGTGCGAGCAGATGACCCAGGCGAGCTGACCGGGCTGGCCGACCGGCTCCTCCGATCCGTCAGCCACCGTCGGTGACGTCGGCGTCCCACCACGCCGGCGCTCCCCCGGGCGACCGACGTCGCCGACGCCGCTCAGGCTCCGCAGCGAAGCGAGGAACTGCCTGGGCGGAACAAGGGAACGGTCGCCGCAGGCGAACCGCCTGCCTGGCCCAGGGGAACGATTGACACCCACCACCGAACGACCAGGCGACGGCAGTCACCGGCTACTCGCCGAGCGAGAAGGCGAACGTGGCGTGTTCGGCCAGGTCGGCCACCAGGTTCGGCAGGATGCCCACCACCAGCGTGGCGGCCAGGGTGACGCCCACCGCGGCGGCGAGGGCCACCGGGATCTTGACCGGCGTGGTGTCGCCGTCGGGCACGTCGTCCATGAACATGGTGCGCATGACGCCCAGGTAGTACCCGAGGCTGATCACCGAGTTGACCGCCATGACCACACCGGTGGCGTAGGCCAGCGCGGTGTGGGCGCTCACCACCGCGGTGAACAGCTGGAACTTGGCGAACCACCCCACGGCCGGCGGGATGCCACCGAGGGCGAAGAGGAACACCGCCATGGCCAGCGCCAGGCCGGGGGCGTAGGTGAACAGCCCGCCCCAGCTGGCCAGCTCACCCGAGCGGGTGCGCCGGCTGACGGTGATGATCACGGCGAACGCACCGAGGTTCACCACCGTGTAGATGAGCAGGTACAGCACGATCGACGACAGGACCTTGGCCGACGTGTCGGCGCTCCCGGCGCCCACCACCGCGAAGGGGGCCAGGATGAAGCCGGCCTGGGCCACCGAGGAGTAGGCGAACAGCCGGACCACGTTGGTCTGGCGCAGGGCGATCACGTTGCCCACCGTCATGGTGAGCACGGCCAGGATGAACATGAACGGGCGGATCACGTCGCTGCGGCCGAAGAAGCCGATGAACACCAGTTGCAGCATGGCCACGAAGCCGGCCGACTTGGATGCCACCGACAAGAAGGCGGTGACCGGGGTGGGGGCACCCTCGTAGGTGTCGGGGGCCCAGTTCTGGAACGGCACCGCCGACACCTTGAAGGCGAACCCGACCAGCGTGAAGATGATGCCCAGGACGGCGACGGGCTTCTGGCCGAACGACCCGGCCACCTGGTCGCCGATCTCCACGATGAGGGTGGAGCCGGTGCCGCCGAAGATGAGCGACATGCCGTAGAGCATCACGCCGGTGGCGAAGACGCCCATCAGGTAGTACTTCATGCCCGCTTCGATGCCGGTCTGGGTGCGCTTGCGCCAGGCGGCCAGCAGGTAGGTGGGGATCGAGAGCATCTCGAACGCCACGAAGATGGTGATGAGGTCGCGCGACGACGACATCACGGTCATGCCGAACACGGCGGCGAGGAGGAGCAGGTAGTACTCGCCCTCGGGGTAGTCGCCCTCGGCGATGTGGTTGGTGGAGATCAGCACGGTGACGTAGCCGGCCAGCAGGAACAGGCCCTTGAGCACCAGCGAGAAGTCGTCGACCACGTAGCCGCCGCCGAACATCACCCCGGCGTCGAGCTCCCGGGCGTGCAGCGTGAACAGCGGCACCATGGCGGCGAGCATGCCGATGCCGGCGAACGACGACGCCGTCCACCGGCTCTCCTCGTCGGTGAAGACGTCGACCACCAGGCACACCACGACGGTGGCCAGCAGCACCAGCTCGGGGGCGAGCGCGTGCCAGTCGATGTCGGGCCGGACGAAGCCGGTTCCGGCGGCGAGCAGGGAGGCCGACATGGATCAGTTCCCGCCCAGGCCGGCGAGGCTGTGGATCACGGCCGCGTCGGTGACCCGGAAGATCAGGTTGGGGTACACGCCGAGCACCACGATGAAGAGGATCATGGGCGCCCACGCGAGGTAGTCGGTGAGGTGCATGTCGTGGATGTGCTCGTGCTCGAACTCCTCGGTGGGCGTGCCGAAGGCCACCCGCTGGAGGAGCCAGAGGAGGTAGCCGGCGGCGAGCACGGTGCCGATGGCGGCCACCACCATGTAGAAGCGGAACAGCTCCTCGCTGAGCCCGTCGGCGGGGTTGTAGGCCGACAGGATCGCCGGGAACTCACCCCAGAACCCGGCCAGACCGGGCAGGCCGAGCGACGCCATGGCGCTGAAGCCGAGCAGCCACCCCATGTGCGGCGCCTGGAGCAGCAGGCCACCCAGGCGCTTGATCTCCAGGGTGTGGAAGCGGTCCTTCACCGAGCCGGCGATGAAGAACAACATGCCGGTGATGAGGCCGTGGGCCACCATGCCGAAGATGGCGGCGTTGATGCCGAACGGCGTGAGGGTGGCGATGCCGAGCATCACGTAGCCCATGTGGGCCACCGACGAGAAGGCGATGAGCCGCTTCATGTCGGTCTGGGCCAGACAGCCCAGGGCGCCGTAGATGATGCCGATGACCGCCAGGCCGCCGATGATCGGCGCCCACCACTTGGCCCCCTCGGGGAGGATCGGGATGGCGATGCGCACGAACCCGTAGGTGCCGAGCTTCAGCAGCACCGCGGCCAGGATCACCGAGCCCTGGGTCGGGGCCTGCGTGTGGGCGTCGGGCAGCCAGGTGTGGAACGGGAACATGGGCACCTTGATGCCGAAGCCCATGAAGAAGCCACCGAAGATCAAGATCACGGTGCTCTTGGCCAGGCCGGCGCCACCCCACTCCGACAGGGCGATCATGGAGAAGGTGTGGCGCATCTCGCCGTCGATGCTGATCTCGGGCGAGAGGAAGTAGGTGGCCAGGATGGCCACGATCATCAGGGCCGAGCCGAAGGCGGTGTAGAGGAAGAACTTGAGCGACGCGTACTTGCGCTGCTCACCGCCGTACACGCCGATCATGAAGTACATCGGCAGGAGCACGAACTCGAAGAACACGAAGAACAGGAGCAGGTCCTGGGCCACGAAGCTGCCGATCATGCCGGTCTCGAGGATCAGGATGAGGATCAGGAACGCCTTGGGGTTGTGCGGTTCGGGGAAGTGGTCCCACGAGTACACGATCACCAACGGCACCACGAACACCGTGAGGGCGATGAGCGGCAGCGAGATGCCGTCGATGCCCATGATGTAGCGGCTGTTGATCACATCGATCCACGCCTTGTCCTGGAAGAACTGCACCGTGGCGGTGTGGTCGTAGTCGAAGTTCGCCAGCAGGGCGACACCGACACCGAACACCACCAGGCTGGTGGCCAGCGCCACCACCTTGTGCAGGGTCTCCTCTGACTTCGGGATGGCCAGCATCACCGCCGCTCCCACCAGGGGCAGGAACACGACGGCGGTGGCACCCCAGCCGTTGAGCAGGTCCTTCACGGTTTCGACTCCCTCGTCCTCAACTAGCGATCACGAAGATGGCGGCCAGGACGGCCGCACCAACGAACAGGTATGCGCCGTAGGCCTGGACCTTGCCGGTCTGGGTCTTGCGCAGGATCTCGCCGGCGCCCTCGGCGCCGGCTCCGGATGCATTGACCGCCCCGTCGACCACACCCTGGTCGATGTAGCGGTACACGAACTCGCCGGAACGGCGGGCGGTGGTGCCCACCAGGTTCACCATGCCGTCGATGACGTTCTGGTTGACCCAGTTGGCGCCACGGGCGATGGGCCCCTTCACCGAGCCGGCGATCCAGTCGGTGTAGAGGATGTCGAGGCCGTACTTGGTCTCGAGGATCCGGTAGCCGGCCCGGGCGAAGCGGTTGCGCTCGGTGAGCCCGTGGGGACCGAGGTCCTTCCAGTACCAGAGGTAGGCCGACCCGGCACCGACGACGATGGCGAACAGCGAAGCGATGGCGATCCACGGCACGAACTCGGGGTGGGTGAACCCGTTGGCGGCCGACGGGAAGTACGTGTCGGTGGGCTCCACGAAGTGCTCGAAGCGCAGGGCCAGGTTCTCGGGCACCGAGATGCCGAAGACCTTCTCGGGCAGGTTGGTCCAGCCCGAGGTGATGGCCAGGAAGGCCAGGACCATGAGCGGCACCACGATGCGGGGGCCGTTCTCGTGGAGCTGGTGCTCGGCCGACTTGCCGCGGGGCTCGCCCCAGAACACGTACCAGATGAGCCGGGTCATGTAGGCGCAGGTGCACACGGCACCGAGCAGACCCATGACCAGGGCGAAGGTGTAGCCGTCGCCGTTGCCGCCGAGCATGGAGGCGCCGGCGAGGATCTCGTCCTTGGACCAGAAGCCGGCGGTGATCAGCGGAATGCCCATGAGCGCCGCCGTGCCGATCATGAAGGTGGCGTAGGTGCGGGGCATGGTCTTGCGCATGCCGCCCATGTCCTTCTTGAAGTCGAAGGAGTGGATGTGGTGGGCCAGCGAGCCCGAGCCCAGGAACAGGCAGGCCTTGAAGAAGGCGTGGGTGAAGAGGTGGAAGATGGCGGCGGTCCAGGCGCCCACACCCAGGGCCATCACCATGTAGCCGAGCTGGCTGACGGTGGAGTAGGCCAGCACCTTCTTGATGTCGCTCTGCACGAAGGCGAGCAGGGCACCGAACAGCAGGGTGATCGACCCGACCACGGCGAGGGCGTTGATGTTGCCGGTGCCGATGGACAGGCCGTTGAAGAACACGCCGTACAGGCGGGCCCCCCTGTAGATGCCCGCCCCCACCCAGGCGGCGGCGTGGGTCCGGGCCGACACCCGCGTGGGACCCGCCATGGCCCCGGGAAGCCAGGTGTGCAGGATGAACTGCCCCGACTTGCTCATCACCGCGGTGATCAGCGATAGCGACGCCACCAGCAGCAGGAAGTGCCGGATCTCGCCGGCGTTGGCCATGGTGTTGATGTCGACGATGTCGAAGGTGCCACCGGCGGCGAAGTACAGGATGATCATGCCGCAGAGCAGGCCGATGTCTCCCACACGGTTGGTGAGGAAGGCCTTGAGGGCGGCGTCGGAGTTGGGCTTCTCCTCCCACCAGTGGCCGATGAGCCCGAACGAACAGAGGCCCACCAGCTCCCAGCCCACGATCATCTGCAGCGTGGTCGACGAGAGCACGAAGAAGAGCATCGAAGCGGTGAACAGGCTGAGGAAGGCGAAGTAGTGGGTGTAGCGCCGGTCTCCGGCCACGTAGTCGGTGGAGAACACGTGCACCAGCAGCGAGATGAGCGTGACCACCACCAGCATCACGGTGCTGAGGCCGTCGACCATGGTGCCCACGTTGAAGTTGACGCCGCCGCTCTGCAGCCACTTCATCTCTCGGATCACCGGCGGGGGGGCGTGGTGCTCCTCGCCACCCTCCTCGGCGGCGGCCGCGGCCACCGGAAGGCGCTCGGCGTCGGCGCCGTCCGTGGCGGCCGACCCGTGCTCGTCGGTGCCGGCCTCGGCTCCGGCGTCGGCTTCGGTGGTTCCCTCGGCCGCGGGCTCCTCCGCGTGGTCGCCGGAACCACCGCTCTCGGCGCCGTGCTCGTCGACCACTTCGTGGGTGTCGGTGCCGTGCTCGACGGCCGGCGGGTGGTTGACCCGGCCGATCCAGCCCGAGGACACCCCCAGGGCGAGCACGAAGCAGATGGACACCGAGGCGATGCCGATCTCCGAGCCACCCCGGGGCAGCTTCTTGCCGATGGCCAGGATGAGGACGAAGGAGACCGCGGGGATGAGCGGGATGATCCAGGCGTGGGTCAACATGCCGGCGTCAGCCCTTCATGAGGTCGACATGGTCGATGTCGACGGTTCGGAAGTTGCGGAAGATGGCCAGCACGATCGCCAGGCCCACGCCCACCTCGGCGGCGGCCACGGCGATCACGAACAGGGCGAACACCTGGCCCGACACGGCGTTGGTCATGGCGCTGAAGGCGACCAGGTTGATGTTGACCGAGTTCAAGATGAGCTCGATCGACATCAGGACCAACACGCCGTTGCGACGGGAGATCACGCCGTAGACGCCGGTGCAGAACAGCACGGCCGCCAGCAGGAGGAACTGGTTGAGCAGCATGCGTCAGTCCCTTCGGGCGATCACGATGGCGCCGATGAGCGCGGCGAGCAGGAGCACGGAGAGGACCTCGAAGGGCACCAGGTAGACGCCGAAGATGGAGTCGGACACGGCGCGGGTGTCGGTGGGGGCGAGGTCGGCGGGGAGCTTGTCTCGGCCGAAGCCGTCGAGCAACACGTAGACCAGCACGACCAGCATCACCAGCGAGGTGCCGGCACCCACTATCCAGTTGTCACGCGACGGCTTCTCGGTGCCGAGCATGGGCGCCCGGGTGAGCATGATGCCGAACAGGAACAGCACCACGATGGCGCCGATGTAGACCATCACCTGGGTGACGGCCACGAACTCGGCGCCCAGCAGGATGAACTGGGCGGCGGCGCCGGCGAGCACCATCACCAGGTAGACCGCGGCGTGCACCACGTTGGCGGTGGTGACCACCCGGACGGCGCCGAACACCATGATGGCGGCGATGATGCCGAAGGCCACGTTCTGGGCCACGAGCACCGGGGCGTCGGCGTTCTGGGCTGCGGCGAGGAGCAGGCTCATCGGGGCACCTTCTTGACCTTGGCCTCGGACCCGGCCTCGTAGGGCTCGAAGTCGGGCACCGTCTCCATCCACTCACCCAGGCGGGACTTGTCGTGGATGAGGTCGGCGATGCGGGTCTCGGAGTACTCGAACTCGGGGCTCCAGAAGATGGCCTCGAACGGGCAGACCTCGACGCAGATGCCGCAGTACATGCAGAGCGCGTAGTCGATGTCGAAGCGGTCGAGCGCCGACACGGTGCGCTCCTTGCCACCGGCCCGGCGGGGCGGGGCCTTGACCTTGTGGGCTTCGATGTAGATGCACCAGTCGGGGCAGCTGCGCACGCACAGCATGCACGCGGTGCAGTTCTCCTCCAGCAGGGCGATGACCCCGCGGGCCCGGGTGGGCGGGGCTTCCTTCTCGTGGGGGTACTGCACCGTGGCGGCACCCTTGGACGGCGACGGCGGCTGCGCGAACCGCTTGAGCCCCTCGCCGGGCCAGATGGTCTGGGTCATCTCCTTGAAGGTGACCCCCATGCCCTGGATCAGGCCGGGCATCTTGGAGACCTTGTCGTTTCGGGCCATCAGAACGCGACCTTCAGGATGGTGGTGGCGAGGATGTTCACCAGCGAGATCGGGATGAGCACGGTCCACGCCAGCTTCTGGAGCTGGTCCTCACGGAAGCGGGGGTAGGTGAACCGGATGAAGAAGATGAACCCGCCCACCAGCAACATCTTGACCAGCAGGATGATCGGGCCCAGCAGGTTGAGCAGGTTGTTGTCGAGCTCCACCCAGGCGGCGGGCACGGCCCACCCCCCGAGGAACAGGGTGGAGGCGATGGCGGCGAAGGCGCCGGCCGCCGCGAACTCGCCGATGAAGAACAACAGGAACCGGATGCCCGAGTACTCGGTGAGGTAGCCGGTGACCAGCTCGGACTCGGCGATGGGCATGTCGAACGGGGTCTGACCCAGTTCGGCCTGCACGGCGATCATGAAGATCACGAAGCCCACGAACTGGGTGATGAAGAACGGGTTGCCGAGGAAGTCGATCCCGAACATCGAGCCCTGGGCCTGGGCGGCCACGATGCCCGACATGTTCATGGTGCCGGCCTGGATGACCACGCCGACCACGGCGAGGATCATGGGCAGCTCGTAGGCGATGAGCTGACCGGCGGCCCGCAGACCGCCGATGAGGGAGTACTTGTTGGCCGACGACCAGCCGGCGAGCAGCACACCCAGCGAGCCGATCGACGAGACCGCCAGGGCGAAGAAGATGCCGGTGTCGAAGTTGGCGAGGTGCAGGTCGGGACCGAAGGGCACGACCATGTAGGTGAGCAGCACCGTGCCCACCACCAGGAACGGGGCGGCCTTGAACAGCACCCGGTCGGCCCGCTCGGGGATGATGTCCTCCTTCTGCAGCCACTTGCCGACCTCGGCAAGGAGCTGCATGGACCCGAACGGCCCGGCCTCCATGGGTCCGAGACGGCTCTGCATGAAGCTGACCATCTTGAACAGGAACAGGTACACGAACGTGCCGGCGGGCAACAGCACGGCCACCAGCACGCCGACGACCCGGAGGATCGACTGCTGCCAGTAGGCGAGCTCGAGGCCGAGCACGAGGGAGTCGCTCACAGCAGGCCCCCCCGGGGGCGGCACGGACGCAGGACGGGAGCCTTCACCGGTCGATGTCTCCGAGGATGAAGTAGAGCGACGCCAAGATGGTGACCACGTCGGGCACGTACACGCCGCGGCACACCCACGGCACCACCGACACGTTGTTGAACGAGGCGGTGCGGATCTTCACCCGGAACGGACCGAGCCCACCCTGGGACACCACGTAGTACCCCATCTCGCCGAGCGGGTTCTCGGTGGCCACCCAGGCCTCGCCCTCGGGCACCT
>DAIMFV010000051.1:0-17568 GCA_036724365.1 Acidimicrobiales bacterium | reverse complement strand
GCGGTTCACACGCCGTGGTCCAGCCCAGCGCCAGCGCGGCCACTGCCAGGGTGGTCAGCATTCGCTTCATTGGTTCCTCCACCGCCGCTCGTAGCGGCTCCGAGCACGGTTGGTGTTCATCAGATGCCGCCGGCCCCGGTGGTCTCCACCGGGCCGGCGTCGCATGCCGCGATCCCGTCACCGTCGCCGTCGAGGGGACGGGGCCGGCCGGAGGGGTCGGTGGTGACGCTGGTCCCGCATCCGAGCACACCCTGGGGCACCCGGTCGACCGTGGCGTCCTGTGGGAAGGTCTCGGAGACGACGTCCCCGGGACCGGTCAGCTCGCAGGACGGCCCGGCGCTCACGTTGTATCCGAGCGAGGTGACGGGTGAACCGTCGCACGGGTCGGCCTCCCATGCCGGAACGATCTGGCTGGCGCCGATCTGCACCTGGCCGGTTGCGGCGACGTCCAGGGCGGGCTGCGAGTTGCTCCCCAGGACCGTTGTGTACAACGCCGCCGCGGTCCCTCGCACCGTGAGCGACACTGCGGGCCGCACTGACGTGAGCGCAGCCTGGAGCAGCGTCAGCGATCCGGACTCGGATACCACCACCGGGACGAACAGTGCGCTCCGCTTCACCTCCAGCGTCCCGTCCACCGTCACCAGTGCTGCATCGGTGTCTCGGCTGGACCATGCACCAATCCGGTCCAAGGTGAGCGTGCCCCCAGACGCGATCCGGAGAGAGCGGAGCGCGACCCCAGGACCCGGTCCCTCAGGCCGGATGGGTGGACCGGTGATCGTCAGTCGTCCGGTGACCGTGCTGTCCCCGAGCGGATAGGCGACGTCGAGGTTGCTGTCGGGGATGACGATGTCGGCTCGACCGAGTGCGTTCCCCTCCTCGATCGCAGCGGTCAGGGTGCAGTGCCCGGTCGCGGGAGCCGTCTCGCACACACCGTCGCCGGGGTTGGTGTCGGCTGCATCGGCATCGCTGTTGACCATGAAGCTGACGGGCGGAGGTGGTGGCTCGCATGCCGTGGTCCAGCCCAGTGCCAGCGCAGTGGCCGTGAGGGTGGCGATCGCTCGCTTCATTGTCCGGCTTCCATGCATCGAGGCGCTCAGCCGGTCCAGGAACCGCGGGAGCAGCGCGGAGGGCCGTCCGGCGCTGGGCGGGCGTGCCCCCACCAGTCGATGGTCACATCGGTCCCGCATCCAACGGCGCCCAAGGGGATGTCCGTGAGCGGGAATCCGTTGCTGCCGTCGTCGATGTCGCCGACGCTGTCCAGGCCACAGGCTCGGGTGGAGTTGTATCCCTCGCTCACTGGTGGGTTGCCCAGGCAGTCTGGGGTGGTGATGGAGCCTCGTGAGACCAGGTTCGCACCGAGTCCGGTGCTTCCGCCGTCCAAGGTGTGCACGATGGCTGGGGCGATGGCAGGGGCCATGTTGCGGCTGAGGAAGCTGAATCTGCTGACGAATGTGCCCCGATTGGTGACCCAGGCGCCGCTGGCCGGCGTCGGCAGGGACGATGCCCAGACGCCTGCCCACGCATTGACAAGGGAGACGAGACCCGTGTCGCTGATGTCGATCCAGCCTGAGACGACGAGTCGGTGCATGAGGAGCGCACCCTCGACGGTGGCGGTTCCGGTGATGTGGAGGTCGACCTGCTCCAGAGACAGCCGGCCTCCTGGAGCGATTTGCAGGTCACTGGCGCGGATCTCGAACTCCCGCACGTCGTACTCGTACTCGCTGGAGAACAGGAGCTGCCCGGTGATGGTGGTTTCGGCCAGGACGAACGGGTTGTCCCTCACGATGACCTGGGGCACGTGGATGTCGGCTCGACCCAGGGCGTTGCCCTCCTGGACTGCGGCGTCGAGCGTGCAGACGCCATTGCCGGGGGCGGTCTCGCACACGCCGTCGCCCGGGGTGGCGTCGCCGCCAGTGACCCCGGGGGCCACGTTGACGGTGAAGGAGGCGGGAGGGGGTGGCGGCTCACACGCCGTGGTCCAGCACAGGGTCAGCGCGGCGGCAAGGAGGGTGGCTGTCCTTCGCATGTCCTACCCGTGCCAGACGCCACGGCTGCACCGTGGCGCACCGTCTGGTGCCGGACGCGGGTGGCCATCCCAGGTGACCGTCACCTCGGTGCCGCAGCCCAACGTGCCCAGGGGGATGTCGCGGAGCGGAAAGCTGCCTGCGCCCTCGAGGTCACCCGGTCCGCTGAGGTTGCAGCCACTGGTGCTGTTGTACCCAAGGCTGGTCGGGGGCGTTCCGAGGCAGTCGGGTGACGCGAGGCCGCTTCGATTGAAGACAGTCGCTCCGATCAGGGCGCTGCCGCCGTCGAGCGTGTGCACGAAGGCGGCTCCCATGGACGTCCCGGCCCCGTGATCGAAGCGCTGGAACTCGCTGAATCGAAGGATGACCGTTCCCCTGTTGGTGATCCAGGCATTCGTGGCAGGGGGTGGCAGGTCCGATGCCCACACCCCGCCGATGGAGTTGTCGAACGACACGAGGCCGCCGGCGCGCACATCGATCCACCCGACCTGCATGGCGCGGGTCAGCACGAGCGCTCCTTCCACCGTGGTGGTCCCGGTGACCAGCAGCTCGGCCTGCTGCAGCGCCAGGCGTGCACCGGCCGCGATGTGGAGCTCGGGGGCGCGGATCTCGAACTCCCGGACGACGCCTTCGTAGGCGCTGATGACGGTGAGCTGGCCGGTGATGGTGGTCTCGGACAGCACCGGTGGGTTGGAGACCTCAGCCGTCGGTGTCATGTGGATGTCGGCCCGACCCAGGGCGTTGCCCTCCTGGACGGCGGCGTCGAGGGTGCACTGTCCATTGCCGGGGGCGGTCTCGCAGACGCCGTCGCCGGGGTTGGCGTCGCCGCCAGTGACCCCGGGGGCCACGTTGACGGTGAAGGAGGCGGGTGGGGGCGGCGGTTCACACGCCGTGGTCCAGCCCAGCGCCAGCGCGGCCACTGCCAGGGTGGTGATCGTCCGTCGCATGGAGCGTCCCTCTGGCCTCGCCCGGCTTGTCGGTGGCCCGGTCATTCCCAGAGCCCTCGGCTGCACTGGCCCGACGGCCAGGCATACGGGGCGGGGCGGGGCCTGCCGAACCAGTCGACCGTGACGGTGGTGCCGCATCCTGCGACGCCGGGTGGGATGTCGTGCATCGGGCGGTTGACTGTGCCGTCGGTGACGTCGCCGGGGCCGGCGAGTCCACAGCCCAGAGCGTTGTTGTAGCCCTCGCTGACGGGCGCCGTGCCGAGGCAGTCGGGTGAGGTGAGCCCGTAGCGAACGAGGAGCGTCGCTCCCAGCGTGGTGACGCCGTCGTCGAGGGTGTTGAACGAGGCCGCAGTGCTCCAGCCCGTGCCGCCGCGGTACAATTGGCCGAAACGGACCACCACCATGCCGCGGTTGGTGATCCAGGCCTCACCTGTCGGAGCGGGCAGGTCCGACGCCAACACACCACCTGCGGAGTTCACCAGGGACAGCAGGGCGCCGGCACCGACCTCGAGCCGACCGGCGAAGATGGACCGGTGGGCATAGAGCACCCCCTCCACGGTTGTCGTGCCAGGGGCGGAGAAGTCGGTCTGCTCCAGCGACAGGCGGCCACCGGCGGCGATCTGGAGATCGGCCGACCTGACCTCGTTCGCGCGCATCTCCAGGTTCTGGATGCTGATGAACGCCAGATGGCCGGTGATGGTGGACTCGGTCAGGATGTACGGGTCGTACCGGCCGACGATCTGGGGCAGGTGGATGTCGGCTCGGCCGAGGGCGTTGCCTTCCTGGACGGCGGCGTCGAGGGTGCATTCGCCGTTGCCGGGTGCGGTCTCACAGATCCCGTCGCCGGGGTTGGCGTCGTCGCCGGTGGCGCTGGGCGTCACGGTCACGGTGAAGGAGGCGGGAGGTGGTGGCGGCTCGCATGCCGTGGTCCAGCCCAGGGTCAGCACGGCCACTGCCAACGTGGTGATCGCTCGCTTCATCGGTGGTCGTCTCCCCGTCGGCCTGATCGGCCGGGGCGACAGCACCCTTCGTGGCCGAGCAACTGCTGATCGTAGCTGGCAGCGGGGGAGAGGATCCGGTCGCCCCGTGCCGGTCGGAAGCGGAAAGCAATCGGTGACGGTCGGTCCGGTGCGGTAGGCAACGGGCCGTGGACGAGGTCGACCAGGGCGATGAGGAATCGACGAGCCGGGGTCGTCTGCTCGGCGAGCTCGCGGCCCGGGCCACGGTGGCGGCGGAGCAGGAGTCGATCGACGGGTGGTGGCTGAAGGTGGCCGACCTGCCGTTCCGGCGGTGCAACGCCGTACTGCCGTCGGTCGGCGCAGGACTCGACGCGGCAATGGCCGAGCGGGCGCTGGACGCCGTGGAGCGCTGGTACGCGGCGCGGGGTCGGCGGGTGGTGGTGCAGGTCAGCTCGGTCGATCCCGGGGCCGAGGCGCTCGACGCCCTGTTGGCCGAGCGGGGGTACGAGATCGAGGCGCCGGTGCACCTGCACACCTGCTCGATCGAGCGCTCTCACGAGGCCGGGCCCGCCCGGGCGGTCGCCCCGGGCGTGCGCGTGGAGGTCCGCGAGGGGATCGACGAGGAGTGGGCCCGGCACTACGGCGCCGCCCATGGCGTCGACGGTGCGGCGCGGGGGCGCACCGGGGCCTACGGGCGGATGCTCCGGGTGCTGGCGGGCGACGCCCTCGGCGTGGCCGCTTCCGTCGCGGGTGCGCCCGCCGGCGTGGGCTTCGGCGTGCTCGACCAGGGGTGGCTGGGCATCTTCGGCATGGGCTTGGCACCGACCTTCCGGGGTCGGGGTGTGGCCACCGCCGTGGTGCGCGCCCTGCTGGAACGGGCCGCCGAGCGCGGTGCGACGGGCGCCTACCTCCAGGTGGAGACCGACAACCCGGTGGCCATCTCGCTGTACGAGGGCCTGGGCTTCCGACGCGACCACGGCTACCACTACCGGGTGTCGGCCACCCCGGGTGCGCTCCCGTCGGGGTGCTGACCGGCAACCAGCCGACGGGCCGCCGCCGGACTCGGCGATGGTCCAGACCCGTGGCCGGCGCTCAGTCGGCCACGTGCACGATGACCTTGCCGGTGTTGCCGCCGGTGAACAACAGGTTGAGGGCCTCGACCGAGTGCTCCAGGCCCTCCACCACGTGCACGGTGTGCTGCAGCTTCCCTTCGAGCACCCAGGTGAGCAGGTCGGCCTGGGCCTCGGCGGCGCGGGGGAGGTAGTCGAGGACGAGGAACCCCTCCATGCGGGCCCGTCGGGTGATCAGGGCGAAGTAGTTCTTGAGCCCGTAGGCCTGCGACCGGTCGTCGTTGTACGCGGAGATGGCGCCGCAGCACACCACGCGGGCCTTGAGGGCGAGCTGACCGAGGCAGATGTCCAGGATCTTGCCGCCCACGTTGTCGAAGTAGACGTCGATCCCGTCGGGGCACAGCTCGCGCAACCTGGCCGCCACGTCCTCGGTGCGGTAGTTCACGGCCGCGTCGAAGCCCAGCTCCTCCACCAGCCACGCGCACTTCTCGTCCGAGCCGGCGATGCCCACCACCCGGCCGGCTTCCTTGATCCGGGCGATCTGGCCCACCACCGATCCCGTGGCTCCGGCCGCGCCCGATACGACGACGGTGTCGCCCGGGCGGGGCTGACCCACGTCGAGCAGCCCGAAGTAGGCGGTCATGCCGGTCACCCCGAACACGCTCAGGGCCGCGGTGGGGTCGATGCCGGCCGGCACCACCTGGGCGGCCTCGTCGGCGTCGTCGAGCACCACGTGGTCCTGCCAGCCGACCATGGAGAAGACGACGTCGCCCACCGCATAGCGGTCGGTGTTCGACGCGATCACCCGGGCGAGACCACCGGCGCGCACCACCTCGCCGATGCCGATCGGTGGGAGGTACCCGGGGGCGTCGTCCATCCACGTGCGGATCGTGGGGTCGATCGACACGTGGGTGACCCGGGCCACGGCCTGACCCGGCCCCGGTTCGGGCACCGGGCCGGTCTCGAGGCGGACGGTGGTGTCGTCGGCCATGCCGGTGGGGCGGTGGTCCAGGACGAGGCGACGGCTCTGATCGGTCATGGTCGGCATCCTCGCACCGGTGGGGCCGTTTCGCGCCCGTGACGGACGGTCGGCTCCGATGCACCCCGGAGGGCCAGACTGTGGCGATGGAGCCCGCCCCCACACCCGACCCCGAACCCCGGTTCAGCGATCAGGTCGACGCCCTGCTCGACTCCCGGCTGGCCCGGCGCATCGTGGCCGTCACCATGGGCGGTGCGCTGGTGCTGGGTGCGGTGGCCTGGTGGCTGTTCGTGGTGCCCTACGACAGCGGTGGTCCGACCGGCATCACCTGCGGGGCCACCCTCGACGTGGTGGAGGGCCCCGCCGGCCAGGCCATGCTCGAACGCTACGAGCAAGGCTGCGCGGATGCCCGGGAGGGCCGTCGCAACACCGCGCTGGTGATCACCGTGGTCGTGGTGGTGGCCGCGGCCACGGTCACCACGTGGCCGTCGGGCCGCCTCACCAGTGGTCCCGACGGGTCGGGCCGGACCGGCCACGGCGAGGGTCCCGGCGACGTCGACGACGATCCCTCCCAGCCCAGCGAGCTCGTACGGCTGGGCCTGGTGGACACCGACGGCCGTCCCCTCGCCGAGGGTGAGGCGCCACCACCGGGCGTACCCGTGGCCGCGGCCGATGACCCCGAAGTCGATCCGGCGGTGCTCGAGGGTCCGGCCGGCGAACTGATCCGCCTCGGCCTGATCGACCCGGCCGACGTTCCGGCCGACATCCCCTCCGAGGACCTCTCCGACGTGGCGGTCGAGGGACCGGCCGACGGGTCCGCCGCAGCACGGGAGGGCAACCCGTGAGACCGCTCCGCTACTCGATCAACGTCACCCTCGACGGCTGCTGCGATCACCAGGTGGGGATCCCGGACGAGGAGCTGCACCGGTACCACGCCGAGATGATGGAACGGGCCGATGCGCTGATCCTCGGCCGGGTCACCTACGAGATGATGGAGACGGCGTGGCGGCGACCGGCGACGGGACCGTGGCCCGACTGGATGACCGACTGGATGATCCCCTTCGCCGAGGCGATGGACGGCGCCAAGAAGTACGTCGTGTCGAGCACGTTGGACGGGGTGGACTGGAACTCCGAGCTGGTGCAGGGCGACCTCGGGCCCGCCGTGGAGCGGCTCAAGCAGGAACGGGGCACCGGCCTGTACGTGGGTGGCGTGACCCTGCCGCTGGCCCTGGCCGACCTGGGGCTCATCGACGAGTACGAGTTCGTGGTGCAGCCCGTCCTGGCCGGCCACGGGCCGACGTTGTTCGCGGGCCTGCGCGAGCGCGTGGAGCTGGAGCTGGTGGGGCGACGGGAGTTCGGGTCGGGTGCAGTGGCGCTGCGCTACCGGCCCCGTGGGGCCACGGCTTGACGGTCGGGTGCCGGCTCAGCTGGCGAGCGCGGGAGGGCGATCAGCCGGGTCCTTGTTGATCGGGCTGGTCCAGACCTCACCCGGCAGGTTCGTGCCGATCACCACCCGGGTCCGGGTGCCCGCGAGGGTGCGATGCAGCCAGCCGGCCGGTGCCTGGAGCCGACATCCGGGCTGCACCTGGGTCACGGTGCCGTGTTCGTCGGCGAACGACCCCGTGCCGGATATGACCCAGGTGACCCCGGCGAACTCGTGCCAGTGCAGGGGCTCGTCCTCCTCGTGGACGTCATCGAACGCCAACCCGTGCAACCCCATGGCGGCGACCTGCTCGAGCGCCTCGCGCTCGGTGATCGGAGCACCTGTCGTGAACTCGTACTCCATGCCTGCCGTCCCTTCGTCTGATCCGATGCGGCTCGGCCGGGTCTGCCAGTAAGCCCCACGGACGCCCGCGGGAAGTCAACCACTCCAGCCTCGGTCCGGCTCGCGTTCCCGGTTGGGTCGCCGCCGGGCCCGGCGGTACCGTCGCCGGATGCGCTCTGCTCGGGTGATCCCCTGTCTCGACGTCACCGCGGGCCGGGTGGTGAAGGGCGTGAACTTCGTCGCCCTACGCGATGCGGGTGATCCGGTGGAACTGGCCGCCCGCTCCGACGCCGAGGGCGCCGACGAGCTGGTGTTCCTCGACATCACCGCCAGCTCCGACGACCGCGACACCATGGTCGAGGTGGTGGCCCACACGGCCGAGGAGGTGTTCATCCCCCTCACCGTGGGCGGTGGCATCCGCACCGTCGACGATGCCCGGCGCATGCTGCGGGCCGGCGCCGACAAGGTGTCGCTGAACACGGCAGCCATCAACCGGCCCGAGACCATCAGCGAAGTGGCCGACGAGTTCGGTACCCAGTGCGCGGTGGTGGCCATCGACGCCCGTCGCCGGGCGACCGGTGATCCCACGGCCGGCTGGGGCGTGTTCACCCACGGCGGCCGCAACCCCACGGTGCTCGACGCCATCGAGTGGGCGATCGAGGCCGAGCGGCTGGGCGCCGGCGAGATCCTGCTCACCTCCATGGACCGCGACGGCACCCGAGACGGCTTCGACCTGGAGCTCACCCGCGCCGTGTGCGACGCCGTGGGCATCCCGGTGATAGCCAGCGGCGGGGTGGGCACGCTCGACCACCTGGTGCACGGGGTCGTGGAGGGCGGTGCCGACGCCGTGCTCGCCGCCTCGATCTTCCACTTCGGCGAGCACACCGTGGCCGAAGCCAAGGCCGTCATGGCCGCGGCGGGCATCACCGTCCGCCCCGCCCACGCCTGACTCTCTGATGGCCGATCCGTCCGCCCCGGTACCGTCGAGCATCGTGAGCGACGAACCCATTGCCGAGGCCCCCGCCGACCGGCCCGACTCCGTGGAGGATCCCGACGCCGTCGGTGCCACCGACGCGGTCGAGCAGACCGACGCGCCCGACAAGCCCCGCACGTTCGCGTCGTCTCGAACCGACAAGTTGCCGGTGAAGATGCTCAGCGACCGGATCCTGGTGAACCTGGAGTCCGACGGCGAGCGGCGTTCCACCGGCGGCATCCTGATCCCGGCCACGGCCCAGCTCGGGCGGCGGTTGGCGTGGGGCGAGGTGGTGGCCCTCGGCCCCAACGTGCGGTCCATGGAGGTGGGCGACCAGGTGTTGTTCAACCCCGAGGACCGCTACGAGGTAGAGGTCCGCGGCGCCGACTACATCATCCTGCGCGAACGAGACGTGCATGCCGTGGCGTCCAAGCGGCTCGAAGAGGGCTCCACCGGGCTGTACCTGTAGTCGTGCGGCGCGGCCTGGCGGCCCCGGTCCGGTACCGGCTTCGGTGACGGGGGAGGGCACCCCTACGATCGGGTCATGCCCGACGTGACCCCGATCGCCATCCGTGAAGAAGACCTCGCCACGGTGAAGTACGACCGCGACGGGCTGGTGCCGGCCATCGTGCAGGAAGACGGCACCGGCGACGTGTTGATGATGGCGTGGATGAACGAGACCACGCTGCGTCGATCCCTGGAGGAGGGTCGCACCGTGTTCTGGAGCCGGTCCCGCCAGGAGGAGTGGCGCAAGGGCGACACGTCGGGCGATCGCCAGTTCATCCGTCGGGCCTCCTACGACTGCGACGGCGACACCCTGCTGTTCGTGGTGGAGCAGGAGGGCAAGGGCGCCTGCCACACCGGCGAGAAGTCCTGCTTCTACCGGCCCTTCGGCGGTTGAGCCCCGTGTCCGGCGAATCCGTGTCCGGCGATCCGGTGGCGGATGCCCCGGCGTTCCCGGCCGCCATGGTGCACCCCACGCGGGAGCAGTTCCGCGAGCTGGCCCACACCCACACCGTGGTCCCGGTGTGGACCGAACTGCTGGCCGACTTCATCACCCCGGTGGCGGCCTTCGCCCGCCTCACCCGGTCGGGCGAGCCCGGGTTCGTGCTGGAGTCGGTGGAGCACGGGGAGCGCTGGAGTCGCTGGTCGTTCGTGGGTCGCCGCCCGGCCGCCACCCTGGTGGCCCGCGGTCGTCAGGTCACCGCCGAGCTGGGTGACGTCGACCCCGACACCGCCGCCACGGTGGGCGCGGCGCTGGCCGACGTCCCGCTCGATCAGGGCATCCTGGCCACGGTGGAGGCGCTGCTGGACCGGTTCCGCTCGCCGCAGCACGACCGCCTGCCCCCGCTGCACGGCGGCCTGGTCGGCTACCTCGGTTACGACGTGGTCCGCGAGGTGGAGCACCTCCCGAACGTGCCCACCGACGACCAGGACCTGCCCGACGCCGTGCAGTACGTCATCGGCGAGCTGGCTGCGTTCGACCACTGGCGCCAGCAGGTCACCCTGCTCGCCAACTCCTTCGTCACGCCCGGGCTGTCCGACGCCGAGCTCGATGCCCGCTACGACGCCGCGGTGGACCGCCTCGCCCGCCTGGCCGCCGACGGGGCCAGCCCGCTCGACGAGCCGCTGGTGGCCCCGCCCGATCCCACCGACCCTCTGCCCGACGTCACCTCGAACCTGGCCAGCGGTGCGTACGAGGCCGCGGTGGAGGCCTCGAAGGAGCACATCCTGGCGGGCGACATCTTCCAGGTGGTGCTGTCGCAGCGGTTCGACTTCCAGCTCGACGCCGATCCGTTCGACGTCTACCGGGTGTTGCGCCAGATCAACCCGAGCCCGTACATGTACCTGTTCCGGGCGGCCGAGGTGACCCTGGTGGGGTCGTCGCCCGAACCGATGGTGCAGCTGCTCGACGGCGAGGTGATCTCGCGGCCCATCGCCGGCACCCGGTACCGCGGCCAGACCGAGGAGGAGGACCGTCGCCTGGGGGCCGAGCTGCGCGAGCACCCCAAGGAGGTGGCCGAGCACGTGATGCTGGTCGACCTGGCCCGCAACGACGTGGGCCGCGTGGTGCGCTTCGGCACCGAGCGGGTCACCGAGATGATGACCCTGGAGCGCTACAGCCACGTGATGCACCTCACCTCGGAGGTGCGGGGCACCCTGGCCGAGGGCCTCACCCCCATCGACGTGTTGCGGGCCACCCTGCCCGCCGGCACCGTGTCGGGCGCGCCCAAGGTGCGGGCCATGGAGATCATCGACGACTTCGAGCCCACCAAGCGCGGCCCCTACGCCGGGGTGCTGGGCTACCTCGACTTCTCCGGCAACATCGACACCGCCATCGCCATCCGCACCATGGTCTGCCTGCCCGACGGCCGGGCGTGCGTGCAGGCCGGCGCCGGCGTGGTGGTCGACTCGGTCCCGGCCCACGAGGAGCTGGAGACCCGCAACAAGGCCCGGGCCCTGCTGGCCGCAGTCCCGGCCGCCCGGCGCATGACCGCGGCCCGCCGCGTCGGCGGCGCGTCGACCTAACTACACGGTCTGACCGCACGACCCGACCCGTCGGCCCGGCACACTGGGCCCATGTCCGACAGCACCCCGCCTCCGAACGCGTCGCCGACCTCGAACCCGACCGACCACCCGGTTGTCGTCCGGGTTACCCGGGACCTGGTCGCCGTCGTCGGGCCCGACGCCGCCACCTACCTGCAGGGCCAGCTCAGCCAGGACGTGGCGGGCCTGGCCGTGGGCGACAGCACCTGGACGTTCGTCCTGGCCCCCCAGGGCAAGGTCGAGGGCTGGGGCCGGATCACCCGGGTGGCCGACGACGCCTTCGAGGTCCTGGTCGACGCCGGGGCCGGCGAGGCGTGGGAGGCGCGCCTGCGGCGGTTCCTCCTGCGGACGAAGGCCGACATCACGGTGACGCCCGCGGTGCCGGTGCTGGCCCTTCGAGGCGAGGGTTCGGCCGACGTGGTCGCCGCAACCGGCCCCGACGCGTGGCGGCCGGCGGGGTGGCCCGCGGTCGACGGCTTCGACCTCGTCCTGGCCGGTGCGGCGGCCGAAGACGCGGTCACCCGCGTGGTGGGGGCGGGCGTGGTCGAGGTGGGGGCTGCCGAGCTGGAGGCGCTGCGCATCCGAGCCGTGGTTCCGGCGTGGGGGAGCGAGCTGGACGCCGACACCATCCCGGCCACCGTGGGCCAGTGGGTGATCGACGCGTCGGTGAGCTTCACCAAGGGCTGCTACACGGGTCAGGAACTGGTGGCGCGCATCGACAGCCGGGGCGGCAACGTCCCCCGCCTCCTGCACCGGGCCGAGGTGCAGGGCCCCCCGCCATCACCCGGGACGCCCGTGCTGGTGGACGACGTCGAGGCCGGCTCGGTCACGTCGAGCGCGTCGGTCGAGGGTGGCTCGGTGGCGCTGTGCTGGGTGGGCCGAGCCGTGGTCGTGGAGCCGGACGGCAGTCCTGCCACCGTGGCCGGGGCGCCCGCCCGGGTGTTCTCGCCGCCGGTGGTGGCGCCGTCTCCGAGCGCCCCTTCCGTGCCGGGTCGGGTCTCGTTCGGTCGGTGAGCCAGGCGCCCGTCGCTGTGCCCTCTGCGGGTGTCGTGCGCTCGGGGACCAGCGGGATGCGACGGCATCACCCAGGCCCGATGGTCCGACCGACCGAGGGTGGTCGGCTGGCCGCTGATGGTGAAGTGCGCACCGGGTTCCGGCCCTACCATCGACAGTGGTGAACCACTACGAGGCCTTGGGGGTGGCACGCGATGCCCGGCCGTCGGAGATCCGTGCCGCGTACCTGGCGCTGGCCCGTGAGCACCACCCCGACTTCCACGCCGCCGACCCGCCGGCCGAGCGCGAGCAGCACGGGGCCCGGATGAAGGCCATCACCGAGGCCTGGGACGTGCTGCGGGACACCGGGCGACGGGGCCGCTACGACGAGCGGTTGCAGGAGCTGGCCGGGACCGGCCCGGGCTCGGGGCCGGGGGATCGCCATCGGGCCCGCCCCGACGTGACCGTGCCCGCCGGCAAGGGCTGGACCCCGCGTCCCGACGACGACGGCTGGATGACCGATCACGCGGGGTGGGCCGCCGAGCGGGACCGGCTCCTGCCCGACGACGACCCGGTCGACGACCGGAGCCACCCGCTGCGCCTGGTGCCGGTGGCCCTCTTCGCCGCCGCGGTGCTCAGCGGGTTCGTGGGCCTGGCGCTGGATTCCCGACCCCTTCTGGCCGCCTGCCTGGCCGGGGTGATCGTGTCGTCGGTGCTGTTCGTGGTGCTGCCCCTCGTGGCCATGACCCGGCACACCGACCGGGGCGAGCCCAGCGCCACCTCCCGTCGCACGCCCTTCACCGGCACCCGACCCGACCGATAGGTTCGGCGGCTCATGGCCACCTACCTCGATCGCATCATCGACGCCCACCGGGCCCAGGCCGCCGTCGATCACCGCCCGCTCACCGACCTCGTGGACCAGGCTCGGGCGCTGGCGCCCACCCGGGGGTTCCGGGCCGCGTTGGCCGCCGTCGACGGGTTGGGCGTCATCGCCGAGGTGAAGCGGCGCTCGCCGTCCAAGGGGCCACTGGCGCCCGACCTGGACCCCGCCGCCCTGGCTCGCGACTACGCCGATGGTGGCGCCACGGCGCTGTCGGTGCTCACCGACGTCGACTGGTTCGGGGGGTCGCCCGAGGACCTGGCCGCCGCCCGCGCCGCCGTGACGCTCCCCGTGCTCCGCAAGGACTTCACCGTGTCCGAACACGACGTGGCCGACGCCCGCCTCATGGGGGCCGACTGCGTCCTGTTGATCGTGGCCGCCCTGGACCAGGCCGAGTTGGCCGGCTTCCACGACCTGGCCACCGACCTGGGGCTCGACGTGCTGGTGGAGATCCACGACGAAGCCGAACTGGAGCGGGCCCTGGCCGTGGGCGCCACCCTGATCGGGGTCAACCAGCGCGACCTGGTCACCTTCGAGGTCGACACCGACCGCGCCGTGCGCATGGCCCCGCTCATGCCCCAGGGCGTGGTCCGGGTGGCGGAGTCCGGCGTGCGCGGGCCCGACGACGCCGCCCGACTGGCCGCCGCCGGCTACCACGCCGTGCTGGTGGGCGAGTCGCTGGTGACCGCCGGAGACCCCTGCGGCGGCGTCGCCGCCCTCCGCGCCGCCGGCTGATCCCCCGGGACGCGGGGTCCAACGGGTCCGCACCGGACGGTCCAGGGGGTGGGGGCCGACTACCTCGGGCCACCCCCCACGGGCCACACTGGTCGCGGAGCCCGTCCACCCCCCTCATGTCGCCCCGCACCCGCCTGCCCCGGTCCGCCCTCGTGGCGCTCGCCCTGCTCATCCCCGCCTGGGGCGGGCTCGTGGGTTGCAGCGACGGCTCCGGCACCGGCACGGCCTCGGCCACCTCTCAGGTCCTCACGGTGGTCGATGCCCGGCTCGACGAGCCGGCCAACCCCTCGCTCGGCGCCGTCCGCCTGGTGATCGACAACCCCACGTCGGAGGCGGACCGGCTGGTGGGCGTGTCCAGTCCCGACGCCGACAGCACCACCCTGCACCGCTCGGGCACCGATGCGGAGGGCCGCGCCACCATGGCCCCGGTGACCGACCTGCCGCTGCCCGCGGGTTCACGGGTCACCTTCGGCGAGACCGGCCTGCACGTGATGCTCAACGGCCTGCACCGCGAGGTGCGGGCGGGCGACACGGTCACCCTGAACCTGGAGTTCCAGCGGGCGGGCACGATCACCGTGGAGGTGGCCGTGGTGGAACCCGGCTCCGACACCTCGGCCGCGGCCGACCCGGGCCACCCTGCTGACCACGGTGACCAGGGCGACCACGTCCATGGGCACGGGACGGGCTCGTGAACGGTCCCACCTCCCGCCGACGGTTCCTGGGCGCGGCCACGGCCCTCGGCGCCGCCGCCCTGGTGGGTGGGTCGGGCGCCCTGCTGGCCGGCTGCGGCGACCTCGACCGCCAGAGCAGCCCGACGCGGTCCGACCCCAACCGCGGGTTCGGGGGCACGCTGCTCGAGCCGCCGTTCACCAAGCCCGACGTGACCCTCACCGATCTCGACGGCGAGCCGTTCCCGTTCATCGAGGCCACCAGCGGGCAGCTCACGGTGCTGTTCTTCGGCTACACCAACTGTCCCGACATCTGCCCGGTGTTCCTCCAGACCATCGCCCGGGCCCGCGAGGCCATCGGCTCGGGACCCGGTAGCCGACCCCAGGTGCTGTTCGTGGGCGTCGACGTGGCCCGAGACACGCCCGAGGTGATGCGGGCGTACCTGGACCGCATCGACCCCACCTTCATCGGCCTCACCGGCGACCCCGCCGAGATCGACCGCACGATCACCCACCTGAAGATGCCGCCGGTGGTGCTGGAGGAACCGGCCGCCGACGGGTCCTACGTGGTCGGGCACCCGGCCCAGTCCACCGTCTTCACCCGCGACGACGTCGCCCATCGCATCTATCCCACCGGGGTGAGCGCCGAGCAGGGCACCCGCATGGAGGTCTGGGCCAACGACCTGCCCCGGCTCGACCAGGGGATCTGGAAGTGAGCGGCTCGTGAACTGGTGGTGCGCGTCCTCCGGTGCCACCTGGACGTGGACGTGGCAGCCCTACCTGGGCGCTCTGGCCATCGTCGCCGGCGTGATCGCCCTGTCCGTGTGGTGGGCGCTCCGCGGCCGCTTCCGGGACCCGGCGCTCGCCACCAACGACGGCATGGCGGCCGAGGCCGCCGTCCACGGCCGTGAGGTCTACACCGACGTCACCGGCACCAGCCTCGGACGGTCGGTCGCCCTGGTGTTCGGGGTGATCGGCCTGTGGGCGGTGCTCGACTGGCCGTTGGCGGCGCTGGGCGCCGGCTACCTGGCCACGGCCCAGATGGCCCGCCAGATCATCATGGTCATGGTGGTGGCACCGCTGCTGCTGTTCGCCTGCCCGCCGGCTCTGGCCGTGCGCGCCGTGGGGTGGGGGCGGCGGTTGACGGTGCTGCGCTGGACGGCCCGCCCGCGGTTCGCGGTGCCCGTGGCGGCCGTCACCCTCATCGTGGTGAACGCGCCTGCGATCGTGGATCCGCTGCTGGCCCAGCCCTTCAGCTCGTTCCTCATGGACGGGCTGTGGACCCTGGCCGGCTTCGTGTTGTGGATGCCCGTGCAGTGCCCCCACCCCGGGGTGCGCCGCCTCACCGGCCCGGCGGCGCTCGGGTACCTGATCGCCCAGTCGATCGTGCCCGTCCTGCCCGGCTTCTTCATGACCTGGGCCGATTTCCCCATCTACTCCACCTACGAACTGGCCCCCCGGGTGATCGAGGACTTCGACGCGGTGATCGACCAGCAGACCGCCGCCGCGGTGCTCCAGGTGGGCGGTATGGTGCTGTTGTGGGTGCAGATCGCCTACCGGTTCCTCACCTGGGGCTACGCCCAGATGGCCGAGGACCGCGCCGGCCCCCGCCCGCTCACCGGTGCCGGCGCGGGCTGAGCCCGGCGTTCGGCGATCGAGGCCGACCCGGATCCGCCAAAGAAGCACCGGTTCCGGGTGGGCGGCGACGTATCGTGCAGCGGTGTTCGTGAAGATCTGCGGCATCACGCGCGAAGACGATGCGCTGTTGGCGGTGGCCATGGGGGCCGACGCCGTGGGCTTCGTGTTCGCCCCGTCCCGGCGCCAGATCGCACCGGGCCTGGCGCGAGACATCGCCCGCCGCCTGCCGCCGGAGATCCTCACGGTGGGCGTGTTCCGAGACGAGGCGCCCTCCCGGGTGGTCGACATCGTGAACACCGCCGGTCTCAAGGCGGCCCAGCTGCACGGCCACGAGTCGGTCGACGACACCACGTGGGTGGCCCAACGGGTGCCATACGTGATCAAGGCGTTCGGGGCCAACGACCCGGCGCGGAACCGCTCCGGCGAGTTCCCGGTGACCGCCGTGTTGCTCGACGCCGCCGAACCGGGTTCCGGCCACACGTTCGACTGGACCGTCGCCGCCCGCCATCCCCGCGACCGTCGCCTGCTGCTGGCCGGTGGCCTCACCCCCGAGAACGTGGCCGAGGCCATCGCCCAGGTACGACCGTGGGGCGTCGACGTGTCCACCGGGGTGGAGACCGACCGGGGCGAACCGGGTCAGAAGGACGCCCGCAAGGTGATGGCGTTCGTGGAGCAGGCCAAGGCCGCGGGCGCGGAGCTGCCCGACGACGGCGACGTCATCGTGGCGGCGGCTCCCTACGACTGGATGGGAGACGAGACCGGATGACCGTCGTTCGCCACTCGTCGCGCCGGTTCTCGCGCCACCCCCGCCTGCGCTGGTTCTCGCGTGTCGCCGGCAACGGGCACTGGCGGGGCTGATCGCCCCCGCCCGGCCCGGGTCGACCCTTCCGGTCGCCCGCGCCGTCATCCCGTAGACCGTCCACGTTCCGAGGAAGATCCGTGACCACCCCCACCCCGTCTGACCAGACGACCCCAACCAGTCCCTTTCCGCAGTCGCTCATGGGCGAACCCGACGCCAGCGGCCGCTTCGGCCGCTTCGGCGGTCGGTTCGTGCCCGAGACCCTGATGCCCGCGTGCATCGAGCTCGACGCCGCCTTCCGAGACGCCTGGGCCGATCCCGAGTTCCGCGCCGAGCTCGACGGCCTGCTGCGCGACTACGCCGGCCGGCCGTCGCCGCTCACCGAGTGCCACCGGCTCTCCGCCGAGCTGGGCGTGCGCGTCCTGCTCAAGCGCGAGGACCTCAACCACACCGGCTCGCACAAGATCAACAACGTGCTCGGCCAGGCCCTGCTCACCAAGCGCATGGGCAAGCAGCGGCTGGTGGCCGAGACCGGCGCCGGCCAGCACGGCGTGGCCACCGCCACCGCCGCCGCCCTCATGGGCTTCGAGT
>DAIMFV010000050.1:4446-17708 GCA_036724365.1 Acidimicrobiales bacterium | reverse complement strand
GCGTGATCCCCGACGGCTGGCGACCTCCTCCGCCTCCGCCGGGCTGGCAGCCGCTGCCACCTCCTCCGCCCGGCTGGGAGCCCCCGCCCCCGCAGCCGGGCACCGGGCCGGCGGTGGCGGCGGCGATCGTGTTCGTGCTGGGGGGCCTGCTCCCCACCTTCTTCTTCGTGTCCACCGGCTTCGGTGACGACGAGACCGCCACGGCCTCGGCCGCCGGTGAGGTGTTCTGGCTGTCGGCGATGGCCCTGGCCGCCGGCGTGGTGGGCGGGGCGATCACCTGGGGGGTGGCCCGGGGCCGGAAGGGCGGGCTGCGGTCCGCGGCCCTCACCGTGCTGGTGCTGCTGGCGGGCGCCTGGGGCGTGGTCACCGGGTTCCTGGGTGCCGTGGTGATCTCGATGGCCCGTCACCCCACCTGGGACGACGCCTGACCGTTCCGGGACCCGGGGTCGGACCCCGGCTCAGACCACGGTGGTGATGCAGGTGGCGTCGCCGGTGGCGCGGGACGACTCGGTCTCGGTGACGGCGTCGCCGTAGAGGGCCTCGAGCATCCCCTTGACCATGCCGCGGTCCACCGCGCAGATGACCGGGTGCTCGATGGCGGCGTCGCCGAACGGGCAGTGGCCCGAGATGATGCGCAGCCCGTCGGGGGTCTCCTCGGCGTGGGCGGCGAACCCGTGGGCGCTGAGGGCGTCGGCCACCGAGTGCAGGGCGGTGCGGAACGAGCGCTGCACGTCTCCGGCCTCGCCCATGGCGGCGGCCATGGTGCGCCCGTACTCCACGCCCACCTCCTCGGCCAGGGCGGTGGCCTCGGCCTCGGGCAGGCGGGCCAGGGCCCGGCCCAGCAGGGTGATCACCACGTCGTCGTGGCGGACCGGCAGGTCGACAGCCACGGTGTCGGTGTGGGAGCGGTAGCGCTTGGACGGCCGTCCGGCACCGGCGGCCCCGGGCGACCGGCCCACCGTGACGTCGAGGTGGCCGCCGGCGGCGAGCTTGTCGAGGTGGTGACGGGCCACGTTGGCGTGCAGGTCGAAGCGCTGGGCCACCTCGCCGGCGGTGACCCCGTCGGCGTGCTCGTGCACGAACAGGTAGATGTCTCGCCGGGTGGGGTCGCCGAACGCCGAGGTGATGGCCGACACCGCCGACGCGAAGTCGGTGGGGCTCAGCGCGGGGCTGGCTCCCGGACTGAGGCTCGGCGAGGTCACCCCGGTATTCTACCTATGCCCGTAGGAGAAATGTCCGACGTCAGGAACGCCCGTGCCCACCGAAGCCGAGATCATCGAGGCCATCCGACCGGTCCAGGACCCCGAGCTGCACCGCAGCATCGTCGACCTGGGGATGCTCAAGGAGGTCGCCGAGGCCGACGGGGCCGTGCGCGTGCTGGTGGCCCTCACCACCCCGGGCTGCCCGCTGAAGAACGAGATCACCAACCGGGTGAAGGACGCGGTCGTGGCCCTGCCGGGCGTGCGGGCGGTGCAGGTCGACTTCACGGCCATGACCCCCGAGGAGTTGGCCGCGCTGCGCCAGCAGCTCAACGGCAACCCGGCCGCCACCGCGGGCAGCCAGGCCGCCCACGGCCACGCCGAGGGCCGGGCCATCCCGTTCGCCGACCCCGCCAGCCGCACCCGCGTGCTCCTCATCGCCTCCGGCAAGGGCGGCGTGGGCAAGTCGTCGGTGTCCACCAACCTGGCGGTGGCGCTCGCCCAGCGAGGGCGGTCGGTGGCCATCGTCGACGCCGACGTGTGGGGCTTCTCCATCCCCAAGATGCTCGGGATCACCAACGACCCGGTGGTCATCGACTCCATGTTGGTGCCGCCCGAGGCCCACGGGGTGCGTTGCATCTCCATGGGCTTCTTCGCGGATGAGGACCAGGCGGTCATCTGGCGTGGCCCCATGCTCCACAAGGCCCTGGAGCAGTTCCTCACCGACGTGTTCTGGGACGACCCCGACTTCTTGATCATCGACCTTCCCCCCGGCACCGGCGACGTGTCGCTGTCGATCAGCCAGTTCCTGCCCCGGGCCGAGGTGTACGTGGTCACCACCCCCCAGCCGGCCGCGCAGCGGGTGGCCCAGCGGGCCGCAGCCATGGCCGAGAAGGTGCACCTCGAGGTGAAGGGCGTCATCGAGAACATGGCGTGGTTCACCGGCGACGACGGCACCCGCTACGAGATCTTCGGGGCCGGTGGCGGTGCGGAGCTGGCCCACAAGCTCGACGTGCCCCTGCTCGGTCAGGTCCCGTTGCTCAACGACCTGCGCGAGGGCTCCGACTCGGGTCATCCGGTCATGGCCACCGACCCCGAGGGCGAGGCCGCCCGGGCCTTCGCGGGCATCGCCGAGCAGATCGACGTGGCGCTGGCCCCCACCCGTCGCTACAACCCCGGCCTGAGCCTGATCGACGGCTGAACCCCCGGTCCCGCCGACCAGCCCCGCCACCCTGCGTGACGGGCGCCACATACCGGCACAACGGTCAAGATCCCCAGGGCTCCGCCGACAGGTAAGCACCCCCCGGGTGTGAAGGGACCTGCGTGAAGCCGACGGGATCCGATGCAGACGTCGAGAGGCGGGCGACCCTCGCCACCCTCCACGCGCTCGGCGTGCTCGATGCCCACGACGACCCGGTCCTCACCTCCCTCGCCGGTCTGGCCGGACGCATGGGTCGGGGAACGATCCACGTGTGGTTGCGCGGCCCGGTGCCGCCCCTGGCCGCCGGTGAGCCGGTGCCCGCCGAGCTCCGGCCGGTCACGGGACCACCCGGGACCGAACACCCCGAACCCGACGAATGCGCCCCGCTCACCATTCATGGGGTCCACGTCGGTGAGGTACGCGGCCACAACGTGTCGCGCACCGCGGTCCGCCACGTGGCGGCCGAGGTGGAGGCGCTGCTCCACTGCCGCTTCGATGCCGCCCGGCGGGACCGCAACGGCAACCCGGTGGGCGTGTTGGTGGTGGACGACGACCTGTGCACGATCTGGGCGAGCCCCGAGCTGATCGAGCTGGGCATCGGCGGCGGCGCCGACCTGGTGGGCACCTCGGTCCTCGACCTGGTCAGCGCGGACGAGATCGACTCCACGGCCGGGCTGCTGGAGCGCAGCCACAACGGATCGGGGCGCAGCGCCGCCGTGGCCGTGGCCCTCCGGGTGTCGCCGGACGCCAGCGCCCCCTTCGACGTGTGGAGCGACAACCGCCTCGGCGACGCCGACGTGCAGGCCCGGTCGTTCGTGGTGCGGCTTGCCGAACCCCAGAGCGAACTGGCGTTGCTGGGCGACCAGATGTTCGTGCTCAACCGCCTCAGCGCGGGCGAGCCGCTCGGCGAGGTGCTCCACCGCGTCACCGACCTGCTGGAGCACCGGGACCCCACCGCCTTCGCCTGCATCATGGAGTACGACCCGCTCGACGAGGCGCTCCTCCCGCTGATCGCGCCGCACCTTCCGGTGCCGGTCATCGGTTCGCTCATCGGGTTGCGGCCGGTGGCCGGCGGGCCCGCCGGCGCTGGGTCCTTCCACGCCAACGTGGGCCAGTACTGCCCCGATGTCGCCACCGATCCGGCCTACTCGGGACTGGCAACGACGCTGCTGGCCAACGGGATCCGGTCGTGTTGGTCCATGCCGATCCGGTCGTTCACGGACGGCACCAGCCTGGGCACCGTCGACGTGTTCCGGACCGTTGCCGGTCATGCGGGTGACGCGGACTCCCGCGTGCTGTCGCTGGCGTCTCGCCTGGCCGCCATCGCCATCGACCAGGACGCCCGCGAGCGCGACCTGCGCCACCAGGCCATGCACGACCCGCTCACCGGCCTACCCAACCGGGCCATGTTCTCCGAACGGCTGGCTGAGGCGGCCGAGGACGGCAACGTCGGGGTGCTGTTCCTCGACCTGGACCGGTTCAAGCTGGTGAACGACACCCTGGGCCACGAGTTCGGCGACGAGGTGCTGCGGGCCGTGGCCGACCGGCTGGCCGATGCGGTGGTCGAGCCGTTGCTGGTCTCTCGCTTCGGGGGGCGACGAGTTCACCGTGCTGGTGCCCAAGGTGGAGGCACCGTCCGACCTGGTGGCCGTGGGCGAGGAGCTCCTGGCCGCCCTCGCCCCTCCCTACACCGTCCGCGACCACCGCATCGTGCTGCGGGCGAGCGTGGGGGCGGCGCTGGCGCTGAACCGTCCCGACGACCCGCGTTCGCTGGTGCGCGACGCCGACACCGCGCTCTACCACGCCAAGGAGAAGGGCCGGGGCCGGGTCGAGGTGTTCGACGACCAGATGCTGGAGGCGGGCGCCGAACGGGTGCGCATCGAGGGCGCCCTCCGGGAGGCCATCGACCACGGCGGCATCGTGGTGCACTTCCAGCCCACGGAGCGGCTGCACGACGGCAAGGTCATGGGCGCCGAGGCGCTGGCCCGGTGCGAGGCGCCCACGGGCGGCAACCTGCCCCCCGTGCTGTTCATCCCGGTGGCCGAGGAGGTGGGCCTCATCCCCGCCCTGTTCGAGACCGTGCTCACCCGGGCGTGCGAGTCGGCCAGCTGCTGGAACGTGGGCCGCACCGAGCCGTTCGTGGTGTGGGTGAACCTGTCGCCCACCCAGCTCGGGTCCGCTGCGGTGGTGGAGCAGATCTCCCGCATCTTCCGCACCACCGGCGTCGACCCGTCGCTCATCGGGTTCGAGGTGACCGAGAGCGGCATCCTCCCCGATCCCGAGCAGGCGGCCGAGTTCCTGGCCCAGCTCCGGTCGCTGGGTGCCCGCATCGCCATCGACGACTTCGGCACCGGCTACTCCTCGCTCGGCTACCTCCAGAGCCTGCCGGTCGACACCGTGAAGCTGGACCGCAGCTTCGTGGTGCGCGCCGGCGACGCCCCCCGCAGCCGCGCCATCGTGGGCTCGGTGGTGGAGCTCACCAAGGCCATGTCCCTGTCGTGCGTGGCCGAGGGCGTGGAGACCATCGAGCAGCTCGACGTGGTGGCCGAGCTGGGTTGTCCGGTGGTGCAGGGGTTCGTGTTCGCCCGCCCGGCCCCGGCCGACGAGCTCACCGCCTGGTTGGTGGGCCGACCCTGATCAGCCCGCCCTGATCAGCCGGCCCTGATGACCGACCCTGATCAGCCGGCGTAGCGGGGCTGGCCCGACACGGGCCGGGCCCCGGCCGCAGTGGGCGGACGGTAGCCGGACGTGACGGTGGTCGGGGTGGTCGGCGAGGTGGGCGCGGTCGTGGAGGTCGGTGCCGTGGGCGCCGTGGTGGTGGGCGGAACCGGGTCGGCCTCGCATCCGGGGGCGGCGCCCTCGGGCTTCACGCAGATCACGTGGCGGCCGCCCGTGCGGGGGGTCTCCACCGACAAGACGTCGGTCGCCGTATCGAGGTCGTGGCTCCACGAGCCGGCGTCGTCGGAGGTCTCGACCACGTAGCCGTCGGGGTAGGTGGCCGGTCGGTCCAGGTAGATCGTGGTGGCGCCGGCTGCGGTGCCGTCCTGGAACGAGATCCGCAGCGTGCGGGTGTCGGGGTCCCAGGTGGTGGCCTCGGGGCGACCGGCGATGGCCCGGGCGTAGGGCTGGAAGATGCGGCCGATGGCGGGCCGCGGGTTCCCCTCCGCGTCGAAGGGGCAGTAGCCGCCGCCCCGGCACATCTGGAACATGGACCAGCCCGAGGTCACCTCGTCCATGGTCTGGAGGCTCAGGTCCACGAACTCGTCCATGCCCGGCAGGTCGGGGTGGGCCAGGCCCCACTCGCCCACCAGCATCGGCATGGGGTAGCGCTGGGTGTAGGTGGTGATGGCGTCGCGCCAGCGGGTGAAGAACTCCCGGTTGATCACGATGGTGCCGTCGGGCGAGTAGGTGGCGATCTCGATGTCGGGGTCGTACATGTGCGGGTAGAAGGCGACCTTGGGTCCCCGCACCTCACCCAGGCTGGTGGCGATGCCGAGCGACGCCAGGTTCGGCGGTTCGAAGAACACCCAGTGGTCGGGGTCCACCGCGGAGATGGCGTCGGTGAGGCGTTGGTACATGGCCGTGAGCTGCTCGCGCTCCATGCGGGCGGCGGCGCTGATGAGGTCCTCGCCCTCGCGCTGCTTGCCGAACGGCTCGTTGAGCAGGTCGTAGCCGAACAGGGCGGGGTGGTCCTGCACCCGGTTCACCACGTGGAGCCAGGCGTCGATCTGCTGCTGGCGGAGGTCGGCGTCCTCGTAGAGGTGCTCGAAGGCGGCCTGCACCGCGGGCTGGAGGTACGACAGCAACCAGTTGTCGTTGGCCTCGAAGGCGTGGCCGTCGGTGCGGGTGGCCCAGGCCGGGATGCCGCGGGAGTCGAAGGCCTCGCCGTACACGTCCTGGTGCATGTCGAGGATGACCACGATCCCGTGCGCCTCGGCGCGGTCCAGCACGGTCTCGATCTGGTCCAGGAACGATTCGTCGAAGCGGTCCTGCTCGGGCTCGAGGTGCTGCCAGAAGAAGCCCAGTCGCAGGTGGTCGAGGCCCCGGGCGGCGGCGTCGGCGAGGAGCTGGTCGGTGACGTCGGTGGCCGGCGCGCCGGTCTTCACGTTGAACCCGTGGAACAGCATCGCCCGTCCGGAGCCGTCGGCGATGTACACCCGACCGTCGGTGCCGGTGGTCGTGCTCCAGCTCGCCACCGGGCCGGGGCCGGGATCACCAGCGGCGCGGCCCGCCGCCGGTTCCAACGGCAGCACCAGCGCGCCGACCGAGGCCAGGACCGCCAGCGCGGCGGCGCGGCGCCGGCGGGCGGGTCGACGGGTTCGGGACGGGCGCGACGTGGTGGAGATCCCCATGGTGCCGCAGCCTAGGAGGCGCGGCCACCCCAGAGTCGAGCGTTCGCTCGGGTCCCTGATTCGCGCTGCAGCAGCGGGTCGGCGCTGCCGATGACGGTCCCATGCCCCGTCGTTCCCCTGCATGGTCCCGCTCGCTGGTGGGGTCCGGCTTCGCGGTCGCGGCGGTGGCTGCCGTGCTGGCGGCCTGCGGCCCCACGGTGCCCGCCACCTCGTGTCCGATGTTCCCGGCGAACAACCACTGGCACGCCAGCGTCACCCGCGCCCCGGTGCTCGCCAACTCGGCCAGCCTCATCACCACGGTCGGGGCGACCAGGGGCCTCAAGGCCGACTTCGGCGCCGGGTTGTGGGAGGGCGGGCCGATCGGCATCCCCTACGTGGTGGTGGCCCCCGGGCAGCCCAAGGTGGACGTGACCTTCGAGTACGCGGACGAGAGCGATCCCGGCGGCTACCCGGTACCGGCCAACCCGCCGATCGAGGGCGGTCCGAGCAGCGCCGGTGACCGCCACATCCTCATGGTGGAGCCGGCCGAGTGCCGGCTGTACGAGCTGTACTCGGCGTACCCCGACGGCGACGGCACCTGGAGCGCCGGCTCGGGTGCCATCTGGGACCTGCGGTCCAACGCCCAGCGGCCGTTGGGGTGGACGTCGGCCGACGCCGCCGGCCTGGCGATCCTGCCCGGCCTGGTGCGCTACGACGAGGTGGCCGCCGGCAAGGTCGAACACGCCATCCGCATGACCGTACCGCTGAGCCGCCGCACCTACCTCTGGCCGGCCAGCCACTACGCCAGCTCCAGCACCGACCCGAACCGCCCGGCCATGGGGGAGCGGTTCCGGCTCAAGGCGTCGGTCGACGAGAGCACGTTCCCCGTCCAGGTGCGGCCGATCATCGTGGCCCTCAAGACCTACGGGGCGATCGTGGCCGACAACGGCTCGGCCTGGTACCTGTCGGGCGTGCCCGACGAACGCTGGGACAACACCCAGCTCCGCGCCCTGGCCACCATCAAGGGCTCCGACTTCGACGCGACCGACGGCTCGGGCCTGCGGATCACCACCGACTCCGGCCAGGCCCGACCCCTGCCCTGAGGACGCTCCCGTAGGAGCCGAGCCGGGGCGTGTGGCACGCTGCGGGCCATGTCCCAGCCGTTGCAGCTCAGCTTCGTGAAGTCGGCCGACGGGCTCGACGCGCTGCCCGCCAGCCCGGCCGAGGTGGCGGTGGTGGGGCGGTCCAACGTGGGCAAGTCGTCGCTGCTCAACGCCCTGGCCCGGCGCAACAAGCTGGCCCACGTCTCCAAGACGCCGGGGCGCACCCAGTTGCTCAACCTGTTCGAGCTGCCCAACGGCACCACCGTGGTCGACTGCCCCGGCTACGGCTACGCCGCGGTGTCCAAGTCCATGCGGGCCAACTGGCAGCAGATGATCGAGGGCTACCTCACCGGCCGCGAGGAGCTGGTGAAGATCCTGGTGCTGGTCGACGGTGAGGTGGGCCCCACCAAGCTCGACGTGCAGCTCCTGGAGTGGCTGCGGGCCGAGGACCTGCCGTTCGCCGTGATCGCCACCAAGCACGACAAGGTGAAGTCGTCGCTGCGCGAGAAGCGCAAGAAGGACGTGGCCGCCGGCTGCGGTCTGGAGAAGAACGAGGTGATCTGGGTGAGTGCGGCCAAGAACGTGGGCATCGACCGCCTGGCCGACCAGATCCGCGAGTGGCTCGCCGAGTAACAGTCATGTGGCGGGCCGTCGCGCGCCGGTAGCGGTCACTCGGCTGCCCCGGGGTAGGGCTGGCCCCACCCCCGAGACACCGGGTGGCTCCCTCGTCCCCGGACCCGGTCGTCCGTACCGTCGACCTCATGGTGACGACGACCCTTTCCCAGGCCTCCACGCAGACCCCTCCACAGCCCGCCCGAACGATCTCCCGGTCGGTCAGACCGCCGGTGGCGCGGGCCGTGGCCGCCACCAAGGTGTACGGCTCCGGGGAGACCCGGGTGACGGCCCTCGACGCGGTGACGGTGGACATCCCCTCGGGTGAGCTCACCGCCATCATGGGGCCGTCGGGTTCGGGCAAGAGCACCCTGATGCACTGCCTGGCCGGGCTCGACAGCCTCACGTCGGGCCAGGTGTTCCTCGACGACGTGGAGCTCTCGGGTCTCTCGGACCGCAAGCTCACCCGCATCCGGCGGGACCGCATCGGGTTCGTGTTCCAGGCCTTCAACCTGCTCCCCACGCTCACCGCGCTGGAGAACCTCACCCTGCCCATGGACCTGGCCGGCCGCAAGCCCGACCAGGCCTGGCTCGACGAGGTGGTCGGCGTGGTGGGGCTCACCGACCGGCTCGGTCACCGCCCCAGTGAGCTGTCGGGCGGCCAGCAGCAGCGGGTGGCGGTCGCCCGGGCGCTCGCCGGGCGCCCGGCGGTGATCTTCGCCGACGAGCCCACCGGCAACCTCGACCGGAGGTCGGGCACCGAGGTGCTGCGCTTCCTCCGGTCGGCGGTGGACGACCTCGGTCAGTCGATCGTGATGGTCACCCACGACCCGGTGGCGGCCGGTTACGCCGACTCCGTGCTCAGCCTGTCCGACGGTCGCATCGTCGGCCACGATCGCAAGGTGGCGGCATGATCCGGCTGAGCCTCCGACGCCTCCTGTCGGACAAGCGCCGCACCGTCGGCACCGGCCTCGCCATCGTGCTCGGTGTGGCCTTCCTATGCGCCACCCTCGTGTTGAGCGACACCATGCGGACCGGCTTCGCCGGGCTGTTCGGCGAGGCCAACGCCGGGATCGACCTGGCCGTCCGCAACGAGACCGGGTTCGGCGAACAGGGGAGTGAGCTGTTCCTTCGGGGCACCACCGACGAGGCCGTGGCGGCCCGGGTGGCTGCGGTCCCCGGCGTGGCGGCCGTGGCCGCCGAGGTGGAGGGCGTGGCCCAGATCGTGGGGTCCGACGGCGACGCCATCGGCGGCGGTGGCCCCCCGACGGTGGGAGCGGCGTGGGTCGAGGACCCTGAGCTCAACCCCCTCCGTATCCGCGAGGGCCCGGCCCCCCCCGGCCCGGGCGAGGTGGTCATCGATGCCGGCTCGGCGAGCACCGGGGGCCTCACCCTCGGCGACCGCGTCGAGCTGCGCGTCCCGGAGGTGGTGCAGTCCGAGGTCGTGGGCATCGTCGGGTTCGGCGACCGCGACGCCATGGCCGGGGCCACCTTCGCCGGCGTCGACCACGACACGGCCCAGGCCTGGTTCACCGGGCCGGACCAGCTCACGTCGGTGCTGGTGCGGGCCGAGGACGGCGTGGACGCCGCCGGCCTGCGGAACGCAGTGGCGGCTGCCGCGGGCGGGGGTAGCGAGGTGCTCACCGGTGCCGACCTCACCGCCGAGGACGAGGCGGCGATCGCGAGCGACTTCCTCGGGCTGGTGGAGTCGGCGCTGCTCGCCTTCGCCGGGGTGGCCCTGGTGGTCGCCGGGTTCAGCATCAACAACACCTTCATGATCCTGGTGAGCCAGCGCTCCCGGGAGTCGTCCCTGCTGCGGGCCCTCGGGGCCAGCCGGGCCCAGGTGCTGCGCGCCGTGGCCGTGGAGTCGATCGTGGTCGGCCTGGTGGCCTCGCTGGTCGGATCCTTCGTGGGTCTGGGGCTGGCCGAGGTGCTGCGCCGGCTCATGGCGTCTTCGGGCATGGACTTCGGCACCGGTGGCCTGGTGGTCTCGGGCCTCTCGCTCGCCCTGGCGGTCGGGGTCGGTCTGGTGATCACCGTGCTGTCATCGGTGCTGCCGGCCGTCCGCGGCTCCCGGGCCGCCCCCCTGGCGGCGTTGCGGGCCACTGCGGTGGAGGCCACCGTGGTGGGCCGGTTCCGTGTGGTGGTCGGTGGGCTGTTCCTGGCCGCGGGGATGGCCCTGGTGGTGGCGTCGGGGAGCGGGGGCATGGCGCTCCTCGGCGGGGGTGCTCTGGCGGCGCTGGTGGGCTCGGTCCTGCTGGCCCCGCTGGCGGCCGTCCCGGTGGGCCTCTTGCTGAGCCGGGTCACCGCCCGGCTGTGGCCGTCCGGCCGCATCCCCGGGCGGTTGGCGGGCCGCAACGTGGTCCGCAACCCGCGGCGCACCGCGAGCAGCGCGGTGGCGCTGGTGGTGGGCGTGACCGTGGTGACGCTGTTCGCCACCATGGCCGCATCGATGAAGACGGCGATGGACGACACCGTCCGGCGCACCTTCGGGGGCGACATCGTGGTGTCGGCGGAGTGGGGGAGCGCCGGCGTGAGCCCCGGGCTCGCCGCGGCCATCGGGGACCTGCCCGAGGTGGAGCACGCCGTGCCGTTGCGCACCGGCATGGTCCGCATCGACGGCGGCGACCGCGAGGTGGCGGTGGCCGACCCGGTCGCCCTGGCGCCCCTGGCCGACCTCGGGGTGGCCGAGGGCTCGCTGGCCGCCACCGGCCCCGGCCAGGTGGCCGTGAGCCGGGCGGTGGCCGATGGCCTGGGCCTGACGGTGGGATCAGCGGTGGGTTCCCCCGTCGACATCGGGTTCGTCGACGGTGCCACCGCCGCCCTCACGGTGGGTGCGGTGTACACCGAGACCGACCTCATGGGTGGGGTGATCGTGCACCCCGACGACTACCTGGCCCACGACGACCGGGCGCTGCTCGATGCCGTGCTGGTCACGGTGGCCGACGGATCCGACCTGGGTGCGGCCCAGACCGCGGTGAGCGGACTGGCCCGGACCCAGGGCGACCCGGACGTGATGACCCGGGACGAGTTCATCGCCTCGGTCGCCGGTGAGGTGGACCAGGTGCTCACCCTGGTCTACGGCCTCCTCGGCCTGGCCGTGCTGATCGCCCTGATGGGCATCGCCAACACCCTGGCCCTGTCGGTGCACGAGCGCACCAGGGAGATCGGCCTGCTCCGGGCCCTGGGCCAGAGCCGGTCCCAGCTCCGGGCCACCGTGCGCTGGGAGTCGGTGGTCACCGCCGCCCTGGGCGCCGCCGGCGGGCTGGCCCTGGGCACGTTCCTCGGCTGGGGGGTCATGCGGGCGGCGTTCGCCGACACCGGCTTCGACGCCGTCTTCACCCTCCCGGGCACCTCGATCGTGGCCATCGTGGTCCTGGCCGTGGCCGCCGGCGTGGTCGCCTCGGTGCGACCGGCCCGGCGGGCGGCCCGGCTCGACGTGCTCGACGCCCTGGCCACGGTCTGACCCGGCCACGATCTGAGACGGGACACGAACCGATGCCTACCGTGGACCGCACGATGCCCACCATCCTCCGCACCACCGTCCGGCCGTGGACCGACCCCGCCCGGCTGTGGCGGGAGCTGTGCCACGCGGCCGTGGGCCCGGTGACCGGCGCCGTCAGCTTCACGCTGGTGGTGGGGCTGGTGGCCACCACCACCGGGCTGCTCATCGCCTTCCCGCTGGCCCTGCCGGTGGCGTGGGTGATGTACGCGGTGGGCCACGCCCTCGCCGGGCTGGACCGCAGCCGCTTCGCGTCGCTCCTGGGGCTGGAGCTCGCCGACCCGGTGCCACCCCTGCGGTCCACGGGGTGGCTCGCCCGCCTCAAGGAGCGCACCCTCTGCTGGCCGCGGTGGGAGGAGATGCTCCACGGCGTCGCGGCCCCGCCGGTGGAGCTGGTGGCCTTCGGCCTGGTGTTCGGGGTGTGGTGCGGATCGCTGGCGCTGCTGGGCCTCCCCGCCTATGCCGGGTCACTGCCCGGTGGGTCCGCCAAGTTCTGGTTGTTCGAGATCACGCCCGGCCCCGGGGCCTGGTCGCTGGCCGCGGTGGGGCTGGTCGGCGTCGGGGTTGCGGCCCCCTGGATGACCCTCGCCGTGGTGTCGGCGCAGAAGGCGTGGGCCACGCTGATGCTGGGCCCGGGACGCGAGGCGGCGCTGGAGGAGACGGTGACCCGGTTGGAGACCAGCCGGAGCGCGGCGGTCGACAGTGCCGAGGCCGAACGGCGGCGCATCGAACGAGATCTCCACGACGGCGCCCAGCAGCGGCTGGTGGCGCTGGCCGCCAGCCTGGGCGAGGCCAGGACGAAGCTCGACGAGGGCGACACCGACGCCGGCCGGGCCCTGGTGGGGAGCGCCCACCAGGAGGCCAAGTCGGCGCTGAAGGAGATCCGCGACCTGGTGCGGGGCATCCACCCCGTCATCCTCGAGGACCGGGGGCTCGATGCCGCCCTGTCCGCGGTGGTGGCCCGGGCCCCCGTGCCCGTCACCTTGACCGTGGACGTCGGCGAGCGCCCCCCACCCGCGGTGGAGAGCACCGCCTACTTCGTGGTCAACGAAGCCCTCACCAACGTGGCCCGCCACGCCTCGGCCACCCGGGCCCACGTGGCCGTGGCCCGGGCCGGCGACCGTCTGGTGGTGGAGGTGCGAGACGACGGGGTCGGCGGGGCCGACGTCGTCTGGGTCCAGGACGACGAGGCCGCCCGTCTCGCCCGCCACCACGTTGCCCGGGTGCAGGTCGCTATGGCACAGCACCAGCCGGGCGGGATCGACCGGTCGGTCGACCAGGCCGCGCACCGCGTCGCCGGCCACCCTGGCGCCA
>DAIMFV010000050.1:0-4436 GCA_036724365.1 Acidimicrobiales bacterium | reverse complement strand
GAGGCACCGGGCTCACCGGCCTCCAGGAGCGGGTCCGGGGCCTGGGCGGCCGCTTCCAGCTCGTCAGCCCGACGGGCGGACCCACCACCATCTCCGTGGAGGTCCCGTGCGCATCGTGATCGCCGAGGACTCGGTGCTGCTGCGGGCCGGGCTCACCCGGATCCTGGTCGACGCCGGCGAGGACGTGGTGGCCACGGTGGGCGACGCCGACGAGCTGCTCACCGTGGTGGGTCGCCACCGTCCCGACCTGGCCCTGGTCGACGTCCGCATGCCCCCCACCCACACCGACGACGGCCTCCGCGCCGCCCGGACCATCCGGGAGCGCTGGCCCGGCACCGGCATCCTGGTGCTGTCGCAGTACGTCGAGGAGCGCTACGCCACCGAGCTGCTGGCCGACGACACCGCCGGGCTGGGCTACCTGCTCAAGGACCGGGTGGCCGACGTGGGCGAGTTCCTGGGCGCGGTCCGACGGGTGGGTGCGGGCGGTACCGCGCTCGATCCCGAGGTGGTCTCCCAGCTCCTGGCCCGGGCCCGTCGCCAGGACCCGCTGGAGCGGCTGTCGCCGCGCGAGCGCGAGGTGCTCGCGCTCATGGCCGAGGGCCGGGCCAACCCGGCCATCGCCCGGGAGCTGGTGGTGTCCGACAAGGCGGTGGAGAAGCACGTGAGCAACATCTTCTTGAAGCTGGACCTGGCCCCCGCCCAGGCGGACCACCGCCGGGTGCTGGCCGTCCTGCGCTGGTTGGAGGGCTGAACCCATGACCGCGATCCCCTCGAACCCGACCTCGACCCCCTCGACCCCCTCGACCCGAACCGTCGCGCCCCGGCGCTCACCGGTGTGGCTCATCGCCGGCTCGGTGCTCGCCGCGGTGCTGCTGGTGGGCACCACCTACCAGGTGGTCGACGTGTTGGCCCACGACGAGCACAGCCACCGTTGGGTGGTCACCGACCCGGTGGCCACCCTCCAGGTCGACGCCGGCGGAGATGGCAGCGTGCACGTGATCGGGGCCCCGGTCGACCGGGTCACCATCGAGGCCCGGGTGAGCGACGGGCTCCGCGCCACCACCTTCGGCCACCGGGTGGTCGACGATCGCCTCGAGGTCGACGCGTCCTGTCCCGGCTTCGGCTCGGTGTGGTGCGGCGTCGACTACGTGATCGAGGTGCCCCACGACACCGTGGTGGAGATCGCCAACGACGAGGGGGGCACCCGGGTGGAGGACGTGCGGGGCCGGGTGGAGGTGACCTCCAGCGGGTCGATCGACGTCTCCGGTCTGTCCGGGCTGGTGGTGCTGCGTTCGGAGAACGGTGCCGTGCGGGCCACCGGCCTGCGCTCGGAGGTGGTCGAGGCCCGATCGTCGAACGGCTCGGTGCGGGTGGCCAGCGAGGTGGCGCCCCGCTCGGTGATCGCCACGTCGGACAATGGGTCGGTGGAGGTGCTGGTGCCCCGCACGGGAGACAGCTACGCCGTCGACGTGTCCTCCGACAACGGCAGCACCACCAACGAGGTGATCACCGATCCCGAAGCCATCCGTCGCATCACCGCCCGCAGCGACAACGGCAGCGTCCGGGTGGCCCACTCCGGCTCCTGACGCCCGCCCGCCGCGATGGGTGTCGGCCGGTGGATGTCGGCCGGTGGGTGTCAGTCGTTGCGGCCGCGGTCGCGGCGGATGCTCGCCTTGCGGCCGCGGATGGTGGTGGCCCGCATGGCCGAGATCACGTCGTCGGCCGAGCCGGCCGGCACCTCGACCAGGCTGAACTTCTCGAAGATCTGGATGGCGCCGATGTCGCGACCCTCCAGGTGGCTCTCGCCGGTGATGGCCCCCACCAGGTCGCCCGGTCGGACCTTGTCCATGCGGCCCACGTTGATGAACAGCTGGTCGGTGTCGCCACCGCCGGCCCGGCCCTTGCCCCGGTCGGGACGCGGGCCCCGGTCGCTGCGGTCGCCCCGGTCGTCGCGGCCCCGGGGCGGACGGTCGCGGTCACCGCCGCGGTCGCTGGGGCGGTCGCGGCGGGGGCGTTCGGCGGCGTCGGGGATCTCCTGCTCGTCGACCACGGGGCCGCCGGCGGCGTCGTGGGCCAGCTTCAGGGCGGCGGCGGCCACGTCGGTGAGCTCGAACTCGTCGGCCAGCGCTTCGACCGCGGGCAGGAACCGGGCCGAGTCGTCGGCCTCCAGGGCCTCGCGGAGCGAACCCAGGATCTGTTCGATCTGGGCGGCGCGCAGGTCGGCCACGCTGGGGACCTTCTCCTGCTCCATCGGGCGTCGGGTGACCCGCTCGATGTTGGTGATCTGGCGGCGCTCCCGCGGCTCGGCCAGGGTGATGGCCACGCCCTCCCGCCCGGCCCGCCCGACCCGCCCGATGCGGTGCACGTAGGCCTCGGGGGCCGAGGGGACGTCGTAGTTCACCACGTGGGTGAGGTGGTCGATGTCCAGGCCGCGGGCGGCCACGTCGGTGGCCACCAGCAGGTCGGCCGCACCCGAGCGCAGCCGACCCATCACCCGGTCTCGCTGGAGCTGGTCCATGCCGCCGTGGAGGGCCTCGGCCCGGTAGCCCCGGCCGTTGAGGGTCTCGGTGAGCTCGTCGACCTCGTTGCGGGTGCGGCAGAAGACCAGAGCCGCCTCGGGCGACTCCACGTCGAGGATGCGGCCGAGGGCGGCGGGCTTGTGGGCCCGCGCCACCACGTACACCCGCTGGCTCACCCGTGGGGCCTCGCCGGCCGGCGTCTCCTCGGCCTGGATGCGGATGCGCACCGGGTCGGTGAGGTGCTTCTTGGCGATGGCGGCGATGCGCGGCGGCATGGTGGCCGAGAACAGGACGGTCTGGCGGGTGGGCGGGGTGGCGGCGAGGATCGCCTCCAGGTCCTCGGCGAAGCCCATGTCGAGCATCTCGTCGGCCTCGTCGAGGACCACGATCTCCACCTGGTCCAGGGGGAGGGTGCCCCGGTTGATGTGGTCGATCGCCCGACCGGGGGTGGCCACGACCACGTGCACGCCGCGTTGGAGGACCTTGAGCTGGCGCACGATCGGCTGGCCGCCGTAGATCGGCAGCACCTGCGTGTCGAGGTGGCGACCGTACTTGTAGATGGCTTCGGACACCTGCACCGCCAGCTCCCGGGTGGGGACCAGGATCAAGGCGATCGGGGCCGGGTTGGAGCCGGGCACCACCCGTTCGAGGATCGGCAGGGCGAAGGCCGCCGTCTTGCCGGTGCCGGTGGCGGCCTGGCCCACCAGGTCGCGCCCGGCGGTGATCTGCTCGATCGACTCGCGCTGGATCGGCGTGGGCTCCTCGTAGCCCAGCCCGGTGAGGGCGCGGAGCACCTCGGGCCGCAGCCCCAACTCGGCGAAGCCTCCCAGGCCCGGCCCGTCGGCTGCGTCGGTCACGTCGGACGTGTCGGCGGGTTCGGTGGGCGCGGGGTCGCCTGGTGCGGAATTGGTCGGGTCAACGATCCCGTGTGGAGGAACGGAGTCGGACATGGCTGTGCTCCACAGGAGATGGTCGAACTGGGCATCAGTCTCGCGCCCTCGACCCGATTCGCCCACTTCGGTGAGGGCCGGCAGACGAGGAGCGCCGAGGTTCGTCGCGAGGCCCGGCCCCTCGGCGCGTCCCCAGCCGCGAGGATGGAGCGGTGCGGAGCGGAGGAACGTGAACCACTGGTCGGACCGGGTGGCGGCAGCGGTCGACGGTGGGTCGGTGTCGAGCGGGGCGGGCTGGATCCTGCTCCTCTTCGTGCTCGCGTTCGGCCTCGTCCTCTGGTTCTTCCAGTGGACCTCGAACGGCCAGAAGCGCAATGCGCGCGTCCTGGGTGCCCGGCCCGGCTGGAGCTACGCGGAGACGGACGACTCGGTGCTGGTCCAGTTCGAGGGGTGGCCGTTCACCGTCGTGGCGACTGGGAGCGCGAGCGACGTGACCCGAGGCGTCCACCGTCGTCGACCGACGACGGTGTTCAGCTACCACGCCCGACGGCCCCGCGCCGTGGGGATGAGCACCCTGCTCCGCGCCTCGTTCTCGTCTGCCGAGCAGGTGGCCGCGGGCACGACCGACCTCTTCCACGGCCTCGACCTGGTGCTGGGCAGTCGAGATGGCGGATCGGCCGGAGGCCGCCACATCCGGGTGGTGATCGTCGCGATGGAGATGCCGGCGGCGCTGCCGGGGTTCCTCCTGCGGAACCAGCTCCCGACCGACGCGATCGTGCCGGGCCTTCGCAGTTGTGACCTGGACCTGGGTGCGACGTACTTCGACGACGCGTTCCTGGTGCGCGCCGAGCACCCGCAGCTGGCTCGCGACCTGTTGCCACCTGCGAACCAGGACCTGCTCCTCCACTTCTCGCCCTACGCCCGAGGTCCCCACGCCAAGACGGGCCTCATCGCCCTGAACGGCAACCCCGCCCACGGCTTCACGATGTGGACCGCGGGTCGCAACCTCCTGCTCCTCACCCCCGCC
>DAIMFV010000049.1:17313-18249 GCA_036724365.1 Acidimicrobiales bacterium | reverse complement strand
CGGCCGCCGCCTCCAGGGCGGCGGCCAGCTCGCCGGCCACCTCCGGGTCCGACTGCGCGGCGTGGTCCAGCTCACGGGCCTCGTCACTGGTCAGCTCCCCGAGGACCGCCAGCGCGATGAGGTCGTCGATCCGCTCGTTCATGCGATACCTCCGAGGGTTGCGCTGAGCCGTTGGAGCCCACCCCGGACGCGCCCCTTCACGGTGCCCAGCGGGAGACCGAGGCGTTCGGCGATGTCGGAGTGGCTGTAGCCGTCGATGAAAGCCAGGTGGATGACCTGGCGCTGGTCGGGCGGCAGGTCGGCGAGGGCGCGAGACACCGCCGCGGCATCGAGCGAGGCCACGACCACGTCGTCGATGGCTTCGTCTGCGACCGGGGTGGCGATCCGGTCGAGGCGGTTGCGTTGCGACTGTTCCGAGCGCACCCGGTCGATCGCACGGCGGCGGGCGATGGTCAGGGCCCACGACGAGACGTTGCCGCGTGACGGGTCGAACCGGGCGGCCGACGTCCACAGCTCGACGAACACCTCCTGGGCCACCTCCTCCGACATGGCCGGATCACGCAGCACCCGCTTCACCGCGCCGAAGACCGCCGGCGCGATGGCGTCGTACAGCTCGGCGAAGGCCGCCTGGTCGCCCTGCTGCACGCGGGAGAAGAGGGCCGAGAGATCAGGGGCGGGATCACTGATCGGATCATGATGCCAGGCGACCACCAGCCCACAACGGACGGGTCGGGCCGCACCGACGGGGACGTCAGCGGCGGGGACGTCGGCGGGGGGAACCGCCGGGGGGGACACCCAGGCCGCCCCCCCCCCCCAGGCGGGGCCCCCCGGCCTGCCCCCGGTCCCCCCCCGGGCCGAGTCGCCGCCCCCCAGGCGGGCCCCGCTGCCCGCCCTGCCGGGCCTCGCCCTGAGCGGGGGTCTGCTCACCCTGCCGTT
>DAIMFV010000049.1:15673-17303 GCA_036724365.1 Acidimicrobiales bacterium | reverse complement strand
AAGGGGGCCACTGGTCCGAAATCTCCTTGCCCAGCGGGGTCAACCACGGAGCCGTCCTTCCTGCGCTCGTCGGAACCCCAGCGGCGGTACCGGTGCCGGTCCGGCCGACGGGGACGGCGCCTGGACGCAACCGGGTTGGTGACCGTGCTCCCGGTCGTGGCCCCACAGCTCATGCTCTCGGTTCGGTTCGTCGGCCCCGCTGGATCACACGACCCGCGGCACCGGACCGGCCGGCCCGGCTACCGGAGGCCGAGGCTGGCCAAGGCGAGGGCGATCACCGCCACCACCAAGGCCACGATCAGCTGCCGGAGGAACAGCTGCTGGCTCCGGTTGATCTCGGCGCTGAGACCGTCGAACCGGTTCTCCAGCCCGCCGAACCGCGACTCCAGACCGTCGAACCGGCCCTCCAGACGGTCGAGACGACCATCCATGCGGTCGAAACGGGCGTCCACCAGGTCGAACCGGGCATCGACCGCATCGAACCGACGGTCCACCGCAACGAACTTGGCATCCACCAGGTCGAACCGGGCATCCACCGACTCGAACCGGACATCAATCGCATCGAACCGACGATCCACCGCATCGAACTTGGCATCCACCGACTCGAACCGGACGTCGATCGCATCGAACCGACGGTCCACCGCCTCGAACTTGGCATCCACCGACTCGAACTGCCGGTCCACCGCCACGAACCTTCGGTCGACCTCCACGAACCGGCGGTCGACCTCGGCGAACTGGCGGGCCATCTGCTCGAAGCCGGCGCGGACCGCACCCTCGAGCGAATCGATGCGCAGGTCCACCCGGTCCACCCGCAGGCCCATCACCTCGGACAGGTGGTCCAGGTCGGACTTGGTGGCCACGTCGGCCCACCCCACGGGTGGCAGGTGTTCCATGAGGATCGATGCCTCCTCGGGCCCGAGCACCTGCTCGAGCCGCTGGTGGAGATGATGCCTGTTCTGCTCGGTGATGGCCACGACGGATCCTTCCGGCCGGGATGCGCTGGTTCCGGGGCCGACGCCGCCCGACCGGCCGAACCACGGGCTCGACCATCGTCGCCCGCAGGCTACCGGTGGCCCCCGACAGCGGGCCCGGCCCGGAGGACGGGCTCGAAACCGGCCCGGACGCTGGACCCGGACGTTCCAGGTCGATCATCGTCGGAATTGTTTTGCTCATTCTTGCTCGAACGGTCACACTTCGCTGATACCTGATCTATATCCCGGCGGAACTTCCGGTGGGACGGATCAGATCCTGCAGAGGCGCACCATGTTCCAGACCCCCAAGTTCCACCTCGGCTCGCCCACCCAGGTCGGGCCGCTCACCGTCTTCCCCGTGTGGACCGACGCCCCCCAGCCGGCCCGTCCGCTGCGGGCCCGGCTGCCCAAGGGCGCCACCATCGGCGAGCACGACGACGGCGCCACCGTGGAACACCTGCTGGTGGACAACCCCACCGCCAAAGCCTTCCTGCTCCCCGCCGGAACCGTGTTCGCCGGCGGCCAACAGGACCGCACCCTCCTGGCCACCGTGGTGGTGGGGCCCCAGAGCCGCCTGCGCCTCGACGTGCGCTGCGTGGAAGCCGGCCGCTGGGGCGGCGGCCGTCGCCAACAGATCCGGGCCCGCCGCGCCCCGGCGG
>DAIMFV010000049.1:0-15663 GCA_036724365.1 Acidimicrobiales bacterium | reverse complement strand
TGGCGCCCTCTGCGGCATCGACCGCCACGACGGGCACCCCCACGGGAGCCAGCACGGCGGAGCGCCGATCGGCGGCGCCCTGTACGACGACGGCCGGTTCGACGGGGGCCTGCCGGTGCGACGCGGCGACCAGGGCGAGGTGTGGCGGCGGGTGGCCAGCTACCAGGAGCTGGGGGCGTCGGCCACGGGTTCGCTGCTGCCCGCCCTGGAGGGGCCCCGCACCACCGACCTGGTGACCGAGCTCGGCCGCCTCGCTCCCCTGCCCGGCCAGCGGGGCGTGCTCATCGGCATCGCCGGCCACCCCGCCCTGCTCGAGGTGTTCGACCACCCCACCCTGCTGGCCGACCAGTGGGAGCCCATCCTCACCAGCGTGGCCGCCGACGCCGCCCGGGTCCCCGTGACCGCCACCACCGGCGCCCGGGCCCGCACCTTCGCCGCCCACGTGTCGAACCGCCGCCTCGCCCGCTGCGGCCGGGCCGGCGTGGCCCACGCCGCCGAGGCCCGAGACCAACTGGCCGTGATCGACGCCGTGGTCGACGACCACCGTGCGGATCACGGCGACAACCCCAGCGGCCCCATCCACCTCACCGCCCTCAACGCCCGCCACCACCTCGTGCGGGGGTGAGAGCCACTGGGAGGTGACGCCCTGGAAGACGAAGCCCACGTCCGGTCCCACCAGAACACCGGGACCCGGCACCAGTCGGTCGTGGTCTGGATGGGGACGCTGGTCACGGCAGTTGGGGCTCCTTGGGGGTGAGGGCCTCGTTGATGGCGCGCAGATGGTCGTCGACGAGCTCGTCGAACCGTCGGGTTCCGCCGATGTCGCGTAGGGCGACGATGAGCGGGACGGCGGTGAGGGCCAGGGCCCGGACCAGCTCGTAGTGGTCATAGCCGCGTAGGGCCTCGTCAGTGATGGCGTCGAGCTTGTCATCGTCGACAGCGAGAAACAGGTCCCAGGCGACCCGGAAGTACCAGGAGGGCGGGTCGGGGTGGTCGACAAGTGCCATTGGGGGGTCCTCCGGTCGGTCGGGGTCAGTTCGAGGTGTCTGGGCTGGAACCGCCACGTAGTGCCCAGGCCGGTCGGCCGGCCGGCCTGCCTCTCCCGGTACGGGGGCGGTGTGACCCCGGCGCCTCCTGCTCACATCGCAGTCCGCCCACACGGTCAGACCCCCTCGCTACCCTGAGTTCATGGAGCTGACCTACCGCCCGGAGAAGTTCGCGGAGCTGATCCTGTACGTGGCAGGCCGCTTGCAGAACGACCGGGCCGGCGGTGCCACCAAGCTCAACAAGGTGCTGTTCTTCGCCGAGTTCACCCACCTACGGCGCCACGGGGCGGTCATCTCGGGTTGCGAGTTCCAGAAGCTCGACCACGGCCCGGCACCCCGCCAGCTCCTGCCGGTGCGCAGCCGTCTCATCGCCGAAGGGGCGGCCGAACTGGTCGCCGACGACTTCCTGGGTCGGCCCCAGCACCGCCTGGTGCCCAAGCGCACACCCAACCTCGACGTGTTCACCGCCCTGGAGCTCGAGACCGTCGATGACGTGCTCAACCAGCTCGCCGGTCTCACCAGCCGTCAGGTGAGCGACCTGTCTCACGAGGAACCGGGCTGGGCGCTCACCGCCGTCGGCGACACCATCCCGTATGCCACGGCGGGGCTGGGCTTCCCGCAGGTGTCCACCCCCACCTCGCAGCGACTCGAGCGCGAGGTCGCTGAGCGTTACGGACCCGCACTCACTCACTGAGGCGCCCGGCCTTGGGTCGCAGCCCGAATGGGTTGTCGCTCCAACGCTGAACGCCCGGGCAGCGTGGTTGTCGCTCTGACACTGCACGCGGCTCGACCCGGCGCAGACGCAACCCACGGGTTGGCTGTCACGCCCCGGCCGTACCGTTGGGGACCGGGTGGCGAGATCGGCGCCCGATCGACCCGCAGCAGATGCACGAGCAGAGCAGACAGGAGGTGGTGGCCATGCGAGCGATATGACCGGCGTTCCCCACGGCTCGACCACGGGCCGCCGCCGGTCCTCCCCTGGGAGGGCTCCATGCGCAACCACCACGAGAAGGGCCGCGACCTCACCCGTTCGGCCCTGGCCTCGACCAACCCCGAGCGGGTCCGCGTGGTGCGGGCCAAGGTCCGGGCCCGCGAGCGGGCCCAGGAACGTCGCCTGCTCCACGACCTGACCCGCGCCGTGGACCCCGACGACGTGGAGACGCCCACCTCCTGGATCGCCCGCGCCGACCTCGCCGAGCTGATCGGCACCCGCCGCTTCTCGGACAACCTCGGTGCGCTGTTGCACTGGACCCGGCGCACCCTGGCCACCCATCCCGACCTGGCCGACCGGAGCGCCGACGGCATCGCCGCCTACCTTCGCCAGCGGCTCGGCACCGACCCCATGGTCGGCCACGCTATCGCCCACATCCGCCACCTGTTCGACCCCGACGACCCCGACGCCAAGTGGAACGCGTACCTCGACGCGCAGGCCCAGGCCCGCGCCGAGGAGCTCGCCGTCACGTCAGAGCCGGCCAGCCCGTAGCGGGCGGACCCGCTCATCGGTCGAGGAAGCAACGGCCGTGTTCGGCCATGGCCAGGCGGTCGGCCACCAGATCGGGGGGCAAGCCCAGCGCCTTCAGCACCGGCTCGGCGTGGGCCAGCGTCGGCACCAGCACCGTGGTGCCGGCGCGGATGGCCGCCGCGGCCTCGTCGGGATCGGTCGCCACCCGGTGGGGCACGGGTGACTCCGGGCCGGCCAGCAGGCGGGGCAGCACGGCGACTGTGGTGGTGCCCGGGGGCCGCAGCACCCGGGCCCGCACCGGGCGGCCCTCCACCAACGCCACGAACGAGCGGTGGTGGCCGGCCAGGATGATGGAGCGACCCCGGTCGTCCACGTGCACCAGTGGGTAGCGGTTGGCGAAGCTGGCCAGGTCGGCCGAGGTGGCGCCGGTGGTCTCCCACACCCCGGTCACGTAGTGGGCGGCGTGGCTGGCCACCACCCAGGGCTGGGTGGCATGCATGGTGCGGGGGTCCACGTCGACCACCCACGGTCCGCCCGCCAACAGGCTCGACACCTGGTCCGGCGTCACCAGCGGCTCATGCTTGCGCCGGGGCGCGCTGCGCCACGGCACCACCGTCTTGTCGCTGCTGAAGGCGGCGGCCACGTCGCCCGAGCCCCAGAGGCGGGCAGCCGCGTCGGGGGTGCCCGGCGGGTGCCCGTCGACCTGGCCCGTCGGCGCGCCCGCGGGCGCGCCGACAGGGCCGGTCACGCCCACTCCCCCTCGTCGTCGCCGGCGAGCGGGAACTCGGGCCGGATGCGCACCTCGAGCCGATCGTGCTCCTCGCACAGGAACACGGTGGCGAACGGCGCCCCCAGGAGGAGCGCCACCCTGGCCCAGTCCACCGGCGGTTCGATCACCAGGTGGAAGTTGGGCGAGAAGTCGCCCGGCCGGTTGAAGCCGGCCGCCACCAGCAGCTCCTCGTCGAGCTGGGTGAGGCACAGGTCGCCGTCCAGGAACTCGTTGCTCACGCACTCCACCCACGCGCCCCGCTCGGCGTGCACCAGACACTGGGTGAACCGCTTGGGCACGCCCACCACGCTCACGAACACCGCGGTCGCACCGGGATCATCGACGGCCCACTCCAACCGGCGGGCCAGCGCCGCGGTGGCGGCCGCCAGACCACCGCCCGGCCCCACCGGCACCTCGAACGTGTCCCCCGCCATCAGGCCACCTCCCCCTGGTCCAGCGATCCCGGCCCGTCGGGCGCGCCCAGGTCGCTGATCCCAGCAGCCGCGGCTGCGGCGCTGTCGACGGTGAGGCGGTGCAGGGTGGTGAGCTCATCGGCCGACAGGACCGAACCCACGTAGCCGCCGGCCAGGGCGAAGGCGATGGGCACGACCCGGGCCGCGGCCCAGCCGAACACCAGGGCCTCCCGGTCGGCCAGCACCTCGGTGGTGATGCCCGCCAGGCCGCCGGTGGCGCACCGCTCGTGGGGGTCCATGCCCGCGTTGTAGACGACGGCATCGACCCCGGCCGGCACCTCGGCCACGCGCTGCTCGATGGTGGGCAGGTAGTGGGCGGCGTGGTCCACCAGGTCGAGCGACCAGCCCGGGCCCGGCTCGTAGTCGTCGAACGAGCTCACCGACACGTCGACCCCCACCACCCCCGGCGCATTGCCGACGATGTCGTGGGTGCCGCCCCCGCAGTGGGCGTCGAGGTCCAACACCAGCACGCGCTCGGCCCCCAGGGCCTGGAAGGCGTGCACCGCCAGCACCAGGCCGTTGAAGGTGCAGTAGCCGTTGCCCGACGACCGCCCGGCGTGGTGCAGCCCGCTCGACAGCGTGCCCGCCACGCCGTGGTCCCACGCCACCCGGGCCGCATCCCGGCAGCCGCCCGTGGAGGCCAGCACCGAACGGGCGAAGGTGTCGGTCCACCCCAACCCGGCCGACGACGCCAGGCCCCGGGGCTCACCGGTGAGCACCGCGTCCACGAACCCCTCGTCGTGGACGGCCACCAGCTCGGAGCGGGTGGCCGGCTCGGGCGCCACCAGCTCCACCGGGTGCGCGGGCGGGGCGACCGTGAGGCTGTCGGCCACGGCGCCGGCCTTGGCCACGGTGTCGAACCCACCCCCGGCGTAGTCGGGCGAGTGGAACACGGTCAGCGGACGCGCCAAGGCGCGCCGCGAAGCAGGCACGGGGTGCACAGCAACTCCTTCATCGCCAGGCGTTGCCACCGTGCCCCTGGGGGTCGGTTGGCGGGTGCTACGAGCGGGCCTGGTCCCTCACACCCTCTGGATGATGTGGTCCCAGGATACGGGTGCGGTGTGACAACGAGGGGTTGCGAACATCTGTTCGATGACCTACCGTCACGACCTCGCCGTCGGCCGACTTCCGCGACAGCCGGCAAGGAGATCAGGTATCCTTACTTCTATCGATGAGTAAGGAGCGATCGAGTGGACGCTGCGGCCAGGGTCACGTCGAAAGGACAGATCACCGTGCCCAAGTCGGTTCGTGATGCGCTCCAGATCAACGAGGGCGACCAGATCGTGTTTCGGGTGGACGGCGACCGCGCCGTGCTGACGCGTAGCGCCAACTTCCTCGACCTCGCCGGCACGGTCGAGGTCCCCGCGGCCAAACGGAACGCGGCCTGGGACGATGTCCTCCGTCGGACCAGGTCGGCTCGTGCCGCAACGCGACGATGACGGCGTTCGTCGACACCAACGTCCTCATCCGTCACCTCACCGGAGACCCGCCCCACCTGGCGGCGCGTGCCACCGCCTTCCTCGCCACAGACGTGGAGCTCCTCCTCACCGACCTGGTGGTGGCCGAGACCGCGTACGTCCTGGAGTCGTTCTACGAGACGCCCCGCCCGCAGGTCGCCACCGCGCTTCGTTCGCTGGTCACGTTCGACCGCATGTTGTGCGTCGACACCCCTTTGCTCCTGCGTGCCATCGAGGTCTACGAGATCCACCGCCTCGACTTCGCCGAGGCCTACCTGGTGGCTTGTGCCGAGACCTCCGGCGTCGGAACCGTCGCGTCGTTCGACCGGTCGATCGACCGGGTCACCACCGTCGAACGGATCGAGCCGCCGGACCGAACGGGCTGAGGCAGCCGTTGCCGGGTCGCCGCGTTGGCTGCATGCTTGCAGCCATGCCGAACGTGGTGGTGCGAGACCTTCCCGAGCCGGTGTGCGCCGCGCTGCGCCGACGGGCGAAGGAACAGGGCCAGTCGTTGCAGCAGTACCTCGTAGCGGAGCTGACCCGGCTGGCCGAGCGCCCCACCACCGAGGAGCTGTTCGCCCGAATCGACCATCGTCGTGGTGGCAGGCTCGACCCACACGTTGCGGTGGCGGACCTGGCCACCGAACGCCACCTTCGGTGATCGTCGGCACAGCCGCCACGACCTCGAACTCAACGACGACAACTTCCCCGACGCAGGTGCGGCGTGGGGCCGACGCTGTCAGGCTGCCCCGGTGACGGACGACCGGGCGACGACGGAGCGGGCCACCGCCGACCCGGCCGACTGGTTCCTCACCGCCGCCGAGCGCGGCAACCCCGCGACCGCTATCGACCGCCGCCGCCACGGCGGGCTCGGGTGGACGGCGGGCAACGAGGTCGTGGTCCACATCGACGGCGCCGCCTACTTCACCCGGCTCCACCGGGTGCTGCAGGACCGGACTCCCGGTGACCACGTCTGGTTCACCGACTGGGCCGGGAACGCCGACGAACGGCTCGCCGGCGCCGGCACGGAGCTGAGCACGGTGCTCGGCGCCCTCGCCGATCTGGGCGTGGTGGTCCGCGGCCTCCTGTGGCGGTCACACCCCAAGGAGGCGGGCTTCGACCAGCAGGACAACATGTTCCTGGCCGCCGAGCTCAACGAGCACGGGGCGTCGCTTGTGCTCGACCAGAGGGTGCGACGCGGAGGCAGCCACCACCAGAAGATGGTGGTGATCGGCCGAGGAGACCCCATCGCCGACGAGGCGGGCTCAACGGTTGACACCGGACCTGGCGACACCGGCTCAGCGACCGACGGTCTGGTCGCCGACCTGGCGTTCGCCGGAGGAATCGACCTGTGCCACGGCCGCCGGGACGACCGGGATCACCTCGGCGATCCCCAGCCCACCGACGAGCTCGACGAGGTCTACGGCCCCCAACCGGCGTGGCACGAAGTCCAACTCGAGGTGCGGGGTCCGGCGGCGGGTGACCTGGCCTGGACGTTCCGCGAGCGCTGGCACGACCCCCAACCGCTCGACAAGCCCACGCCGCTGCGGGCCCTGCGACGCCGGCTGGCCCGTCAGCCCGAGGAGCACGAGCCCCTGCCGGTCCCCGCAGTCGACGTGGCCGGTGACGGCCCGCACCTCGTCCAGGTCCTGCGCACCTACCCCGCCCGCCGCCCGCCCTACCCCTTCGCGCCCGACGGTGAACGCAGCATCGCCGCCGCCCACCTCAAGGCCCTGCGCCGGGCCCGGCGGCTGGTGGTGATCGAGGACCAGTACCTGTGGTCGCTCCACAGCGCAGGCGCCGTCGCCGCCGCCCTGCGAGCCCACCCCGAACTGCAGGTGGTAGTCGTGGTGCCCCGTCACCCCGACCAGACCGGCACCGTGATCGGGCCGGCCAACCGCCTCGCCCGCCGCCGGTACCTGCACCGCCTCCGTGCGGCCGGCGGTGACCGGGTGGCCGTCTACGACCTGGTGAACCGGGAGGGCGCCCCGATCTACGTCCACGCCAAGGTGTGCATCATCGACGACGTGTGGCTGGAGGTGGGCTCCGACAACGTCAACCGCCGGTCGTGGACCCACGACTCCGAGGTCGGCTGCGCCGTGCTCGACGAACGCCTCGACCCCCGCCACCCCACCGATCCCGGCGCCCTCGGCGACGGGGCCCGGGTCCTGGCCCGCGACACCCGCCTGTCCCTGTGGCGCGAGCACCTGGGTCGGGCCGACGGCGACGACGCCGACCTGGTCGACCCCGGCGAAGCGTTCGAGGTGCTGCGACGCAGCGCCCGCCAACTCACCGAGTGGGAGCAGGGCGACCGCACCGCCCCCCGCCCGCCCGGCCACCTCACCGTCCACACTGTCGAGCCCGTCCCCCGCTGGCTCGTCCCCCTCGCCGACCTCACCTACCGCAAGCTCCTCGACCCCGACGGCAGCCCCCACCCCCGGACACCGCAGCGACGCCGCGCCCCACGCGGGCGCAGGGAGGTGCGGTGAGGCGCCCCGACCACTCCTCCGCCAGGGCCACCACGCGGCCGCTGGTCAGCCGGGCAGGAGGGATCGCACCGCGCTGATGGTGTCGGCCTGGGCGGCGGTCTTGTCGTCGCGGTAGCGGATGACGCGGGCGAAGCGGAGGGCGACCCCACCGGGGTAGCGGGTGGATCGCTGGACACCGTCCACGGCGATCTCCACCACCTGTTCGGGCCGGACCGCGACCACGCCGAACGGACCGGGCCCGCCGGCCGTCAGCACCTGCGACGCGGCGTTGGCGGCCCCCTCGTCGACCGCCAGGTGGAGGAACCGCCCGGTCTGCCACCGCAGCAGGTCGTCGGTGAGTCCCTTGAACGTCTTGCCCACCATCACGAACCGGTCGAGCACGTCGTCGGCCCGGGCGCCGAGGTGCAGGTTGGACAGCCAACCGGTCCGGCGGCCGTGGCCCCACTCGGCAGCCAGCACCACCAGATCGAGGGTGTGGACCGGCTTCACCTTGCGCCAGGCCTTGCCCCGGCGGCCGGCCTCGTAGGACGAACCGGCACCCTTCGCCACCACGCCCTCGTGGCCGGCAGCGAGGGCGTCGGCCAGCACCCGCTCCGCGGTGGCGGCGTCAGCGGTCAGCGTGCCGGGGATGCGCCACGGCCCGGCCACCTCGCCGAGCGCGGCCAGTCGCTCGGCGAGCGGACGGTCGAGCAGGTCGGCGCCGTCGCGGTGCAGGACGTCGAAGAAGTAGGGACGGACGACCTCCAGGCGGGCCTCGGCCGCGCTCACCCGAGCGGCGGTGTCCTGGAAGGCGACCGGCCGCCCGGCGTCGTCCACCACCAGGGCCTCGCCGTCGAGCACCACCTCGTCGACGGGCAGGGACCGCACGGCGCGGACCACCTCGGGGAGCCGGCCGGTGATGTCGTTGAGGTTGCGGGTGAAGACGGCGACGTCAGAACCCGAGCGGTGGGCCTGGATCCGGATGCCGTCCAGCTTCCACTCCACCGAGGCTTCGCCCAGGTCGTCGACGGCGGCGGTGGGCGAGGAGGCGGTGGCGGCCAGCATCGGCTGCACCGGTCGCCCCACCTCGAGGCCCACCGCCTCCAGCCCGACCCGGCCCTCCGCCAGGGCGATCCGGGCGGTGACGTCGAGCCGTCCCCCCAGCATCATCGCCCGGCGCACCACGGTGGCCGGCACCCCCGAGGCCCGGGCCACGGCGCCGGCCATCACGCCGGCCAGCGCCCCCTGGCGCAGCTCACCGGTGAGCAGGCGGACGAGGAACGACGCCTCCTCGGCCGTGGCCCGCCCGAACAGGTCGGTGAGCACCCCGGACCGGGCGGCCGCCGAGCCGGGGCCGGCCAGGCCGTCGAGCGTGTCGAGGGCGTCGTCGACGCCGGACACGGTGAGGGTGGCGACGGGCGCCGCTACCACGCCGCGGGCCGCGGCGTCCAGCGTCCGCCACCCCACCCCGATGCGCCCCTGTCGTGGTTCGCCGGTGAGGAACCCGACGGCCACCTCCACCTCGTCTGGCGTCAGCCGGAGGAGCAGGGCGGCCAGGGCGTCGGTCTTGGCGGAGCGTCCCGCCGACGCCGACACCGCGGCCGACGTGGCCACCACCTCCGCGAACAGCATCGGCGCAGTCTGGCCCCGTTCGGGGCGGAACGGTGGCCCGGCGCGGTCCCTCTCCCGCCGCGTCTGGTCAGCGCGGGCGGTAGGCGTCGGAGCGGTGCGCAACCCGGTGCACGACGAGGCGGTGCTCGGCCTCGTCCAACTCGTAGAGCACGCGGTAGTCGCCCCGGCGAGCGCTCCAGAGACCTTCGAGCTCTCCCAGCAGGGGCTTCCCGAGCTGGCGCGGGTCACCCGCCAGGGGGCCGAACACGAACTCGATGATCGCCGGCTGGATGCGCCGAGGCACCGCCGCGAGCGACCGGTCCGCCCCGGAGGTGAACCCGACAGACCAGGACTCGGGTTCGCTACCGGGCACGGCCGACGCCGAAGCGCGCCCGGATCTCCGACTCACTCGACAGGGCGCCCGCCTCAGCTTCCGCTCGACCCTGGGCCACGTCCTCCGCCACACCGGGTACGCCCGCCCAGAAGATGGTCTCCTCCATGGACTCGAGGTCGTCGACCGAGATGAGCACCGCGGCCGGTCGACCATGGCGCGTGATGGTGACGCGCTCGTTGGTGCGCGCCGTCTCGTCGACCAGCTCGTTGAGCCGGGCCTTGACGTCGGTCAGGGGCAGCGTGGTCATGGCTCCCAGCATGGGCCGTACCAGCCGCCGAAACAAGTCCGAATTCGACACCGAACCGGTCGGACTTCGACGCCACCCGCCGGAGCGGGGCCCGAGCGACCGACGCTGCTGCGGACCCGGCGCGGCGGGCGTACGCTCCGACCACCGCCGTCCACCAGGAGGCCCTCGTGACCCGCTCCGCCCGGATCCTCGCCGTCATGCTCGCCGCCGCCCTGGGCGCGACGACGTTGGGTTCGTGCAGCGGTGACGGTGACGGTGACGCCGGCACCACCACCGTCGCCGAGTCGTCCAGCACCGGCACCGGCGAGGCCGGCGACCCGGCGAGCGACACCACCGCAGCCGACGCCACCGCCACCTGCACCACCGAGCAGACCGGTCCGCTGCGCATCGTGCTGGTGAACGACGACGGCGTGGCGAACCCGGCGATCGACGTGCTGATCGAGCGCTTCGACGACCACGACGCCTTCGACCTCGAGGTCACGGTCGTCGCTCCGGCCGAGGAGCGCAGCGGCAGCTCCGACGCCACCACGCCCGGCGGGGCCGCCCACACCGAGACCACCACCCCCGGCGGGAACGAGGCGTACGCGGTGGACGGGTTCCCCGCCGACGCCGTCGTGGTGGCGCTCGACGACCTCGGCCTGGAGCCGCACCTGGTGGTGTCGGGCATCAACCCGGGCCACAACTTCGGACCGTTCGCCGCGCTGTCGGGCACCGTCGGGGTGGGTCGGACCGCGGTGCGCCGGGGCATCCCCGCCCTGGCGGTGAGCGCTGGCCCGGAGCTCGATGACGCCCAGTTCGACGTGGGTGCCGACCTGGCCCTGGCGTGGATCGCCGAGCACTGCGAGGCCATCGTGGCCGGCACCTTCCAGACCGACACGGTCACCAGCATCAACATCCCGGCCTGCCCGCCCGACCAGATGGGCCCGCTCCAGGAGGTGCCCCGGGCGCTGGAGCTGCCCGAGATCGCTCCCGACGACAGCATCTTCGCCTCCACCTGCGACCTGGCCGACCCGGCCCCGGCCGACGACGTGGCCGCCGTCCGGTCCGGCTACCCATCGCTCACCCAGGTCGAACCGGAGCTCTGAGCCCGGCTCGACGGCGTGCCGTCCCGCCACGCCAGCACGGCACGGCACGGCACGGCGCGGCACGGCACGGCGCGGCACAGCACGGTCCGACCAACTCGATGGCCGATGGGGATATGCAGATGCTCATACTCCCCGTACCATTGGGGTATGAGCACCAGGAAGCATCGACTGACGGTGACCGTGGATCCCGAGCTGATCGAGGCCGGCCAGCAGGCCGTGGCATCCGGTGCGGCAGAGTCCGTCAGCGCCTGGGTGAGCGCGGCTCTCGACGACAAGGTCCGGCGAGACCGCAAGCTGGCCGCGCTGGCGGCCGCGGTCGCCGACTTCGAGAGTGAGTTCGGCGAGATCACCCCGGAGGAGATGGCAGCCCAGGCTCGCCGTGACCGGGAGCGGGCGACGGTCGTCCGTGGTCAGCGTCGGCCATCCGGTCGCACGGCGACGTCACCATGACGGTCGTGCTCGACAGCGGCGCACTGGTCGCCCTGGAGCGCAACGAGCGAGCCATGTGGATCCGCCTGAAAGCAGCCCAGCTCGGCGGCGACCCACCCGTCACCCATGCGGGTGTGCTCGGACAGGTGTGGCGGGGCGGGCCTCGCCAGGCCCGGCTCTCCCAGGCGTTGGCGGGCATCGACGTCCGTCCGCTGGACGAGGCTCTGGGGCGAGCAGCCGGGCACCTGCTGGGCGCTGCCGGCCTTGCTGATGTGGTCGATGCCGCGGTCGTGCTGCTCGCGCAGGACGGCGACGAGATCGTCACCGTGGACCACGACGACCTCGCACAGCTCGCGGCCGCGGCGGGGTGCCACGTCGAACTGATCCACCCCTGATCCACCCTCGATCCGGTGCGTCCGGCGGAGGGCTCGGGCTCGATCAACCACCGGGTCAACCGCACCGCGCTCGAAGGTGAGCGGTCCGCGCCGTCAGAACACGCCCGGTTCCCGGAACATCACGCTGATCCGACTGCCGGCGCCGGCCATCTTGGGCACCGCGTGGTCCCAGGTGCGCTGACAGGTGCCGCCCAACACCACCAGATCGCCGTGGGCCGGCGTGAGAGCGATCAAGCGGCCCCCGCCCTTGGGTCGCAGCAGGAACCGGCGGGGCGATCCGAGCGAGAGGATGGCGACGATGGTGGTGTCTCGCCGCCGCCCCGCGGTGTCTCCGTGCCACGCCACCGAATCCCGTCCGTCGCGGTACCAGTTGGCGCTGATGGAACGGAGGTCGAGCCCGTACGACGCAGAGAGCTGGTCCGCCAGTTGGGTGAGCGGTTCCGGCGGGTCGACCCAGCTGCCGGTGCTCAGCCGGGGCTCGTCGACCATGCGGCCCCACATCCCCCGCCGGTGGGCCTTCCACGGCGCGCGTTCGAGGACGTCGAGGTAGAGCGCGTCGGCGCCCGTGACCCGATGGTGCACGACGTCGAGCCACGCACCCGACCCGAGCTCTCGCCGGGGGAGGGCGGCGGCACCGGGGTCCGGCGCTGGACGATCCTCCGACGCCAGGAGTGAGGGCTGGAACACGATGGCGAGACTAGACGAACGTCTGTTCCCCCTCGGGTTCAGGCGTGGCGGCCCTCGCCGAACTCGACGACCTGCGCGCCGCCGGCCTCCTTCGCCGCGTAGAGCGCCACGTCGGCCCGGCGCATGAGCTCCTCGGCCGACGACGAGCTGCCGACGACCAGGCCGACCGACAGCCCGAGCGCCACCGGCTCGCCGTCCACGTCGACGGGCCGGCTGAACGCAGCCACCAGGCGATCGGCCGCCTGCCTGGCCACGGCGCCACCGTCGGGGATGAACACGGTGAACTCGTCGCCGCCGATCCGGGCCACCTCACCGGCAGCGCCGACCGCGGTCGTCAGCCGTCGGGCCACCTCGATCAGCAGCTCGTCGCCCACGGCGTGCCCGCGCTCGTCGTTGACGGCCTTGAACCCGTCGAGGTCGCAGTACATCACGGCCACGTCGCCGGTCGAGCGGACCAGGGCCTCCCCGACGATCCGCTCGAACCGGGTGCGGTTGGCCACCCCGGTCAGGTGGTCGTGGTCGGCCAGGTGGGCGAGCTGGCGGTGCTCGGCGGAGCGCACCAGGGCGAGCTGGACGTACCGGAGCGAGCGGTCGATCACGAAGTCGTGGGCCCGCACCGGCGCCACGTGGACCCGCCGCCACACCGTCATCACCGCGCCGTCGAGGGGGTCGAGGCCCTCGTGGGGTGGCACGGGGATGGCCCAGCAGCCGCGCAGGCCCGACGCCTCGACGTCGGGCCCGATCCCGGCGATGGCCGACACCGCCACGTGCTGCGGTTCGCCGGTGCGTGCCGCCCGGTGCCAGGGGCCGTCGGTCACGGCCTCGAGCCCGGCGGGGTGGCCGGCGCCGGAGATGGCCTGGAACCCGGAGCCGTCGAACCCGTGGTGGATGCTCACCCCGGCGACCTCGAGCGAGATGGCGACCGAGAGCGCCAGCCTCGTGAGGACGACGTCGAGCGGATCACCGGCGAGCAGGCTCGAGAAGAACTCGTCGAAGTGGAGCTGCGCGTCCCAGGGCAGGAAGTAGAAGGTCATGCCCTCCACCGGAGGGTCCAGCAGCGGCACGGCACCGATCACCATCCACGTCCGGGTGCCGTCCTTGCGGATGATCGGGAACGCGGTGGGGACGCCGATGCCGAGCTCGTCGTGGCGGGTGAGCTCGTCGATCGACTGCAGCGCCCGATCGACCTCCTCGGCCGGCGTGAACTCGATCACGTTCCGGCCCCGCAGCTCGTGGGGCTCGTAGCCGAAGTCCCGAAGGACCGACCCGCCCGCGTGCACGATCGTGCCGACGCCGTCGACCACCAGCACCGGGATGGACAGCGTGTCGACGATGACGCGGAACGCCGAGTCGCTCAACCCCGCCAGGGGAGGTGGAGGAGGCTGCATCGCGCCGCCCAGCGTGCTCCAAGGCGACCCCGTTCCACCAACCGGCCTTCACCACCTACCGCAGCCGCCCCGTGACCTGGAGTGGGATCGGTCGTTGCGGTGGACGCCCACCATCCGAATTTCTGGTCTTGCCGATGCATTTCAGTGCTTGAGAGGAACCCTGAAACTCTGAGCCATAGAAGTGGGTGTGCTCCCAGGCTCCAACGCTGAGCATTGCGGTGATACCGGCGCCCAGGCGCCCGAACTCGCGCCCATTCACTGTGACGACGTGGGCCGGAACCTCCGGCCACCGACTGAAAGGCATGCACATGAACGACGACAAAGACCCTCGGATCGACAACGTCCCGTCAGAGGACGATCTCTGGTCACTCGACGTGGACTGGCACCAGCTCCGCGCTATCGCCGAAGCCTGTGAGTTCGCGATCGATCACGGGCTCGACATGGACGCCGCCACCCACTGGCTGGCGAGCGGCTTCACCCACGAGGAGTTCGCACTGTTCTCGGCGGACGGTGTCGACATCGAGCTCGCGGCGCTGTGGGTCGAGATCGTTGACGACAGCGAGGTCGAGCTGATGGACCTTCGCAACCTCTGGATCATGGGCGTCCACCCATTCGACCCCCCTGTCTATGAGCAGCTCGAACGCTGGAATGACATCCTCGACGGGACGGGTGACGATGGCTGGTGATCTGCAGTCCATGGCCACGCGCCAGCAGTGCCCGCGCGGGGTCACCCGCCTCTAGAGCGACTCGCTGGCGGTCGCGCCGTCACCGATGACGCGAATCATGGGGTGACCCGTTTCGTCCTGAACGAGCTCGATCCCGGCATCGTCGGCGAGGTCTATGACGGCATCGAGCAGCTTGGGGTACCCGAGGACCTTCAGATCGACCTCGGGGAAGCGAGTCCCGATGTCAGCACCAATGCTGGACAACAGGACGCCCCCGGTCGCGTGGCCGGCAAGGAAGCGGAGAGCTTCCGCAGCACGACCTCGCCCGTCAACCGAAGGGGCGGTGCTCACAGGGAGGGGGTGGAGGGGTTCGAACCACGCACCTTCCCTCGGCAGCGCGTACAGATTCGTACGTGGGAGCGGCTTGGCGAACACCCCAGGGATCGATTCGATGTCGATGAACTCGATCGCCGGTGTCCGTAGCGCGAACGCTGCGAACTCCATGAATCCGAGCACGGTCGCCTGCACGCCAGTCGCAGCCAGGTCAGCGAGGAGTCCCTCGAACGCGGCCGCATCGTGGGACGCCATGATCACTTCAGCCACGTCGCCCGTGGCCAACGCCGACCTGACGTGCGCGGCAAGGTCGTCGTCGATGTCGTCATCCGCCTCGATCTTCGGCTTGGCGAACAGGGCAAAGCCGGCAGACCGGACCGCCGTGACCCAAGGAAGAACCCGAGCCACAGCTTCGGGGACGATGTTGGTGAAGACCGCCGCCTCAGCATCATCCGCGCCCGCTCGGTCCGTCAGCCACCTGCCCATGGCGAGGAAGCTGGGTCGGGTGTCAGGAGTTGGACGACCACCCAGCACGGTGGACAGCGTCATGTCCATGTTCGGCGCGTCCCACACCAGCAGGTGTCGCCTCCGCTTCACCCTGGTGGTCGACGCATCGGATTCCGCTCCGTCCATGACTTGCTCCCCCTGGTCGCGTCTTCGAAGTGCACCACTGTGCATCAACCGACCGGCGCCCAGCCATGACACGAGCCCTCACACCCACGCGCCGCCGCAGGTCAGAGGAGTGCCCGGGGCG
>DAIMFV010000048.1:14889-18266 GCA_036724365.1 Acidimicrobiales bacterium | reverse complement strand
CGACGAGCAGCTCTTCTACCTGATGAGCCGCGGCCTCTCCGAGGAGCAGGCCATGAGCATGGTCGTCAACGGCTTCATCGAGCCGGTCACCCGCACCCTGCCCATGGAGTACGCGGTCGAGTGGTCCCGCCTCATCGAGCTCCAGATGGAGGGCTCGGTCGGCTGACCGTCGCCCCGAGGTCGCCCACGCGCCGGCCACGGGCCTGGCGTAGCCTCGGCACCGGGGCCAGTTGCCAGGGAGACCACGTCATGCGCACCGCCAGTCGCATCCGCCGAACGCTCGCCGTCGCCACCGTGGCCGTCCTGGCCTCGCTCGGGCTCAGCGCTTGTCCCGGGCCGGCCACCCTCACGGTCACCGATCACGTGACCGGGCTCACCCGGCCGTGGGACCTGGCGTTCCTGCCCGACGGTGGGCTGCTGTTCACCCAACGCACGGGCCAGATCCGGCTTCGCACCACCGGCGGCTCGGTGGTCACCCTGGCCACCCCGGCCGACGTGGTGGCCGTGGGCGAGGGGGGCATGCTCGGCGTGGCGGTCGATCCGGCCTTCGCCACCAACCGTCGCATCTACACCTGCTTCAACTCCAACCTGTCCGGTGCGGTCGACGTCCGCCTCGTGCGGTGGGAGGTGAACGCCGGGGCCACGGCACTCACCGACCGCACCGAGCTGGTCACCGGCATCCCGGCGGCCGCCAACGGTCGGCACTCGGGCTGTCGACCCCGCTTTGGTCCCGACGGCCACATCTGGATGGGCACCGGCGATTCGGCGTCGCCCACCGTGCCCCAGGACCCGGCCTCGCTCGGTGGCAAGGTGCTGCGCGTCACCACCAGCGGTGCGGCGGCTCCGGGCAACCCCGGCGGCGCCCTCGACCCGCGCATCTACACCTTCGGCCACCGCAACGTGCAGGGCGTGTCGTTCGACGACGCGGGTCAGGCCTGGTCGGTGGAGCACGGCACCGACCGCGACGACGAGCTCAACAAGCTGGTGGCCGGCGGCAACTACGGCTGGGACCCCCGCCCGCTGTCGGGCCCGCTCTTCTACGACGAGTCCCGGCCCATGACCGACCCGGCCCGCCACCCCGGCGCCATCGCGGCCGTGTGGTCCTCGGGCCTGCCCACCATCGCCCCGTCGGGCGCCACGTTCATCCCGGTCGGAGCCCATGGGTGGACGGGTTGGCAGGACGACCTGGCCATGGCCGTGCTGAAGGACCAGCACCTGCGGATCCTCACGCTGAACAGCACCCGCACCGCCATCGAGGAGCAGCTCGTGCGGGTCACCGGCTACGGACGACTCCGCTCTGCCGTGATGGGCCCCGACGGCAACCTCTACATCGCCACCGATTCCAACACGGGCCGCATCCTGAAGGTCACCCCGTCGGGCTGATGGGTGAGCCCGACGACGGGGACGGGGCGTACGTGGATCGATCGGTGCCGTTCGAGCGCACCCAACTGGACGACACCTCCTGGGTCGACGTGGCCCGTGGCTGGATGGCGGGGGCCGACGAACTGGGCGCACGGTTGCTGGCCGACGTGTCGTGGCAGACGTCGCGGCTGTTCCGCTACGACCACCTGGTGGAGGAGAAGCGGCTGGGCTCGTTCTGGTCCCGCACCTCGGGGCGCCCGGTGCCGCACCCGGCGCTGGCCGAGGCCACCCGGGTGCTCCAGCACCACTACGGAGTGACGTTCGACGGGTTCGGGATGATCCAGTACCGCGATGGCTCCGACGGTCAGGGCTTCCACCGCGACACCGACATGCGCTGGCTCGACGACACGCTCATCGCCGTGCTCACCCTGGGGGCCCAGCGGCCCTGGTTGCTGCGACCGGTGCAGCGTCGCCGGGGCGACGACGGCTGGACCGATGGCTGGACCGACGGCCGGGACGAGGAGGCCACGCCGGACATCGACCTGGCGCCGGCCTCGGGCGACCTGTTGGTGTTGGGCGGGCGGGCCCAGGCCGACTGGCTCCATTCGGTGGCGTACCAGCCCGGCCGGCGGCTCGAACCCCGGGTGTCGATCCAGTGGCGGTGGGTGCGGCGCACCGGACGTCCGCACGTCGGGGCCGGCTACAGCGCCCCCCGCACCTTCGGGCAGCGGGCCAACCGGGCCCGCTGACCGCACGCCGGGCTGCCCCGGCCGCTCTCCTAGCATCGCCCGCCATGAACGGGGTCGGTCGGTTCCGGGCCGACATCCAGGGGCTGCGCGCCATCGCCGTGCTCGTGGTGGTGGCGTTCCACGCCGACCTGGCCCTGCCCGGCGGGTTCCTCGGCGTCGACGTGTTCTTCGCCATCTCCGGGTTCGTGATCACCGGGATGCTGGTGGCCGAGCAGGAGCGCACCGGCCGGCTGGCGCTGGGCCGGTTCTACCTGCGGCGGATTCGCCGGCTCCTGCCCGCCCTGGCGGCGATGGTGGCCGTGGTGTTGGTGCTGCTGCCGCTGCTCGGCCCCCGCAGCGCGGCCGAGGCCACCACCCGCACCGCCGTGGCCGGCTCGTTGTTCAGCGCCAACGTGCAGCTCCTCGCCAGCGCCCAGGGATACTTCGACCCCCGCACCGAGGCCAACGCCTTCCTGCACCTGTGGACCCTGTCGGTGGAGGAGCAGTTCTACCTGGTGTTCCCGCTCCTCCTCCTGGGTGCCACCCGGCTGGGGGCCCGCCGGGCGGTGCTCGGCTCGGCCGCGCTGGTGTCGTCCGGGCTGGCCGTCGCGCTCGCCGGCGGTCACGTGCCGGGCGTGGAGACCGCCGGACCGCGGGTGGCCTTCTACAGCGCGCCCACCCGGGCCTGGGAGTTCCTGGCCGGCTGCCTGCTGGCCCTGGTGGTGGCCCGGGGGTGGTCGCCGTCGCGTGCGGTGGCCGATGGCTGCGGGGCGGTGGGCGCGGTGCTGCTGGTCGGCGCCGTGGTGGCGTTCGACGAGGCCACGGCGTTCCCGTGGCCGGTGGGGGTGGTACCCGTGCTGGCCGCCATGCTGTTGCTGGCGGCGGGTTCGGGAGACGGTGGGCGGGTGAGCGCAGCGCTCGCGGTGGCCCCGGCCCGGTGGCTCGGCGACCGCTCGTACGGGTGGTACCTGTGGCACTGGCCCTTCGTGGTGTTCGCCCGGTCGCTGGTTCCGGGCCAGGGTTGGGCGCCGCCCGCCGCCGCGCTCGTGGCCCTGGCCCCCACGGTGCTGTCGCACCGCTTCCTCGAACAGCCGATCCGCACCCGGGCCCCGCGGCCCCGGCCCACCCTGGCCCTGGGCGCGGCCTGCCTCGCCGTCCCCGTGGTGCTGGCGGCCACGGTGGCCCCCCAGGGCGCGGCGCTGGACCGCAACCCCACGATCCGGGCCATGAACGCCCAGATGGGCCGCCACCTCGATCTCACCCGGGGGTGCGTCGACAACGGCGCGG
>DAIMFV010000048.1:0-14789 GCA_036724365.1 Acidimicrobiales bacterium | reverse complement strand
GCCCAGATGGGCCGCCACCTCGATCTCACCCGGGGGTGCGTCGACAACGGCGCGGCGCCGATGGGCCCCGAGCGGTGCACCTGGGCGGCCCCGACCCCTACCGACCCGACCGGCTCGACTGGGCGGGCCGTGCTGCTGGGCGACTCCAACGCCGGGCACCTCTCGGAGGGGTTCGTGGACGCGTCGGCCTCGCTCGGGTTGGAGGCGGCCATCGCCACCCGCACCGGCTGCCCCTTCGCCGACGTCGAGCTGCGACGCGTCGGCCAGGTCGACGACGGGTGCCGCGCCTTCTACCGCGACCAGCTCGCCGCCCTGGCCCGGGACCGACCGACTGCGGTGGTCCTCGCCAGCGCCACCGACCTGCGGGTGGTCGAGGACGCCAGTGCGCTGCGGCCTCCGGGCGACGGCCCCTGGGCCACCGATCCCGACGGCAAGCTCACCGTCTGGAGCGACGGCCTGGCCCGCACGGTCGCCCGCCTCGAGGAGCTCGGGATCGGGGTGGTGGTGGTCACGCCGGTGCCGCGGTTCACCGGCTGGCAGCCGCTCGGCGAGTGCGCCCGCCTGCGGATCCTCCTCGACGTGTCGGGGTGCGGCACCGAACGGGCCACCGTCGACACCGCGCCGATGGGGCCACGGTTCCGGGAGGCGGAGCTCGAGGCGGTGGCGGGGCGGGACCGGGCCATCGTGCTCGACCTGGGCCCGGCCCTGTGCCCGGGGCCGACCTGTCGCACCGACGTGGACGGCACCTGGGTGTTCCGCGACGAGAGCCACATCACGGTGGGCACGTCCCACCAGGTGGCGCCGTTGCTGGCCGAGGCCCTCCGCTCGGTGACGGGTTGACGGGTTGACGGGTCCGGTCAGATCCGACGGAGGCGGACGGTGGTGACGCGGTGGTCGGGGCCCTTCTGCAGCACCACGCCCGCCCGGTCCCGGGTGGGTTCGATGTTGGCCACCAGGTTGGCCTCGTTGATGTCGCGCCAGATGCCGAGGGCCGTGTCGGTGGCCTGCTCGTCGGTGAGCCCGGCGTAGCGGGCGAAGTAGGAGTGGGGGTCGCGGAACACGGTGGTGCGCAGGGCGAGGAACCGCTCCACGTACCACTGGCGCACGTCGGCCACGGCGGCGTCGACGTAGATCGACGTGTCGAAGAAGTCCGACACGAACGTGGTGGTGCCGCCGCCCACCTGGAGCACGTTCAGCCCCTCCACGATCACGATGTCGGGTTGGCGGACCACCACGTCGTGCTCGGGGGGTTGCACGTCGTAGGTGAGGTGCGAGTACGTGGGTGCCCGCACCTCGTCGACGCCGGACTTCACGTCCCGGAGGAACTGCAGCAGCCGTCGCACGTCGTAGCTCTCGGGGAACCCCTTGCGGGCGAGCAGGTCGCGACGTTCCAGCTCGACGTTGGGGTAGAGGAAGCCGTCGGTGGTGACGAGGTCGACGCGGGGGTGGTCGGGCCAGCGAGACAGGAGGGCCTGCAGCACGCGGCTGGTGGTGCTCTTGCCCACGGCGACGCTGCCGGCGACGCCGATGATGTACGGCACCGATCCCGTGTCACGGCCGAGGAACTCGGCCATCGCCGACTGGCGGGACTGGCGGGCCGCCACGTGGAGGTTCACGAACCGCGAGAGCGGCAGGTACACCGACTCCCCCTCGTCGAGGTCGAGGCGCTCGTTGAGGCCGCGGAGCTCGTCGAGGTCGGCGGCGTCGAGGGTGAGCGGGGTGGCCGCCCGGCGGGCCCGCCACTGGTCCCGGGAGAAGGTCTCGTACAGGGCGCTGTCCACCGGGAGGGCAGGCTAACGGACCGGGCGGAGGCCCCGGTCAGGGCCGCTTGCGCCGGAACAGCCGTCCGAACACGCCGCCGCGTCCCGACCGGTCGGCGCCTCGCCGGGCCTGGGCCTCGGCCTCGACCTCGGCCAGGATCGTGGGGCCGGCGGCGTTGAGGATGTCCTCGGCGGCGTCGAGCAGGGCGGCCACGTCGGCGGCTTCGTCGTCGAGGCTCGCCGGCTGGGGTGGGGTGGGGGGCGTGACGGCGGACCCGTGGGCCCAGTTCACGTCGGCCAGGCGGGGCTGGGAGGCGCGGCAGTCGGCTGGGCCCCGCCACGGGGCTTCGGGGGCCAGGTCGAGGTCGCACTTGCGGACGGTCTCACCGCTCGGGTACGTGCGTGACTCGAAGAACCTGCAGTCCTGGCGCATGGGCACGGGCGCCAGTGTGGCAGGGGAACAGGGGTCTGCGGACGGCACCCGACCCTTTGGGACTCGGGTTCGCCGCCGGTAGGCTCGGACCTGGTCCGCGGGCTCGATCCACCGCCCGAACCATCCGCCCGAACCATCCAGGCGAACCATCCACGGAAGGTCAGACCCCTGAGCCCGTTCACCCCCACCGCCGCCGCCGAGCTGGCTGGTCCCGACTGGTTGCGCGCCCGCCGGGCCCGGGCGGCCGAGGCGTTCGAGGCGTCGACGCTCCCGAGCGCCGAGGAAGAGGTGTGGCGCTACAGCCGCATCGGAGACCTCGACCTGGCCGCCTTCGGTCCGGTGGCCGCCGGGTCACCGGGGCACACCAGTTCGGTGGGGGAGGTGCCCGCCGAGTGGACGGCCCAGGGGGTGGTGGTCGCGCCGGCGCCCTCGCTGAGCGAGGAGGTGGCCGGCCTGGGCACGGTGGCCGGGGCGGGCCCCGACGTCTTCGCGCTGTTGAACGACGCCTTCGCGGCCGATCCGCTGGTGGTGAGCGTGCCCCGCGGGGTGGTGCTCGACGAGCCGATCCGGATCGAGCAGGTGTTCACCGGGCCCGGTGTGGCCGTGTTCCCCCGGCTGGTGGTGCGCCTGGCCGAGGGAGCCCAGGCCGGGGTCGTCGACCACGTCCCGTCCACGGGTGGCCCGGTGTTGCCGGTGCCGCTCACCGAGCCCGCCCTGGCCCGGGGCGCCCGCCTGCGCTACGCCCACGTCCAGGACCTCGGGCCCGACGCCTGGCAGATCGGCTCCCTGGTGGCCCGGGTGGGCCAGGAGGCCGACCTCGCCGCCGGCCTGGTGGGGCTGGGGGGCTCCTACGCCCGGATCCGCACCGACTGCACCCTGGCCGGCCGGGGCGCCAACGGCGACCTGCTCGCCGCCTACTTCGGCTCGGGTGACCAGACGCTCGACTTCCGCACCTTCCAGCACCACGACGCCCCCGACACCACCTCCAACCTGCTGTTCAAGGGGGCCGTCGGCGGCCGGAGCCGATCGGTGTACACCGGCCTGATCCGGGTCGACAAGGCGGCGCGGGGCACCAACGCCTTCCAGACCAACCGCAACGTGAAGCTGTCCGATTCGGCCTGGGCCGAGTCGGTGCCCAACCTGGAGATCGAGACCAACGACGTGCGGTGCAGCCACGCCTCCACCGTGGGGCCGGTGGACGCCGAACAGCGCTTCTACCTGGAGAGCCGAGGCGTGCCGCCCCGCGTGGCCGATCGGCTCATCATGGCCGGCTACTTCGACGAGGTGGTGCGCGAGCTGCCCGGTGGTCCCGCCGTGGTCGACCACGTCCGCCACCGCATCAACGACAAGCTCGATGCGGTGGAGGAGGACCTCCGATGAGCGCCGCCACCACCACCATCGACGTGTGCGCCTTCGACGACCTGGGCGACGGCGAGGCCCGCCGGATCGACACGCACGGCCACCGCCTGGCCGTGGTGCGCGTGGCCGACGCGGTCTACGTGATCGGCGACCGGTGCACCCACGCCGAGGCCTCCCTGGCCGAGGGCGAGGTCGACCCCGACACCCTGCACATCGAGTGCTGGCGGCACGGCAGTTGCTTCTCGTTGGTGACGGGGATGCCCGACGTGCCCCCGGCCACCAAGCCCACGCCGGTGTACGACGCCCGGGTCGAGGGTGGCCGCGTCCTGGTCTCGTTGGCGTCGGAAGGAACCGAGGTGTCCCGTGGCTGAGCTCGTCATCAGTGGCCTGCGTGCCGGCGTGGAGGGCAAGGAGATCCTCAAGGGGATCGACCTCATCGTCCGAAGTGGCGAGGTCCACGCCGTCATGGGCCCCAACGGCTCGGGCAAGAGCACCCTCTCGCACGTGATCATGGGGCGGCCCGGCTACGAGGTGCTCGGCGGGTCGATCACCCTCGACGGAGCCGATGTGCTGGCCATGGACACGTGGGAGCGGGCCCAGGCCGGGCTGTTCCTCGCCATGCAGTACCCCACCGAGGTGCCCGGCGTCTCGCTCGAAGACGTGCTGGTGGCCGCGTTCGAGGCCGGCGGCCGCGACCCTGCGGCGGTGCCGGCGATGGTGTCGGCCGAGGCCGCCCGCATCCACTTCGACGAGCGGTTCGTGGGGCGTGACCTCAACGTCGACCTGTCGGGTGGCGAGAAGAAGCGCAACGAGACCCTCCAACTCGGCGTGCTGGCCCCGCGCATCGCCATCCTCGACGAGCTCGACTCTGGCCTCGACGTCGACGCCCTCCGCGACTGCGCCCGACGGGTGGAGGCCGCCACTGCCGAGACCGGGCTGGGCGTGCTCGCCATCACCCACTACACCCGGCTCCTGCAGGAGCTCAAGCCCGACGTGGTCCACATCCTGGCCCGGGGCGAGATCGTCGTGACCGGCGGCCCCGAACTGGCCGACGAGCTCGAGGTCCACGGCTACGCCGGCTACGTGGAGCCCGAGGCCGCGGTCGTCGCACCCGATCCCTTCGCCGATCCGTTCGGGCCCGGTCCCTTCGCCGTCTGACAGGTGGGTGGTCGGAGGCGGCCCGAAGTGGGTGTTCGGTGTTCGTGACGGCCCGTACACCGGGGTTGTGGTACGGATACCAGGTGGCGTACGGTGTGTTCGGTGTTCGTGACGGCGCAGTCGCAGGAGTACGTCGACCTCGGGCGTGAGGTGGGTGACGCCCTGCGCGAGCTGGGGCTCGACGTGCGGGAGGTCGAGGGCATCCTGACCGTCGACGGCACCCGCCAGGTGCTCAACCTGGTCCCCCGGGCCCACCCCACGCCGGCCGACCTCACCCGGTTGGTGGGCGAGGCCCCGGCCCGCCTCCCGGCCATGGTGGTGGCCGACCGCATCAGCGAACCGGGGCGGGCGGTCCTGCGCCGCGCCGGGTGGGGTTGGCTCGACCGTCGCGGCCACCTCCGGCTGTGGACCGTGGGCCTGCGCATCGAGTCGCCGTTCGGCACCGGCCCGTCGGCCGTCGCCGGCCACCGCGAGGTGAACGGTGGCGGCAACCCGTGGACGCCCGTGGGCCTGGAGGTGGCGCTCGCCGCGCTGGTCCACCCCGACCAGGCGGTCCGGTCCCGGTCCACCGCCCGCGCCATCGGGCGGAGCGTGGCGGCCACCCACGAGCAGATCGCCCGCTTCGCCGACATCGGGCTGATCGGCCCCACCACCCGGCTGCCGCTCCTGCCCGAGCTGTTCTGGGAGACGGCGGCCCACTGGCCCGACGACGGCTGGACCGGGTTGCCGGTGCCGCTGGCCGAGGTGGCCGAGCGGGCGGGCGCCGACGCCCTCACCCGGGTCGACGAGCGGGCCGCCACCCTCGGCGGGGCCCGCATCCCGGCCGCCGGCGACCTCCCGGCGCGCTGCTACGTCCGCTCCGAGCACGCCATCCGTCGCCTGCGGGGCCTGGTCGACCGGAGTCGGCCCACCCGCACGTGGGTGCGGGTGGCGCCGGTGCGCTGGGTGCCCGAGAACACCGACCACCCGCCCACCACCGCCCACCCGTGGCGCGTGGCCCACCCGATCGTGTGCGCCCTGCGCCTGGCGGCCGATCCGGCCCGCGGCCAGGAGATCGTGGAGACGTGGGGGATCGTGCCGGGGGCGTCCACGTGAGCGGGGTGGGGGCGTGACGGTGGTGCTCTCGGGTCGACGCGGCGGCAGCACCCACCGCGAGGTGGCCCTGCTGGCGTCGCTGCCGCCGGAGCTACGTCTCATCGGTGGGCTCGCCGTGATGTGCCGGGTGGGTACCCCGCACCGGGCCACGGTCGACCTCGACGCGCTGGCCCGGGGCCTCGACCGCTACCACGACGCCATCGCCCGGCTGGCGCTCACCAGCGTGGGGGGCGGCCAGTACACCTTCGAGGGCGACCTCGACCTGGACGTGATCGACGTGGCCGGCGTGGGAGCCGACGACCTGCTGGTGGACCTGGCGGCGCTGGGCGAACCCGGCACGGGGCTCACCGACCTGGAGCTCAACGCGGTCGCCCACACCTGGGCCCACGACGCCGCCACCACACTCGACATCGCCGCCGCCGACGACGAGACGGGCGAGGTCCTGGTGCGGCCCGAGGGGCGCCTGGGGGCCACCACCGCGGGGCTCATCGCCATGAAGGCCACCACCGTCTCCCTCCGGGCGTCGTCCAAGCCCGAGAAGCGGGCCTCGGACCTCTACGACCTCGGCCGGCTCCTGGTCGACGGTGGGCTCCGGTCCGGCGAGCTCACCGACCTGCCCCCGGTGCTGGCCGCCGCGGTGGCCGCGCGCCTGCACGGCTGGTTCGTGGACCCGCGGGGTCGGGACCGCACCTTCCGCGACGTGCGCCGCTTCGACGAGCCGCGCCTCGACCTCGACGATGCCGCCGAGGCGGTGGCGGACGCCTTCGCCTGATCCCCATCGGGGTTGCTGGTGGCGGGTGCGCTCGGACGCCCGGTGACGCGTTCTTTTTGCAGCTATGGTGCACGAACTTGCCGGGCTCGGGGGATGCCGGTGGGTGCGTTTCACCAGGGGACACGACCACGAGGGAGCCGACGCCGCCGATGGCCCGAGCTTCAACCGGCGCAGCCGCAGCAGTCCTGCCACAGGTGCGGCCCTTCGTGCCCGCGGTGGCCATCGTGGCCCTCCAACTCGTGGTGTTCCCGGCCGGGATCGGCCCGTGGTCGCTCGGGGTGGTGTCGGGCCTGCTCACCGCCCTGGTGGCGCTGGGCCTGGCCCTGATCTATCGGGCCAACCGGATCCTCAACTTCTCCCAGGGCGACCTCGGCACGGTGCCCACCACGGTGGCGGTGGGGCTGGTGGCGGTGTCGGGCCTGCCCTGGCTGGTGGGCGCGTTCTTGGGCCTGGGGGTCGCCGTGCTGTTGGGGGCCGTGGTCGAGCTGGCCATCGTCCGCCGGTTCTTCCGGGCGCCACGGCTGCTGCTCACCGTGGCCACCATCGGCGTGTCGCAGCTCCTGGTGGTGGCCGCCACCCTCCTGCCGCGCTGGTGGGGCAAGACGATCTTCGCCGACCAGACCATGCCCGATCCGTTCCAGGCCAGCATCGAGATCGGCAACCAGACCTTCGGTGGCGCCGAGCTGCTCGCCCTGGTGGTGGCCCCGGTCCTGATGGCGGCCCTGGCGTTGTTCCTCCAGGGCACCGACATCGGCATCGCCGTGCGGGCCAGCGCCGAGCGGGGCGACCGGGCCGCGCTCCTCGGGGTGCCGGTGAAGCGGCTGCAGACCCTGGTCTGGGTGCTGGCCGCCGTCCTCTCCTACGTCGGGGTCTTCCTCCACGCCGGCATCTTCGGGTTCGGGGCCGGCGCCGCCCTCAGCCCCCAGGCCCTCACGTTCGCCCTGGCCGCCCTGGTGCTCGGACGACTCGACCACCTCCCGGCCATCACCGCGTCGGCCGTGGCCCTGCGGATCCTGGAACAGGGGGTGCGGGCCACCTATCCGAGCAACCCGGGTCGGGTGTACGTGGTGCTGGCCGCGGTGGTGCTCGTGTCGCTGGTGGTCCGGCGGGCCTCCACCACCCGGGCCAGCGCCGACGCCGTGTCGAGCTGGACCGCGGCCGAAGAGGTGCGGCCCATCCCGCGGGAGCTGGCCTCGCTGACCGTGGTCCGGGTGCTCCGCGCCGTCGGCCCGCTGCTGGTGCTGGCCGCGGCCGTCGCCCTGCCGGTCTTCCTCGGACCATCGAACGAGCTGAAGGCCGCCACCGTCGCCGCCTTCTGCCTCATCACCTTGTCGGTGGTGGTGCTCACCGGCTGGGCCGGGCAGGTGTCGCTCGGGCAGATGTCGTTCGTGGCCGTCGGCGGCGCGGTGGGGGCGGTGGCCACCTCCACCTGGGGGTTCGACCTGAGCCTGGCGTTGCTGCTGGCCGGGTCGGCCGGCGCCGTGGTGGCGGTGGTGGTGGGGCTCCCGGCCCTCCGCCTGCCGGGCCTGTACCTCGCGGTGACCACCCTGGCCTTCTCGCTGGCCTCGTCGAACTACCTGCTCAACCGCAACGAGCAGTCGTGGATCCCCAACGAGCGGCTCGAGCGGCCCGACCTCTTCCGCACCTTCGACCTCACCGACCAGGACGCCATGTACTGGTTCGTGCTCGGCGTGGTGGTGCTGGGCTTCCTCGCCGTGCGCGGCATCCGGCGCAGCCGCACCGGACGGGTGCTGCTGGCGGTGCGCGACAACGAGCGGGGCGCCGCCGCCTACGCGGTGCCGGTGGTGCGGGCCAAGCTCACCGGCTTCGCCCTCTCGGGGTTCCTCGCCGCCGTGGCCGGATGCCTCCTGGTGCACATCAACCAGGGCTACTCGGAGGGGCCGTTCGTGGTCACCGAGAGCATCGGCGTGTTCACCGCGGCCGTGGTGGGCGGGCTCGGCTCGCTGGCCGGTGCCGTCCTCGGCGCCGTCTACCTGCAGGGCGGCACCTGGTTCCTGCCCGACCGGTGGCGGCTGCTGCCGTCGGCGGTGGGTGTGCTCGCCGTGCTGCTGGTGGCCCCCGGGGGCCTCGGGAACCTGCTCTACCGCCTGCGTGACGCCGGGCTGCGCCGCCTGGCCAAGCGTCGCGGGATCACGGTGGCCAGCCTGGTGGCCGACACGGCCGGCGCCGATGCGGCCCCGGCCCTGAAGGTGGCCCTGCCGGAGGCACCCGACGGCGCCGCGCTGGTGGGGGCGTCCGAGGGCAGCCCGCGATGAGCGAGCAGACCGGGACCGGCCCGGAGCGCTCGAAGCGGTCGGCCTGGCTGGGGTCCGCCGGGTGGTACCCGCTGCTGGTGCTGTTCGGCCTCAACATGACCGACGAGCTCGACCGCTCCGCGTTCGCGGTGCTCCTGCCCGAGATCCGAGACGACTTCGGGCTCGACAACGTCGGCATCCTCTGGGTGGTGGCCATGGCCGGTGCGGTGGCCCTGCTGCTCACCGTCCCCATCGCCACGCTGGCCGACCGCTCCAACCGGGTGCGCATCGCGCTGGCCGGGGCGGCGGTGTGGGCGGCGTTCTCCCTGGGCACCGGCTTCGCCCTGTCGATGTGGATGCTCGTGATCATGCGATCCGGCGCCGCCGTCGGGCAGGCGGTGGTGTTCCCCACCCACAACAGCCTGCTGGCCGACTACTACCCGATCGCCAGCCGGCCGCGCGTGTACTCGTTCCACCGGGCCGCCAACAGCATCGGCGCCATCGCCGGCCTGCTCATAGGCGCCGGTCTCGCGCAGGCCTTCGACTGGCGGGTGCCGTTCCTGGTGTTCGCGGCGCCAACCCTGGTGTTGGTGGTGCTGGGCCTGCGGCTCACCGACCCGGGCCGTGGCCACTTCGAGCGCGCCGCCTCCAACCTGGGCACCGACACCAACCTCGAAGAGCCACCACCGTCGTACGCCGAGGCCCTCCGCATGGTGTGGACCATCCGCAGCCTCCGCCGCATCTTCATGGCGCTGCCGTTCCTGGCCGCGTCGATCGTGGGCTTCGCGTCGCTGGCCGCCCTCCAGTACGCCGACACCTTCGATCTCACCGAGATCCGCCGGGCGTGGGCGAACGTGCCGGTGCAGCTCGTGGAGCTGGCGGGCATCGCCCTCGGGGCCCGCCTCACCACCCGGGCGTTCGTCAAGGGTCCGGCCGCCATCTTCAACGTGCTCGGCGTGGCCGCGGTGGCGGCGTCGGTGCTGGCGGTGGGCTTCGCCCTGGCTCCCAACATCTGGGTGGCGGTCACGCTGCACGCCCTGATCGCCGGTGCCCTGGTCATCGTGGGCCCGGGGGTCATGGCGTCGTTGTCGCTGGCGATCCCGCCGCGGGCCCGCTCGGTGGGGTTCTCCATCGGCGCCCTGTGGATCCTGCCCGGGTTGTTGGTCATCCCGTTCGTGGGTTGGGTGGGCGACAACCACGGCTTCCGGTGGGGGCTCCTCGCCATGCCGCCCGTGTTCCTCATCGGTGGCTTCCTCCTCGCCTCGGTCCGCTCGGTGATCGAGGACGACATCGCCCAGGTGTGGACCGGGGCCGCCACCCGGGCCCAGATGTTGCAGGAGCGCGCCGACGGCGAGCTGCCCCTCCTGCGGGTGCGAGACCTGCAGGTGGCCTACGGCGACGTGCGCATCCTCTTCGGGATCGACCTCGACGTGGCCGAGGGCCAGATCATCGCCCTGCTCGGCACCAACGGGGCCGGCAAGTCCACCCTGCTCAAGGCCATCTCCGGGGTCGTGCCCGCCGACCGGGGCGCGGTGGTGTTCGACGGACGAGACATCACCCACGCCCCGCCCGAGGAGATCGCCCCGCTGGGCATCGCCCAGGTGCCGGGCGGCCAGGGCGTGTTCCCCTCGCTCACCGTGGCCGAGAACCTGCGCACCGCCGGGTGGATGCTCCGCAGCGACGCGACAACCCGGTCAAGGCGGCGGGATGAGGCGCTCGAGCTTTTCCCGGTGCTGGCGGAGCGCCTCGACGACCCGGCGGCCGACCTCTCCGGAGGTCAGCAGCAGATGCTGGCGCTGGCCATGGCGTTCCTGAACCGGCCCAAGCTGTTGATGATCGACGAGCTGTCGCTCGGCCTGGCGCCGGTGGTGGTGGAGCAGTTGCTCGACGTGGTGCGCTCGCTCCGCGACCAGGGCACCACCGTCATCTTGGTGGAGCAGTCGGTGAACGTGGCCCTCACCGTGGCCGACACCGCCTACTTCATGGAGAAGGGCGAGATCCGGTTCCACGGCCCCACCGCCGAACTACTCGAGCGGCCCGACGTGCTGCGGTCGGTGTTCCTCACCGGTGCGGGTGAGCGGCTGGGCGCGGTCACGGACGCCGGTCGCGCCCCGTCCGCGGTGGCGGCCGAGCGGACGGGAACCGCGCTGCACGTCGACGGGGTGTCGGTGAGCTTCGGTGGCATCCGGGCCGTGAGCGAGGTGTCGTTCGACGTGGCCCCCGGTGAGGTGCTGGGGCTGATCGGACCCAACGGTGCCGGTAAGACCACCCTGCTCGACCTGGTGTCGGGCTACCTGCGGGCCGACACCGGCCGTGTGGTGCTGGACGGCGTCGACGTGTCGGAGCTGGCACCGCACCGCCGGGCCGCACTGGGCCTGGGCCGCAGCTTCCAGGACTCGCGCCTGTTCCCGTCGCTCACGGTCGAGGACACCCTGCTGGTGGCGTTGGAGCGGTGGCTCGACGTGCGCGACCCGTTCAACGCCGCCCTGCGGATGCCGGCCTTCGTCGACAGCGAGCTGGCGGCCCGCCACCGCGTCGACGAGCTGATCGACCTGCTCGGGCTGGAGGCCTTCCGGTCCAAGTTCATCGGTGAGCTGAGCACTGGGTCGCGCCGGGTGGTCGACCTCGGGTGCGTGCTGGCCCACGGGCCGTCGGTGGTGCTGCTCGACGAGCCGTCGTCTGGCATCGCCCAACGGGAGGCCGAGGCCTTGGGCCCGCTGCTGTTGCGCATCCGCGACGCCCTCCAGGCCAGCATCGTGGTGATCGAGCACGACATGAACCTGATCTCCTCGGTGTCGGACCGCCTGTTGGCGCTCGACCAGGGCCAGTTCGTCACCGAGGGCCCGCCCGCTGAGGTGCTGGCCCACCCCGACGTGATCACGTCCTACCTCGGAGGCGACTCCGCCGTCATCGGCCGCTCGGCCGCGTCCCATCCGGAGCCTGCATGACACCGCCCACCTCCACCCCCGTGCCCCGGGCCTCGGCGCTGGCCCGGTTCGGGCCCCTCGCCGCCGTGCTGGTGGCCATCGCCCTGGTGGCGGTGCTGGCCTCCACCGGCCGGGACGACGACTCCGTCTCCTCCGGTGCCGGCCCGTCGTCCACCGTGCCTCCCACCGAGGCCTCAGCCATGCCGATCTCCTACGCCGAGGCGGTGGAGGCCGGCACGGTCGACGACTACGACTGGGGCCCCGAATGCGATCCCGAGACCGGTCGCGTCGCGGTGCCCTCCAACTACTCGCCGCCGTGCCTGGTGGCCCGACCGGGGGCGCCCGGTCTCAACACCGGTCAGGGCGTCACGCCCGACACCGTCACGATCGTGGCCTACGAGCCCGCCGACGACGACCTGTCGGCCAGCCTCCAGGCCAACTCGGACTCGCCCGAGGTCCGGGCCGAGACGGTTGGCAAGCTCTACGCGATGCTCGAGGACCGCTACGAGATGTGGGGTCGCAGCCTGGAGATCGTGCGCATGAAGGGCTCGGGTTCCAGTGAGACCGCAGCCCGCGCCGACGCCGTGAAGGTGGCCGAGGAGATCGGCGCGTTCGCCTCGGTGGGCGGCCCCGGCCAGCAGGGGGCCTACGCCGAGGAGCTGGCCAGCCGTGGCGTCTTGTGCATCGGCTGCGGCCTGTCGGTGCCCGACTCGGTGTTCCGCGAGAACGCCCCATACATGTGGGGCAACCTCCAGACCCCCGAGCAGTACCTGGTGAACCTGGGCGACTACCTGATCGAGCGGCTCATGGGCCGGCCGGCGGAGTTCGCCGGTGACCCGGCGATGCAGACCCGCACCCGGGTCTTCGGCCAGGTGAACTTCGAGGAGGATCCGCCGGTCTTCAAGGGCGTGAGCGAGGAGGCCGACCGCCGGGGCAAGGAGCGGGGCTACTCCCCGGCCGCCCGGCTCACCTACCAGCTGATCATCCCCGAACTGGCCGAGCAGGCCCGGGTGATCGTCGGCTCCCTCAAGGAAAAGGGGGTGACCACCGTGGTGTTCCTGGGCGACCCGGTGATGCCGATCTACCTCACCAAGGCGGCCACCGACCAGAACTACTTCCCGGAGTGGATCATCACCGGCACGGTCCTCACCGACTCCACCGCCCTGGGCCGCAATTACGACCAGACCCAGTGGGCCCACGCCTTCGGCATCTCCAGCCTGCCGTTGCGCCTGCCCCCGGAGAGCTCCGAGGCCCGGCGGCTGCACCGCTGGTACTACGGGGAGGAGGCGGTGGCGATCAAGACCGCCCAGGTGGTGTTCGAGCCCATCCGGCTGCTCATGCTCGGGTTGCACATGGCCGGCCCCAACCTCACCCCCGAGACCTTCGAGGCGGGCATGTTCGCCTATCCGCCCTCGGGTGGCACGCCCACGGGCGGCCAGGTGTCCTTCGGCAACCGGGGCATCCACACCGACACCGACTACCTGGCCGTCGACGACATGGTGGAGATCTGGTGGGACGCCGACGCCGAGGGCATCGACGAGCAGGGCAACCAGGGCAAGGGGATGATGCGGTTCTCCGACGGCGGCAAGCGGTACCTGCCGGGCGAGATGCCCAAAGAGGACGTTCACGCCTTCATCGAGGAGAACGCCCCGGCGATCCTCGACGCGGTGCCGCCCGATGAGGCGCCCCCCAGCTACCCGTCACCGGCCGGCGGCGGCTGACCCGCCTGGCGGGGCCACCCAGGGCTGGCCCGCCCTACCATCGCCTCATGGCCGACCTCACCCTGTTCCACAACCCGAACTGCTCCACGTCGCGGCACGCGCTGGGCGAGATCGAGGCGGCCGGGGCCGCGGCCGAGGTGGGGCAGTACCTCAAGTCACCGCTGGACCGGTCCGCCCTCCTCGAGCCGATCGCCAAACCCGAGGACCCGCCCGGCGATCTAGTGCGCAAGGACGGCTTCTTCGCCGACCAGGGCCTCGACGCGGCCGACTACACCAGCCCCGAGGCGGTGGCCGACCTCCTGGTGGCCCACCCCCGGCTCATGCAACGCCCGGTGCTGGTGCGGGGCGACCGCGCCATCATCGGTCGCCCCAAGGACCGCGTCCCGGCCTTCCTCGCCGGGTCCTAGGCGGGCGGGGGCCCGTGCCTCAGGCCGCCGGTGGCTGGGGCACGATCACGGTGATGCTGCTGGCGGGCAGGGTGGTGTTCCACGCGTTGGTGGCCACCGCGGTTATGGTGCCGGCCGGTTGGACGGCGGCACCTCCGGCGGCGGTCACCGTGTAGACCCGCGCCGTCGGGAACGCCTTGGTGTGGGTGAGGGCGATGCCGGCGGTGCGGGCGGTGGTGGCCTTGTTGATGGCGATGATCACCACGTGCTCGGGGTCGGCGGCGTCGACGCTGGCGTGCACCGACACGGCGCCCTGGTCCGAGGTGGTGGACCGCACCGACGTGTCGCCGAACCGGCCACCGGCCCCGTCGTAGTTCCGGAACGCCCGGAAGGCGGCGTAGGTGAAGCTCTCGTCGGCGTTCAGCTCCCACAGGGTGGCCAGCCGCACACCCTGGCGGCCGAATATGCCCAACACGTCGGCCGAGGCGAGGGCCCCGGAGATGTGCCCGCCACCCCCGTAATTCCATTCGGTCAGGGCGATGCCGGTCCCCGGATAGTGGGCGTCGATCCGTCCTTGGACGGTGGGCAGCAGCTCGATCGGTCCGCCCAGGTAGTCGTTGGTGATCCAGCTGTTCTCCACGTAGGTGGGGTCCCACAGCGAGCGGGGGGCCTGCACCCGGGCGGCGGCCACGGCGGCGGCACCACTGCTGCTGGTGATCCGCGTACCGCCACCGGTGGCCTCCGGGTACCAGTGCAGGTCCAGGTCATCCACCAGCCGCCGGCCCGCGGCGGTCCCCGCGGCCTGCATCTGTTGGAGCCAGTGGTCCAGGAAGTTGCCCTTGCCGGCGGCGTCGGGCGCGCTCTGCAACGTCTCGAACCCCCAGAACCCGTAGTTGGCCGGGCCGGTCACCTCGGCGTCCGGA
>DAIMFV010000047.1:0-18331 GCA_036724365.1 Acidimicrobiales bacterium | reverse complement strand
GCCGATCCGATGACCCGACCGGGTTCGAACCCGAGGCCCCGCCTGCGGTCCCACCCGCCTCGACGTCCGCCGACCCGACCGTCTCGCTCGAGGTCGGCTTGGCCGCGTTCCTGCCCGAGGGCGTGGAGATCGGTGACCCGCAGCGGGACGACCTGGTGACCCCGGACCTGGCGACCGATGATCCGCTGACCGATGACCCGCTGACCGATGACTCGCTGACCGATGATCCGCTGACCGACGACGCAGCCCCCGCCGAGACCGGTGGCCTGTCCGCCGACGCCGCGCCCACCGGCGCGGCTGCTCCTGTCGACGACGAGCACATCGACCTCGAGCTCCTGGGCCGGCTGGAGGCCGACCTCGACGCGGTGGGGGTGGCCCTGGCCGCCCTCGACGACGGGTCCTACGGGTCGTGCGCCGTCTGCGGGGCCGTGCTCCCACCCCCGGCGCTCGCCGTCGACCCGGTCCGCCGGAGCTGCGACGCCCACCTGCCGTCCATCGCCTGACCGGCCCCGGCCCGCACCCCGTCCCGCCCGGTCGGCTTCACCGCCCGGCCGACGGACCACCCGAGCGTTCGGCCTCAGTTGGCCGGGGGGCCCGGGGCTGTTGGCTGGGCGCCGGCCGGAACCTCGGCGTCGATCGGGCGGTCGTCCCGGTCATCACGGTCGTCCCGGTCGTCGAGGGCGCGGCGCAGGGCGGGGAGCGCCCGCACCCCGATCACCGCCAGCGGCACGGCCATCACCAGCCCCACCACGCCGCCCACGATGCCGCCGATGGTGGTGACCACCAGGACCGTCAACGGATGGATCTGCAGGGTGCGCCCGGTGACCATCGGCTCCACCAGGTTCTCGATCACCAGGTTGGCCACCAGCGCCACGACCAGCATCGTGACCGCGGCTCCGATGCCGCCGCTGCCCAGGCCGAGGATCACCGCCAGCGTGCCGCCGATCACCGCGCCCACGTAGGGGATGAACCCACCGAGGAAGGTGACCACCACCAGGGTGGGCACCAGTGGCAGGCCGAGGAGCAGGGCGGCGCCGCCCACCACGGTGGCCACGATGCCCGACACGATGCTGCGTCCCAGCCAGTACCGCCGCAGCACGTAGCAGGTGTCGGACACGAAGGCGTCGAGGTCGCGCGACTGGGCGGGCGGAACCCGTCGCACAAGCGATCGCCGGAGGGCCGGCCCGTCCTTGATCAGGTAGTACATGATCAGCACGCCGAGCAGCGCCCCCACCGCGAACCCCGCCACGGCCCGGGCTCCGGTGGTGGCCACCTTGGCCAGGCCCGACCGCACGCTGGGGTCCAGCTCCTCCAGTTGCTGGCGGAGGTCGGCGATGTCCTCGTCGCTCACATCGAGCTCGACCAGGGCGGCCTCGAACTCATCGGTGAGGCGGTCGCTCTGGTCCACGATGCCCTTCACCGTGAGCCCCACCACGGCGGCGCACACGAGGACGAGACCCGCCACCACGATGCCGGCGGCTGCGGCCGCCGGCACGCCCCGGCGTTCGAGGCGTCCGGCCAGGGGGCGGAACAGCACGGCGAGCACCGCGGCGAAGAGGAGGGGGAGCACCACCGAGCTGACCGCCGCCAGCGCCAGCACCACCACCGAGGTGAGCGCGATGACCCCCAGCAGCGACCAGGAGGCCAGGCCGATCTGGTGCAGCAGGGGCCGTCCGGCCGCCCCCAGCCCCGCCGATGCCTGCCAGGTGGCCCGGCGGGCCGCCAGCCCGGCCACCAGGGCCGGGTACTGGTCGCCGGCGTCGGTCGCCTCGTCGGCGGAGGAGTCCGGCCGGGACCCGGGGGGTCGGTCCGTGTCACTGGGTGTGGGGCTGGGTTCGATCGCCCCAGTATGGAGGCGAGCCGATAGGCGAGCCGACCAGATGAGCACGATGGGGTGAACCGAGGCGCCAGCCGAGGTCCAACCAACATCGACGCGACGGCGGGCGACCTGTCCGCGGAGTGCCTATGCGACGCGTCGAGCGCCCGCCGGGTGGATCCGGTCAGCGGCGCCCCGGGTGCCGAACCGGGGTCGGGTGTGCCTTCGTGGCAGCAGCTGGTCGCCGGCACCCCTACCGGGACCCGGGGGATCAGATCCGGTCCGACTCGATCGGCACGGTGTGGGTTGGATCGACCAGCGAGATCCGTTCGCCCACCGTGACGTCGCCGTCCTCGGTCACCTCCAGGTGCACGCCGTCGAGGTTGGACAGCCGGGGCCGGCCCAGGGCACCCAGTCGCCGCTCCAGCGCGTAGACCACGCCGCCGTGGCTCACGGCGAGCACGTCGCCGTCGGGCACCAGTCGGGCCAGCGCGGTGAGCGCGATGTGGAGCCGATCCCACAGGTCGTCGTCGGACTCCCATCCGTCGGGCCAGCGTGGTCCCCCGTCGGGTCCGGGCTCGAAGCCGGTCGGGTCGTCGGCGAGCAGCCCGGGGAACCGGGCGTGGACCTCGGCGCGGGTCAGGCCAGACAGGGGGCCGGCGTCGCGCTCGCGCAGCCGCCACTCGGTGGCCACGTGATCCACCCCGAGGAGCCGGGCCAGGATGACCCCGGTGTCGGCGGCCCGCTGCAGGTCGGAGGTGACGATGGCGTCGACGGTCCCCACCCGCAGCGCGGCCTCGGCGGCCTGGCTGCGACCCAGGTCGCTGAGGGGTGGGTCGGCCTGGCCCTGCCAGCGGCCGTCGGCGTTCCAGGTGGATTCGCCGTGGCGGACGAGCAGGATCCGGGTCATCGGGCGGTCACGGTAACGGACCCGGGTCCGGGCTCCGAATGGGGAGCGGGCGGGCGTCCCGGTAACGTCAACTCCCGCCATGGCTGTCCTCCGGCTGTTCGCCGCCGCCCGCACCGCCGCCGGCACCGGCCGAGATCACCTGCCCGGCGACACGGTGGCCGACGTCCTCGCCGAGGCCGTGGCGCGCTACGGAGCCGACTTCGAGGCGGTGCTCCCCACCTGCAAGGTGTGGGTCAACGGGATCGAGGTCGATCGGACGGCCCGCGTGGCCGACGACGACGAGGTGGGCGTGCTGCCCCCGGTGTCGGGCGGCGCCCGGTGAGCCCCAAGCCACCGCCCCGCCCCCGCGGCCCCGCCCAGGAGCCTGCGGCCGAGCCGGGCCCGTCTCGGCCGCCCCGTCGGCCGCCGCGCCCGGGCGGCCCGAGCACCACGGCCCCGGCCGAGCCGACTCCAGCCCCCGCCGGTCGCGCCACCCCGCCCCGCAGCCGGGCCGCACCGACGCCCGCTCCGGGCCCCACCGCCGACGCACCGCCGGCATCGGCCGGATCCGCCGCCGGGCCCTCCGGACCGCGCGCGCCCGGCCCGCGCCCGCCCGGGCCGCGCCGCGGGGCCGCCGACCCGTCGACGGTGGCCAGGCCCCCGACCCGGTCCGGCGGACCGGCCACCTCCACCGTTCGGTTCCGCGATCCGGCTCCGGTGCCCGCCGGGTCGACGCCGCGCCCGGGCCCGTCGCCCGGCGGAGCGGGCACCCGCACCCCGGCCCGGGGAACCCCGGGAGCCGACACGCTCGAGCCCGCCACCGACACCACGCCCACCGGCCGGCCCCGGCCGATCCGCAAGCCCCGACCCGATGCCGCCGCGCTGCTCCCGCCGGCCCCGTCGCCGCGCACCGCGTTCCGACAGCGCTACGGCGTGGTGTACGACACCCAGGGCCCGCGGGTGCGCGTCGGGATCCTCTGGGCCGCATCGGTGGCCCTCGCCCTCGCCTTCCGGCCGCTGCGGCCCTACGGCCTCGCCACGCTGTACGCCGTGGTCGCCGGGGTGGCCGCCATGCAGGTGGTCGACGCCTGGCACTCGTTGCGCAGCGGGTCCGACCGGTGGGTGGCCGCTCTGGGGGCGTCCACCCTGCCCATGCTCGCCACCCTCGGGGTGCGGCCCGTCGGCGCCGGCCTGCTGGCCCTGGTGGCCGCAGCCGTGGCCGCCGCGGCCCTCCGTCAGGACCGTGAGCTCACCGTGCTCTCGGCGGCGGGGCACACCGTGCTGGCGGCCGGTGTGTGTGGCGGCGCCAGCGCGTCGATGGTGCTGCTGGCCGACTACGAGATCGGCGCGGTGATCATCCTGGTGCTGTTCTTGATGGTGTACGACGCCAGCGACTACCTGGTGGGCTCGGGCGCCGGCAACGGGTTCGAGGGCCCGATCGCCGGTGGACTGTTCATCGCCGCCGTGGCCTCGCTGGTGGCCGTCACCGGGGTGCCGCCGTTCCGTGGCGCCGACGTCTGGACCTTTGCCCTGCTCGCCGCACTGGCCTGCCCGGCGGGGCAGTTCCTGGCCTCGGCCATGCTGCCGAACGCCTCCGTGCGGGCGCCGGCCCTCCGCCGGCTCGACTCGCTGCTGATCGTCGCCCCGGCGTGGGCCGGGCTGGTGGGGTTGTACCTCCAGCGGGCAGCCTGATCGGGTCCTACAGTTGGCCTGATGGACCAGGAGCTCGATCGGATCCTCGCCGACGACTACCTCGCGGGCCTCGCCGGGCTCGGGCTCGCCGCGATCCGGGAGCGTCGGGCCGAGTGCCAGCTGGTGGAGACCCAGCTGTCCTACCTGCGCCGTCTGGTCCAGGGTCGCCACGACATCGCCACCGGCGAGATCGACCGTCGCCGCCAGGGCGGGTCACCCGACGACGTGGCCGACCTGGTCGACCGGTTGCCCGAGATCCTCGCCGACCGCATCCACGCCCCCGGCCCCGGTCGCATGCCGTCGATGATGGAGCCCGGCGAGCTCCACGGGCGCCTGGTGAGCGAGCTCGATGCCATCACCGAGGCGGCGGCCCTCGACAACCCCGACCAGGTGACCGACGGCGACCTCGCCCGCGCCGCCGAGCAGCTGGCCGCGCTCGAGCTGGAGGTCTCCACGCTCCGGCGGGCCCTGTTCGACCGCATCGACGCCCTGCAGGCCGAGCTCACCCGCCGCTACCGAGACGGCGAGACCACCGTCGACGACCTGCTCGCCGGTACCGACTGACCCACTCGGGTCCCATCCGGGTTTCGGCCCGTCGGCGGGGGTGGCGTACCGTTGACCCATGAACGAGCTCGAGGAGCGGTGGCGCGATCTCGGAGAGTTCATCCGTGAGCAGCGACGGGTGGGCCACCTCTCGCTGCGCAAGCTGTCGGAGATGGCGGGCATCTCCAACCCCTACCTGAGCCAGATCGAGCGCGGCCTGCGCAAACCGTCGGCCGAGATCCTCCAGCAGATCGCCCGGGCCCTCGAGATCAGCTCGGAGACCCTCTACGTGCGGGCCGGCATCCTCGAGCCCCGCGAGGGTGAGACCGACCTCGTCGACGAGATCCGGCGGGATCCGTGGCTGAGCGAAGAGCAGAAGAAGACCCTCGTGCAGATCTACGAGACCTTCCGGGCCGAGCGGCGGGCGGCCGGTTTCGGCCCGGTCGAGGAGGTCGAGGAACCGGCCGACCCGGAGGTCGACGACGACCCCGACGAAGACGGCCCCGAGCACCAGGAATCAGGGGCGCTCGCGGGGCGTTCCTGAACCACGTGACCGAGCTCGCCGTCGTCTCCCTGCACTCCTCGCCGCTGATCCAGCCCGGCGTGGGCGACAGCGGCGGCATGAACGTGTACGTGCGGGAGCTGGCGGGCTCGCTGGCCCAGGCGGGTGTCGACACCACCGTCTACGTGCGGCGCTGGGCGGCCGACCTGCCCACCGAGGTGGCGGTGGAGCCCGGGTTCCGGGTGGTGCACGTCGACGCCGGTCCCGCCGACCTGGCCAAGGAGTCGCTGCCGGAGGTGGTGGGGGAGTTCACCGAGTCGTTGATCGACCACCTGCGCCACCGCCCCGTCGACGTGGTGCACGCCAACTACTGGCTGTCGGGGGTGGCCGGCCACCGGGTGAAGCACGCCCTCGACCTGCCCCTGGTCTCCACCTTCCACACCCTGGCCCGGGTGAAGGCCGAGACCGGCGACCCCGAACCCGATCGGCGGGTCGACGCCGAGGTCGAGGTGATCGGCTGCTCCGACGTGATCCTGGCCAACTCGCTGGCGGAGTCGTCGCAGCTCCGCCGGCTGTACGGGGCCGACCCCGATCGCATCCAGGTGGTGCCGCCCGGGGTGGACCACGCCTTCTTCGCCCCCGGCCACCGGGGCGGTGCCCGGCGGGCCCTGGGCCTCGATCCGGTGGCGCCCACTTTGTTGTTCGTGGGCCGCATCCAGCCCCTCAAGGGCCTCGACGTGGCCATCGGCGCCCTGGCCCACCTGCTGGCCCGCGGCCACCACACCGCCCGGCTGGTGGTGGTGGGCGGCCCGAGCGGCGCCGAGGGTCCCGCCGAACTGGCGCGGGTGCGGGCCCTCGCCGACCGGCTGGGCGTGGCGGCCCACATCGACTGGCGGGACCCCCAACCCCACCACCTGCTCTCCACCTGGTACCGGGCGGCAGACGTGGTGGTGGTGCCGAGCCGTTCCGAGTCGTTCGGTCTGGTGGCCCTGGAGGCCGCGGCGTGCGGGGTGCCGGTGGTGGCCGCCGCCGTCGGAGGGTTGCGCACGCTGGTGGTCCACGGCCTCACCGGGCTGCTGGTGGCCGAGCGGGATCCGCTCGCCTTCGCCGACGCCATCCACCGCCTGCTGGCCGATCCCCGCCTGGCCGGTGAGCTGGGCGCCGCCGCCGCCACCCGGGCCCGGACCTACACGTGGTCCACGGCCGCCGCCCGGCTCCGTCGGACCTACCACGACCTCACGAGCCGGGTGCCGGTCAGCTGTGCCGCCTGAGCCCGGCGAGCGCGTCGCCACGCCCGCCGAGCTGGCCGACCTCGAGGCGCGGGTGGAGGCCTGGCTGGAGCGCCAACGGGCCGAGAACCCGATCCTGGTCGAGGCCGAGCGCGGCGAGCCCGGGGTACGGCGCTGGCGCCTGCGCCTCGCCGGCGAGGAGAAGGACGTCACCACCGTGTGGCTCACCCTCGACCAGCGCACGGTGTCGTACGAGACCTACGTGATGCCTGCGCCCGAGGAGGACCACGCCCGGTTCTACGAGCACCTGCTCCGCCGCAACCGGCACTTCCACGGGGCCGCGTTCTGCATCGGCGACGAGGATGCGGTCTTCCTCAGGGGCCAGCTCCCGGTGTGGATGGTCACTGACGAGGAGCTCGACCGCATCGTGGGCTCGCTCTACGCCTACGTGGAGCAGTGCTTCCGCCCCGCCCTCCGCATCGGCTTCGCCAGCCGCTTCCCCTGATACCGACGGGGCGGCCGACTTGTCTGTCTTCTCATTGCCTTTCCTGCAGTTCTGATCTACGGTGCCGGCTCGGCCGGTCGGGTGGATCGGGGAAGGTGCACCCGACCGGCCAACCCCACGGCCGACCCCTCGGCCAACCACGTCGGCCGCCGGGGGGTCGCCCGCCTAGCGTGCGGGCCATGACGACGCTCCTGGTGGTTGGTGGCGGGAAGATGGGCGAAGCCCTCGTGGGTGGCCTGTTGGCCGGTGGCTTCGCCGAGGCCGCCGACGTGGTGGTGGCCGAGCCCTACGAGCCCCGCCGGGCCGAGCTGGCCGAGCGGTTCCCCGGGCTGGTCCTGGTGCCCGCGGTGGACCACCTGCACGACTCCGTGCCCGCCGACGCGGTGGTGGCGGTGAAGCCCCAGCAGGTGGCCGAGGTCTGCCGGGCCCTCGGGGCGGTCGGGGTGCGCCGCATCCTGTCCATCGCCGCCGGCGTACGCCTGGCCACCATGGAGGCCGAGGTGCCCGAGGGCACGGCCGTGGTGCGGGCCATGCCCAACACGCCCGCCATGGTGGGGGCCGGGGCGTCGGCCATCGCCGGTGGGGCGGCCGCCACCGACGCCGACCTGGACTGGGCCGAACAGGTGCTGGGTGCGGTGGGCACGGTGGTCCGGGTGGCCGAGAGCCAGATCGACGCCGTCACCGGCCTGTCGGGCTCCGGGCCGGCGTACGTGTTCCTGGTGCCCGAGGCTCTGATCGACGCCGGTGAGCTGGTGGGCCTCACCCGTCCGGTGGCCACCGACCTGGCCGTCCAGACCCTGCGCGGGGCGGCGGAGCTGCTGGCCACCGGCACCCCCGCGGCCGAGCTGCGCGCCAACGTCACCTCCCCGGGCGGCACCACCGCGGCCGGCCTGCGGGCCCTGGAGGCCGCCGGCGTGCGCGCCGCCTTCACCGACGCCGTGGTCGCCGCCACCACCCGCAGCGCCGAGCTCGGCTGACCCGGAGCCCGCCGGCTCCGAAGGGGCCGCATGGGGCGGCGTGGCGGTCGGCCCCTATCCTCGGGGGTGCTGTGCGCTTCGACACGATCTCCTTCCTCTCCGACTACGGCACCACCGACGAGTTCGTGGGCGTGGTCCACTCGGTGATCCGCCAGATCGCCCCCGAGGTCCGGGTGATCGACCTGAGCCACCACGTGCCGGCCCACGACGTGCGATCCGGCGGACTCACCCTGGCCCGGTCAGCCCAGTACCTGGCCCCGGGCGTGGTGCTGGCCGTGGTCGATCCGGCGGTGGGCACCGCTCGTCGGGCCATCGCGGTGGAGGTGGGCGACGGGGCGTCGATCCTGGTGGGTCCCGACAACGGCCTGCTGGCCCCGGCTGTGGCCATGGTGGGTGGGGCCACCCGGGCGGTCGAGCTCACCGAGCCCGAGTTCCAGCTGCCCGCTCCCGGCCCCACCTTCGCCGGTCGCGACGTGTTCGCCCCGGTCGCCGCCCACCTCTGCAACGGGGTCGACCTCGCCGAGCTGGGTCCCGAGATCGACCCCTACGCCCTCACGCCGGGCATGATCCCGATCACACGCGAGGAGGGCGACGAGCTGATCGCCGAGGTCCTGTGGACCGACCAGTTCGGCAACCTCCAGCTCAACGTCGACCCCGCCGAGATCGAGGGCCTGGGCGACCGCATCGAGCTGCGGTTCGACAAGCGGGTCCGCACCGGCATCCGCCGCACCACCTACGCCGAGGTGCCGGTGGGCGAGATCGGCCTGATCGTCGACTCCTACGGGCTGGTGTCGATGGCGGTCAATCGCTCGTCGGCCGCCGAGGAGCTGCGCATCGGCACCGGCGACGAGGTCCGCCTGGTGCGCGGCGATGGCGACGGCGACGGGTCCGCCCCGGCCGGCGCGGTCACCCCGGTGCAGCTGGGGGCCCGGCGATGAGGCAGGGCACCACCATCGTGCTCGCCGTGCTGTTGCTGCTGATCCTCGGCGCCGCCACGCTCCAACTCGTCATCCTGGCGTAGGGCCGTGACCGGCATCGTTGGCGTGGTAGGTGGTCGCGCCGCACATCTGTCGCTGCCGAGCTCGTGGTGCGCCTCCGGCGCTCAGTTGCTGGTTCCGTTCGGGCAGTTCCTCGCTTCGCTGCGGAGCCCGAGCGGCGTTTGCGCCGTTGGCATCGGTGGTCGCGGAGCGGGAGACCCGGCCGGGCAAACGACGCAAACGTTCCTGGTCTCGGCAGCAGTCGCCACGGCCGGTCGGCCCCACCGGCCGGGGTGCGCCGGCCCGGGGTGCGCCGGCCCGGGGTGCAGGCGATCGGACGGCTACAGGCGGGCGGCCATGGTGTTGCGGCGGTAGGCGCGCATGCCGCGCCAGTTCAAGGTGCCGGCGATCAGCCACACCAGGAACCCGACGAACACCGTCACCACCGGGCCGGCGATCAGGAGGCCGGTGGTCTGACCCACGGCCAGCACCACGAGCGGCAGCACCACCGCGCCGCCGAGCTGCTGGGCCTCCTGGGTGTTCTCGACCCGCAGCGACACGCGCACCATGACGCCCAGGCCCAGGGCGGCCACGGCGGGCGCCAGCCAGAAGATCACCAGCAGCCACGTGCCGGTGGGGATGAAGATCCGTTGCATCACCGGCCAGCAGACCACGTTCGACACCACGCAGAACACGACGAACCCCACCCACGCCACCGCCGTGCTGGGCAGGAACGTGCTGAGCAGCTTGGCCACGTAGAGGTCTCGGTCCGAGACGGGCAGGTGGAGGAGCGTCTCGAGCGTCTTGCGTTCCTTCTCGCCGGCGAAGGTGTCGGCGGCGAGCACCGACGACACCATCAGCGGCACGATCAGGAACAGCGGCGCCACCATGTAGCCCAGCACGAGGAGGATCAGCCGCTCGTCGGGCGGGGCCTCCAGTATCGGGTCGGCGATGCCGGCCGGGAGCATGTTCACGAAGGTCTCCACGTCGAGCGTCCGCTCCCGGGCCGCGAGGCCGATGGCGGCCGGCAGCACCACCAGCAGCAGGGTGGGCAGGAACAGCATGGGGAGCATGAGGGCGCGGGACCGTCGGATCATGCCCAGGTCCCGGGCGAGCAGGGCCCGGATCACGGCCGTGTTCATCGGAACACCCCCGGCAGGTCGCCGGTGGGGCCGAGGCGGGCCGACCGGGCTTCGATCTCGAAGTACACGTCTTCCAGGTTCGGCTGGCGGGGCTCGGCCGCGTACACGCGCTCGCCGGCCGCCACGCACGCCGCGACCAGAGCCGGCACGGCCTCCTGGTCGGTGACGCGGGCCAGCAGACCCCGATCCACGGGGACGCACTGCACCACGTGGGTGAGGGCGCCCATCGACGACAGCAGGTCGGCGCCGGCCTGGTGGCCGAGGTCGATGCGCACCTCGGTGCCGGTCCACAGCTCGTTGGCCAACTCCTCGGGGGTGCCGAAGGCGTGGAGGTGGCCGCTGAACAGCACGGCCATGCGTGAGGCCAGCCGGCCGGCCTCGCCGAGGAAGTGGGTGCACAGCACCACGGTGCGACCGTGCTCGGCGGCGAGCGACCCGATCAGCTCCACCACGTCGCGGGTGGCCACCGGGTCGAGTCCCGACGTGGGTTCGTCGAGGAAGAGGAGCTCGGGGTCGTGCAGCAGGGCCCGGGCCAGGGCCACCCGCTTGCGCTGGCCGGTGGAGAAGCCCTGGACGCGGACGTCGGCACGGTGGGCCATGCCGAAGCGGTCGAGCAGCTCCATCGCCCTTGCGGTCGCCGTCTCGGGCTCCATGCCGCGGATTCGAGCCACGAAGGTCAGGTTCTCCAGGGCGGTCAGCCGCTCGTCGAGCCCGGCGTTCTCGGTGAGCACCCCGGTCCGCGACCGCAGCTCGTCGCCCTGGCGCCAGGGGTCAAGCCCGAGCACGGTGGCGGTGCCGGCGTCGGGTTCGAGCACCCCGTTCAGGAGTCGCATGGTGGTGGTCTTGCCGGCGCCGTTGGGGCCGAGGAGGGCGAGCACCTCGCCGGGGCGGGCATCGAGGGTGAGGCCGTCGAGTGCGGTGCCGCTCGGAAAGCGACGGGTCAACCCCTCGCACGACAGCACCGGATCAACCATGAACACGCATTGTGGCAGCTACCGCGCGGTACGCGTGGGTCGTCCTCGCCGCGCGGTTCCCGCGGTGGACCTGCACGGGGGGCGCGAACTGTGCTCCACTAGGGCTCGTCCATCCCCGTCCCGGTGGCCTTCCCCCCCCTCCTGAGGTCCTCGGGAATCTCGCCAGCATCATCGAGCCGCACGACGCGGCATCGGTCGCTCTGATCAGCCGGGGACACGTCACCACGTACGGTGAGCTGCGCGACCAGGTGGCCGGTCTGCGGGGCGGCCTCGTGGGGCTGGGCATCGAGGCGGGCGACCGGGTGGGCATCTTGTGTGCCAACAACTGGTACTTCGTCTCGAGCTACCTGGCCATCCTCGGGATCGGGGCGGTGGCCGTGCCGCTGAACCCGCTCAGCCCGGCGCGCGAGCTCGAGCGTGAGCTGTCGGCGGTGGGCGTGCGGGCGGTCATGGTCGGGCCGTCGGGGCGCGCCACCATCGACGCGGTCAACCGGGACCGGCTGCCCGCCCTGGAGTTCGTGGTCCACGGCGAGGGGCACGACGGCGGCGACGTCCACTTCAACGACCTGCTCCGCGCCGAGCCCGTACCCCTGGTGTCGCGCGAAGACGACGACCTCGCCGTGCTGATCTTCACCAGCGGCACCGCCGGATCGCCCAAGGCGGCCATGCTCAGCCACGGCAACCTGCTGTCCAGCATCGACCAGGTGATCGCGCTCCGCGGTGACGGTGGCAACCACAACGACGTCGGGTTCGGGGTGCTGCCCCTGTTCCACATCTTCGGGCTCAACGTGGTGCTCGGTACCGCGCTCAAGGCGGGTGCGTCGGTGGTGCTCGTGGAACGGTTCGATCCGTCGTCCGCGGTCGAGGCCATCCAGAAGTACGGCGTCACCGTGCTGGCGGGCGCCCCCACCATGTGGTCCACGTGGGCCGCAATGACCGACCTGGCCGACGACGCCTTCGCCACGGTCGGCATCGCCATGTCCGGCGCCGCGGCGCTCGACCCGCAGGTGGCCACGGCGGTGCGCGAGCGGTTCGGGCTCGAGGTGGGCGAGGGCTACGGCCTCACCGAGGCGTCGCCGGTGGTCACCACCTCGTTCGGTCTGCCGTGGCGTCCGGGCTCGGTGGGCAGCGCGCTCGACGGCGTGGAGATCCGCCTGGTCGACGTCGATGGCGAGGACGCCCTGGTGGGCGATCCCGGCGAGATCTGGGTGCGGGGCCCCAACGTGTTCCACGGCTACTGGAACGACGAGGAGGCCACCAACGCCGCCCTCGACGCCGAGGGCTGGCTCCACACCGGCGACGTGGCCCTGGTCGACGACGACGGCATGATCTACCTGGTCGACCGGGCCAAGGACCTCATCATCGTGTCGGGCTTCAACGTGTTCCCGGCCGAGGTCGAGGAGATCATCTGCGAGATGCCCGGCGTGGCCGAGTGCGCGGTGGTGGGCGTGCCCCACCCCCACACCGGCGAGTCGGTGAAGGCCTTCGTGGTGCCGACCCCGGGCTACGCCCTGGAGGAGGACGCCGTCATCGAGCACTGCGCCGACCAGTTGGCCCGCTACAAGTGCCCGCAGAAGGTCAACTTCGTCGACGCCCTGCCCCAGAACCTGTCCGGCAAGGTCCTCCGGCGGGCCCTGCGCTGAGTGCGGAGGCGAGCCGACCAGACGAGCACGGTGGGTGAGCCGAGGCGCCAGCCGAGGTCCGACCACATCGACGCGACGACGGCCGATCCATCCGCTCGAGACCTGAGCGGGGAGGCGGGGCGTCGCCCGGCCCGACGGTCTTTGTGAACTCGTGCACGAGAGGGATAGGTTCGGCGCCGCATGCCCGATCGGACCCGACACATCCCTGAGGCCACCGTGGCCCGGCTGCCCGTCTACCTGCGCAGCCTCGCCGAGCTGGTCGACGAGAAGACCACCACCGTCTCCTCGGAGCGACTGGCCGAGATGGCCGGGGTGAACGCCGCCAAGGTGCGCAAGGACCTGTCCTACCTCGGCTCCTACGGCACCCGGGGCGTGGGCTACGACGTCGAGTACCTGCTGTTCCAGATGAGCCGCGAGCTGGGCCTCACCCACGACTGGCCCGTGGTGATCATGGGCGCCGGCAACCTGGGCCAGGCCCTCGCCAACTACGGCGGGTTCACCGAGCGCGGGTTCCCCGTGGCGGCGTTGATCGACGCCGACGCCTCCAAGGTGGGCCAGCAGTTCCACGGCGTCGAGGTGCACCACTTCGACGACCTGCCCCGCCTGCCCCGGGAGCTGGGCATCGCCATCGGCATCATCGCCACCCCCGCCGGCGCGGCCCAGACCGTGGCCGACCAGCTGGTGGCGGCCGGCATCCGGTCGATCCTCAACTTCGCGCCGGCGGTGATCACCGTGCCGCCCGGGGCCTCGTTGCGCAAGGTCGACCTGGCGTTGGAGCTGCAGATCCTCTCCTTCTACCAACAGCACGCGCCCGCCGACCTGGAGGCGTCCCCCCGGGCCTGAGCCCGGGTGGTCGGCATGGACGGCGCCCCCACGCACCCGACGCGGCGCTACCCGGTGCTGGTCGACCTCGACGGTGCCCACTGCCTGGTGGTGGGGGGCGGCCCGGTGGCCGAGCGTCGGGTGAGCGGGCTGCTCGACGCCGGGGCCCGCGTGACCGTGGTGGCGCCCCACCTCACCGCTGGGCTCCAGGCCCGCGGCGAAGGCGGCCACCTCCGGATCCTGGCCGAACCCTTCGGTCCCGCCCTCCTGGAACCCGAGCGGGGCCGGACCTGGCGGTTGGTGGTGGCCGCCACCGCGGACCGGTCGGTCAACGCCGAGGTGGTCCGGTTGGCGTCCGGCCTCGGCCTGTGGGTCAACGACGCCTCCGACCCCACCGGCGGCCCCGTCGCGGTGCCGGCGGTGGCCCGGGCCGGGGCGGTGACCGTGGCGGTGTCCACCGGGGGCGTCAGCCCCGGGGCCGCGGCCTGGTTGCGCGACCTGCTCGCCGCCTCCGTCCCCGCCGAGGTCGTCGAGGCCCTCGACCTCCTGGCGGAGGTGGCCGGCGAGCTGGCTGAGGAGATGGCCCGGGAGGCTGCCGTCGAGGGTGCGGTCGGGGTCGCTACCGGGACGGGGGCACCGGACGAGGCGGTGGCGTCGACCCGGTCACCGCGTCCCGATTGGCGGATGCTGCTGGATTCGGGAATGCTTGTGGACATCCGCGAAGGCCGTAGAGCCGTAGCCAAGGAGCGCCTGAAGGCGTGTCTGTCGTCGTCATCGGATTGAACCACCGGACCATGCCGCTCGACCTGTTCGAGCGGGTCACGGTCGACGGCGCCCACCTGCCCAAGGCCCTGCACGACCTCAGCTCCCGCGAACACCTCGGCGAGGTGGTGGTGCTGTCCACCTGCAACCGCACCGAGGTCTACGCCATCGCCGAGCGGTTCCACGGCGCCTACTCCGACGTGCGCCGGTTCTTCTCCGACCTCGCCTTCGTCGCCCCCGACGAGTTCTCCGACCACCTCTACGTCCACTACGACAACGAGGCGGTGGAGCACCTGTTCTCGGTGGCCGCCGGGCTCGACTCCCCGGTGCTCGGCGAGGCCGAGATCCTGGGCCAGGTGCGCCGGGCGTGGGAACAGGCCGGTGAGGAGCAGGCCGCCGGCCCCATCCTCAACCTGTTGTTCCGCCACGCCCTGGAGACCGGCAAGCGGGCCCGCACCGAGACCGACATCGCCCGGGGTACCGCCTCGGTGTCGCACGCCGCGGTGGAGATGGCCGCCGGGCACCTGGGCGACCTCACCGGGTCCCGGGTGCTGATCCTCGGCGCCGGGGAGATGGCCGAGGGCATGGCCACCTCGCTGCAGGCCGCCGGCGCCGTCGAGGTGCTGGTGGCCAACCGCACCTGGCGCAAGGCCCGCACCCTGGCCGACCGGGTGGGTGGCACCGCCGTGCGCCTGGCCGACCTGCCGGCTGCGCTCACCAGCGTCGACGTGCTCCTCACCTCCACGGGGTCCTCGGTGCCGGTGGTCGAGCACGACGACTTCGCCCCGATCATGGAGGCCCGCCACGGTCGGCCGCTCCTGATCGTCGACATCGCCGTGCCCCGAGACGTCGAGCCCTCGGTGCGGGAGCTCCCCGGCGTGACCCTGCTCGACATGGACGACCTCCGGCGCTTCGCCCAGGCCGGCATCGACCGCCGCAGCCACGAGATGGCCGCGGTGCGGGCGATCATCAACGAGGAGATCGAGCGCTACCGCAGCGCGGCGTCGGCCCGCTCGGCGGCGCCGGTGGTGAAGGCGCTCCACACGTGGGCCGACGAGGTGCGTGCCGGTGAGGTCGCCCGCTTCGACACGCGCCTCCACGGGCTCGACGCCCGCCAACGTGAGGCGGTCGAGGCCCTGGTGCACGGCGTGGTCAACAAGTTGCTGCACCGGCCCACGGTCACGCTCAAGGAGCACGCCGGGTCCGTCACCGGCGACCGCCTGGCCGATGCCATGCGCCAGCTCTACGACCTCGACTGACCAGCCGCCCGGCGCCGTCCACCCATGAGCGACCACCCGGTGCTCCGCATCGCCTCGCGGGGGAGTCCCCTCGCCGTCTGGCAGGCCACCCACGTGGCCGGTCTGTTGGCCACGGCCTGGCCCCAGGTGTCGGTGGAGGTGGTGCTGGTCGACACCGAAGGCGACCGTCGTCTCGACGTGCCGATCTCGTCGTTCGGGGGCAAGGGCGTGTTCGCCAAGGAGGTGCAGGCCGCCGTGCTCCGCGGTGACGCCGACCTCGCCGTCCACTCGGCCAAGGACCTGCCCGCCGTCACGGTCGACGGGCTGCGGTTGGCCTGCGTGCCCGAGCGGGGCGACGCCCGCGACGCGCTGGTGGGGTCCACCCTCGACTCGTTGCCGACGGGTGCCACGGTGGCCACCGGCTCCCAGCGCCGCCGGGCCCAGCTCGCCGCCCTCCGGCCCGACCTCACGTTCGTCGAACTGCGCGGCAACATGGCCACCCGGCTCTCCAAGGTGCCCGACGGCGGAGCGATCGTGGTGGCGGCGGTGGCCCTCGAGCGCCTCGGCCTGGCCGACCGGCTGAGCGAGGTCCTGGCCGTGGACCGGCTGGTGCCCCAGGTGGCCCAGGGGGCCCTGGCGGTGGAGTGCCGGGCCGACGACGTGGCCGTCAACGCCCTGGTGCGGGTGATCGAGCACGCCCCGTCCCGTCGCCGGGTCGACGCCGAGCGGACCTTCCTCGCCGAGCTGGGTGGCGACTGCGACCTGCCGGCCGGGGCCCACGCCGTGCTCGACCACGACCAGGTCGCGGGGACCATCACCCTCACCGGCGTGCTGGCCGAGTCCGGCGAGCCCGGCGCCCACCTGGTGCGCCACACCGCCACCGGTACCGACCCGGTCACCCTCGGCACCGACACCGCCCGTGTCCTGCGCACTGCGCTCGACGTGGGCTGACCCAGGTCCCCGATCGGGTGCGACGCAGTAGGTGGTGTCGATGACGCGGACGCTGGCGGCGGTGGGTGCCCTCAGCCTGCTGGCCCTCGTCGTTCTGGCCTTCCTGCCGACCGGTGGCGCCAGCTACGACTGCGAGCGACCACCGGTCGCCCAGCTGGTGCGGCCCGCCGCCGAGACCGGCGGCTCCGACTTCTTCGACGCCGAGGCGGCGTGCAACGACGACGCACGCGTACGGGGTGCCTTGATGGGCGTGGTGGTGGTGGCCGGCGTCGCCAGTGCTCTCGTGTTCGCGTCGGTGGACCGCCGCCAGGGCACGACCGATGCACCGGTCGGTACCCGGACCGGCAATCGGCCACGGTGGTGACGGCTCCGGCCGCCAGGGCTCCCACCTCGTAGGGTCGCGTCGTGACCGTCTACCTCGTCGGTGCCGGGCCCGGCGATCCCGGGTTGCTCACCCTGCGCGGGGCCGAGGTGCTTCGGCTCGCCGACGTGGTGGTGCACGACCGGCTTTCAGCCGTGGAGCTGCTCGAGCTGGCGCCCGACACGGCGGAGCGGATCGACGTGGGCAAGGCGCCCCGCCACCACCGCATGACCCAGGACGACATCAACGCGCTGCTGGTGGAGCGGGGCCTGACCGGCCAGACCGTGGTGCGCCTCAAAGGTGGTGACCCGTTCGTGTTCGCCCGGGGGAGCGAGGAGGCCCACGCCCTGGCCGCCGCCGGCGTGCCGTACGAGGTGGTGCCGGGCATCACCTCGGCGCTGGCGGTGCCGGCCTACGGCGGCATCCCCGTCACCCAGCGGTTCTCGTCGACGTCGTTCACGGTGGTCACCGGTCACGAGGATCCGTCCAGCGGCGACGGCACCGTCGACTGGGGCGCGGTGGCCAACACCGGTGGCACGCTCGTGATCCTCATGGGGGTGGGCCGCTGGCCGCAGATCGCCGAGCGCCTGCTGGCCGCGGGCCGGTCGCCCGAGACCCCCGCGGCGGCCGTGCGGTGGGGTTCCCGGCCCAACCAGCACACCGTGCGCGCCACCCTCGCCACCCTGGCCGATCACCCGTTGGAGGCCCCGTCGGTCATCGTGGTGGGGCAGGTGGCGGCCGAGGACCTGAACTGGTTCGAGGGCCGGCCGCTGTTCGGTCGCACCGTGGTCGTCACCCGGGCCCGGGCCCAGGCGTCGGCGTTCGCCCACGAGCTGCGGTCCCTGGGGGCGTCGGTGATCGAGGCCCCCACCATCGAGGTGGTCGACCCGTCCGACGGCGGTGCCGCGTTGCGGGCTGCAGTGGACGAGCTGTCCTCGGGCACCGGCGCCTACGACTGGCTGGTGGTCACGTCGGTCAACGGGGTGGAGCGCACCTTCGACCACCTGCCCGACGCCCGGGTGCTGGCCGGCGTCCGGGTGGCGGCGGTGGGCACGGCCACGGCCGAGGCCCTGGCGGCCCGGCGGATCGTGGCCGACCTGGTGCCCGAGCGGTTCGTGGCCGAGGGCCTGATCGAGGCGTTCCCCGCCCCGCCGCCGGAAGGGGGCCGGGTGCTGTTGGCCCGGGCCGAGGTGGCCCGCACCGAACTGCCCGACGCCCTGCGCGCCATGGGCTGGGAGGTGCACGACGTCGCCGCCTACCGCACCGCACCCGCGGCCGTGGCCGACGACGTGGCCGAGCGGATCGCGG
>DAIMFV010000046.1:9834-18378 GCA_036724365.1 Acidimicrobiales bacterium | reverse complement strand
CGGCCTTCCACGCCGCGTACATCGATTCCAGGTACTCGGGACAGTTGTGGAGGTACTGGGCCACCTTGTCCTGCTCGGCCAGGTCGGCCGCGAGCAGCGTGTGGGCCACACCGTTGGCCCGCCGGTCCCACTCACCCCAGGCGATCGACCGGCTGCCTTGGATCTGGGCGGGGGCGTCGGGGATCTGCTCCGCGATCGTCTCCCACAGCTCCGCGTAGTTCCATCCGGTCATTGCTGCCCCTGCAGGTCGTCCCTCGCCGTCGGTGCGACGGCGTCGGTGGGAGTGTACGAGACCCGAGCCGGGGCGGGGCCGGCCGGTGGGGATCAGTACTCGACGTGGGAGGGAGCCTTGGTCGGCATGCCCGTGCCGTTGGCGCTCGAGCCGTTCCCGTTCAACTCGGGGGTGGTGTCGTTGTCTCGCTTGGAGCGGGCCGCCCGCTCGGCGCGGCTCGGTGCGTAGGCCGTGTAGCCGTAGCCGTACCCGTAGCCGTAGGTGCCTTCGGAGCCGACCCCGTTGAAGACCAGGCCTTCGAGCGGGGCGTTGACCTGGGTGAGCATCTCGATGGAGCGCTGGAGCGAGCGCCGGGCGGTGGTGCGGGCCGTGACCACCAGCAGGGTGACGTCGGCCAGGCTGGAGATCACCACGGAGTCCGACACGGGCAGCAGCGGCGGCGAGTCGATGACCACGTAGTCCGAGGACCGGGCCAGCGCGTCGAGCTTGGTGCGCACCGTCTTGGTGGACAGCAGCTCCGACGGGTTGGGGGGCGGTGGGCCCGAGGGGAGCACCAGCAGGCCGGGCACCCCCGGCACGGTCTGCAGGGCGTCCTCGATGCGGGAGCTGCCGAGCACCACGGAGGTGAAGCCCACGGCGTTGTCCATGCCGAAGAAGTGGTGGAGCCGGGGGCGGCGCAGGTCGCAGTCGATCAGGATGACCCGCTTGCCGGCCCGGGCCAGGGTGACGGCCAGGTTGGCCGACGTGGTGCTCTTGCCCTCGCCCGAGGTGGAGCTGGTGACGTGGATGACGTCGACCTTCTGGTCGACCGCCACGAACTCGATGGAGGTGCGCAGCCCGCGGTACGCCTCCGAGGCGGCCGAGTTGGGATGGCTCACCGTCTCCAGCAGGGCGGTCTTGCGATCTCGCCATTCGTCGATGGCGGGGATGATGCCCAGCACCGGGACGCCGCCGGTGGCGGCGTCGAGGTCTTCCTTGGTGCGCAGGGTGTCGTCGGAGTAGTCACGCACGAAGGCGGCGGCCACGCCGAGCGCCAGGCCGGCGAACAGGGCGAGCGTGGCGTCTCGCGCCGGCGTGGGTGACACGGGCTCTCTCGGCACGGAGGCGGTGGCCACCACCAGGCGACCGCGACCGGTGGTGGAGGTGAGGGCCGTCTGGAGCTGGTCGAGCTTGCCCTGCAGCGTGGCCTGGCGGGTGGCCTCGTTGGCCGGGTCGGCCCGGACCTGGAGCTGGTCGATCTGGGCCTGGAGCAGGCGGATGCGGGCCTGGTCGGAGGCCGGCGTCTCGTCGATCTCGACCATCAGCTCCTGGATCTGGCGTTGGGCCTCGGCCACGTCGACGGCGAGGTCGCCCATCTGCGACTCGATCTCGCTGATGGCCGCGGCTAGGTCCTCGTTGGTGATCCGGCGCCGCTCGGCCACGTAGGCCTCGGCGAAGTCGTTGGCTTCTTTGGCCGCCTGCTCGGGATCGGGGTCGGTGGCGGAGACGACCACACCGGGCGTGGTGGAGGACGCGGCCTGCAGCTTCACGTCGGGCAGGTAGCCGAGCGTCTTCTCGATGGTGGTGAGGATGCGCCCGCTGCGCATGAGTTGCAGCGCGGCGCGGATGGCGTCGTTGTGGGGGGCGGGGAGGATGCCCAGGATGGCGTCGCGCTCGCGGCGGGCGGTCAACACCGGGGCCCGGGCCTCGTAGATCGGCGGGCGGGTGAGCGAGTAGCCGACCGTCACCAGGACCACCACGGCCGTCACCAGCGCGATGAGTGCCTTGCGGCGCCTCAGGATGGTCATGTAGTCGCGAAGTTCCAGGTTCGTCGCGACCGGGGTGGGGCTCGGGGGCATAGGGAGCCGATCATACACTCGGCGCTGTCGCGGGGGCATGCGGCTCGACGCCGGTGGCAGAGCGGTGACAGCGGGCCGGACTGCTGCCCGGTCGGGGGACCGCTACGAGGGCGCCGTGATGCGGCAGGTGAGCGAGATCGGGAGCGGGCCGGCCGCGTCGGCCTCCAGCACAGACGCCGGCACGAGCCGCCCGAACCCGTCGGCGTGGGCGGCCGCCACCCATCGCCGCTCGGCGTCGGTGGTGGCCAGGGCGCCCCAACCCACCGTCGGGTCCACCACGGGTGATGCGAGCACCATCGGGCCCTCGATCGCCACCGCCTCGCGCGTCGGGGGCTGGCGCGCGGAGGGGTCGGCCCGGGCACCGTCGTCGGCCACCGTGAGCCGGGCGGTCAGCCGGTGCGGCCCCGAGCCGGTGACCTCGTCAACGATGCGTACTTCACGGGGGTCGACCACCCAGGTGCGGCGGTGCCGCGGGGCCCCGTCGAGGTGGCGGTAGCCATCGTGGGATGCGGTGATCCGCACCGCGTCGCCCACGACCTCGGCCCGTTCGAGGGTGGCCCGCGCCCGCCGTCCCGCCCGGAACGCGCCCCACACCTCGGTCTGGTCGGTGCCGTCGATCTCCACGGTGTTGTGGGCGGCGGTGCTGCGCTCGTGCCGGCGGCGGGGTCCCGATCCGTACTCCGACGTGCCGGCATCGACCACGAACCGGCGGCCGTTCACCGCGAGCTCGAAGCTCAGGCAGTCGGCGTGGATGTGACCGGGAGGGGACGGCGGACCGGGCTGGCCCACGTCGGCCACCAGGTGGAAGGGCCCGCAGCGGGCGACCACGTAGCCGCTGTCGGGGAGCACCGTGAGCGCGCCGGTGGGGGAGGGTCCGGCCCCGAGCCGCTGCAGGAGGTGGTCCTCCACCGGCTCGCAGTCGTTGAACAGCGGGACGCCACCGTCGGGAAGGCGCATCAGCCCGATCCAGCGCCGCATCGCCTCCACCGCCTCGTCGACCTCGGCCAGGGGCGGCCGTCCGGCGGCGGCGAGCAGCTCCGCCACGTCGAGCAGGTCGCCGAGCACCTGGCAGTGGTACGACGGTGACAGCTCGTAGTGGCCGCCGTCGCCCAGCACCTGGGTGGCGACCTCGCGTTCGAGGTGGCGCCGGGCGATCCCGAGGAGCCGGTCGTCGTGGAGGAAGGCGGCCAGGCCCACCAGGGCCTTCAGGTTCTTCATCACGTGGTTGCCGCCCACGTCCAGCTCCAGGTTGTGTTCCACGAAGCCGGCGTGGCGGCCGAGGTCGGCCACGAAGGCTCGATCGATGTCCGAGTCGGCCACCAGGGCTCGGTGCACGTTGACGAACACCCACGACCGCAACGAGGCCGGATACGGCGCCCACGCGTTCCAGCGCCCGAACCGGGTGTGCTCCTGCCAGCTGCGCCACTGGTGCGCGAACACCGTCCGGGCCCGCTCGCGATCCGGGTGGGCGGCGAGGGACCACGCCCACTCCCAGTAGTGCTGGTGGAACAGCCAGAGGTGGGAGGCGTCGGGTGGGTCCCAGGCGATGTCGCCGTCGGGTCCGGCAAGGTCACGCCGTTCGTTGAGGAGGTCGAACGACCCGCGGGCGAGGTCGTCGATGCTCCACCGGTGGGCCAACAGGTCGCCGTCCACGGCCTCGAACCCCTCGGGCAGCCCGACCTGCTGCGGCACGTCCACGTGCCAGCGGCGGGCGGCCCGCTCGGGCCAGCGCCCGGCCGCGGCGCGCTGAGCCCGCAGCCGGGCCCGGTGCCAGACCTGGGCCGGTTCCAGGACGGCCAGCGTGCGGGCGAGCCGGCCGAGGTCGTGCCCACCCATCGGGCTCACGGCCGGCTCAGGGGGCGGACGAGGGAGGGGCGGAGCGACCGGTGGAGCGACCGGCTCGTGGTCGGGTGGCGCATGGGGGCACCCTAGGGAATCGGTGGGCGGGCCGGTGGCGGGCGGGACGACGGTGCCCGGACGGCCTACGATCGTTCGACCATTCGCCCACGTCCCCGGGACCCGCGTCCAGGCCATGACCAGTACCGACACCGTGCTCCCCGACACCCACGTCGACCACCGTGAGGTGGGCGGCGATCTGCGGTGTCTGCACGCCAGCCCGATGTACTTCCTGCCCAACCTCGGGTGGATCCTGCTCGGGTTCGCCACCATGGCGGTACCGAGTCCGTCGGGGGCGTTGCTCTGCCTCATGGCGCTGTCCCTGGGATGGACGGCCTCCACCGTCTTCGTGAGCGGTGGCCCGTTCCTCCTCCCGTCGTCGGTCATGTACCTGGCGTCGAGCGTGTTCGTCGGGTTCGCCTGCTACTACCTGGTGGTGCTCGGCAGCACCACCGAACTGTCGTCTCTGCGGGTGACCGCCATGATCGTCTACGTCGCCACGGTGATGATCGACCTGGTCCGGTCGGCCTTCATCCTGCGCTGGGGTCTCACCTGGCCCGGCCCCGACCGCTCGCGGCCTCGCCGGTTCACCGGGAAGCCACCTCGCCACTTCGCCCTCAAGGGGGTCGCGCTGATCCTCATCTCGCGGGCGCCCCAGCTCGTGGTGCTCAACTACGAGCTGGCGAACGCGGTGGGCATGGTCGGGGTGCTGATGGTGGTGATGAGCGGTCTGGCGCTGCGCAACCGCGTCCGGTGGGGTGGCGACCTGGTGCTCATCCTGGCCAGCCTCGCCCTGCCGTTGTTCTGGACGTCGTTGGTCTTCAGCGGTGGTGGCCGGCTCACCGTGGCCGGCCTGGCGGTGGCGGTCGCCATGATCTGGAACGTGGTCCGACCCTCCCGGTGGTTCAAGGTCGCCCTCCTGCTAGCGGTGCCCGTGGCGATGCTCCTCGGTGGCCTGAACCGGGCGCAGCTGATCGAGGAGAAGTACGGCGTCACCGACGGCACCCAGTTGGCCAAGCAGGGCATGTACTCCGTGTACGACCCCCTGGACCGCTTCGCCACGGTGGTGCAGGAGCCCGATCACCCCAGCGGCGAGAAGATCGGACCCCGCTACGGTGCCACCTTCCTGAACGCCCTGATGATGCCGATCCCCCGGAGCATGTGGGAGGGCAAACCGATCGGGTTCGGGGCCGAGGTCACGGCGTTGATGGCGCCGAGCATGGTCCGGTTGGGGCAGTCGTTCTCCACGTTGGCGTTCGGTGAGTGGTACGCCAACTTCGGCTGGTTCGGGGTGGCCGCCATGCCGCTGGCGTTCGGCTGGGTGGTGGCGCTCATCGACCGTCGGCACGCGGCGATCGTGAACGAGGAGCAGACCACCATCGACAGCTGGTGGCGCATGGTGGTGCTGGTGTGCCTGGTCGCCAGCATGGGAGATCTGTACTGGGGCGGCACCTTCACGTTCTTCACCCGTGGCGGGATGGCGGCGCTCGTGGCGCTGATGATGTGGAAGTTCTCCACCCGTCGCACGTCGGTCACCGCCGCGCCGTCGCCCGTCACCCCCTACCGGCGACGTCAGACCGGGGCCATCCCCCGCACCACGTCCGCGGCGGGCGGCGGCCGGTGAGGTCCCGTGCAGCTGCTTGAGGCCAGCGGCGAATGGCGAGACGGCTTCCTGGACCAGGCGATCCCGCCCGGTGCCCACCGGGTCGAGGTCGTCGTCCAACTGGCGCTGTTCCCTGCCGACGCGCAGTTCTTCGTCCGGAGACGAGACCCCCGGATGCTGCTCGCGTACCTTCGGGCGTTCGGCCCCACGCAGGTTCTGCGCAAGGTGCGGTCCCGGCAGAGCGAGGTCACCCGCAACGACGCCTGGCTGTCGGTGGGGGTGGGCTGGGCCGAGCTCGAGGGCACCCGCACGGCGGTGGCCTTCGTGGCGTCGAGCGGCCCACGCGGGGTCGAACGCATCAACGTGGCCCGCCCGCTCCTGCGGCCGCTCGACGTCGGATCGGCCGAGGGCCCGCCCCGTCACCTGGTGGCCCCGTCGCCCGCTGCCGTGCACCGGGTGCTGGGTGCGGCGGCCGTCGAGTTGGAGGAGCTGGTGGGCTGGCAGCCCGAGGAGGGCACCGTCCCGTCGCTCACCGACGACACGTGGGCGGCCGTCGCCAAGCTCGCCGCGCAGCCATCACCGGGTTGGGTCGAGGCGCCGCCCCGGCTCCCCGCCACCCCGGTGCGGGAACGGGCCGAGGGGCTTCCGGTGGTGGACCGCCGCCGCTCCTACCACGTGTTCGGGTACGGCCAGTACGCCAAGGTCAACGCCACCGCCAACCTGGATCGTCGGCTGGTGCTGGCGGGGATCCACGAGATCAACCCGGCCCAGCTCGGCCCGGCGTCGGGCGAGCCGGGCCCGGCCCTCGACACCTCGCCCATGCCCCGGCCTGATGAGGACATCGTCAACGCGGTGGTGGCGGGCTACCACCACACCCACGTACCCACCGCCGTGGCCCTGATCGAGCAGGGTGCCCGGCACGTCATCGTCGAGAAGCCGATCGCCACCACCGCCGAGCAGGTCGACGCCCTGCTCGACGTGTTGGACCGGTTCCCCGCCGCCCGGGTGCACTGTGCGTACCAGCGCAGCCATTCGCCGTTCAACGGCCACCTCCGGGCAGACCTGGGCACCGGGCCGGTGTCCATGGCAGCCACGGTGTACGAGGTGCCGCTCCCGCCCCGCCACTGGTACCGCTGGCCGGTGGTCGGCAACGCCGTGGTGTCCAACGGGTGCCACTGGATCGACTACTTCCTCCACGTGAACGGGTATCCCGAGACCACGGCGCTGCACGTCATGGTCCTGGCCACCCAGACCGTGCTCACCCTGGAGCTGCACAACGGTGCGTCGGGCACCATCTCGCTCCGGCACCAGGGCTCACCCCGGCTGGGTGTCCGTGACCTCATCCAGTTCTGGAGCGACGAGGCCACGGCCACCATCGAGGACAACTCGCGGTACCGCTCCGAGCGGGGCTACCGCGTGCTGCGTTCGGTCTCGGTGCCCCGGGCCCGGGCCACCGAGGAGATGTACCGCGAGTTCGCCCGCCGCATCGAGCTCGACCTCCCCGGCGACGATCCCCGGGCCATCCGCGTCTCGGCCCGCGCCGTGGTCGAGCTGGCCCGGCTGGTCGATGAGGCCCGGGCCGCCCGCGCCGACGTGGATCCCCGCTGACCAGGGCGGGTCCGGCGCACACCCGGCCGGGGTCGGCTCAGGCCCGTGCGGCGCGGTCGATCACGGCCAGGTAGCGGGCCGACAGCACGTCCTGGTCGAACTCGGCTTCCGCCAGGCGGCGGGCGTTGGCGCCGAACCGTTCCCGTTCGGCCGGGTCGTCGGCGAGCTGGATGAGCCGGTCGACCAGCTCGGTCTCGTCGTCGGGATCCACGGTGTAGCCGCAGCCGTTGTCGTGGAGCAGGGTGCGGATCCACCCCTTGGTGTTCTGGATCACCGGTTTGCCGGCGGCCAGCGACTCGAAGAGCTTGTTGGGCGAGGACGTGTCGAGGATCGGTGCGCCGCGCAGCGGAACCAGGGACACGTACGACGCCTGGATGAGCGGGACCAGCTCGGTCTTGGGCATGAGGTCGAGCAGCACCAGGCCCTCGAGCCCGCGCCGCTCCTGCTCCTGGGCGATCTGGTCCCGGAGCTGCCCGTCGCCCACCAACACGATGGCGATGTCGGTGCGGCCCCGGGCCTGGAGCTCCACCGCGGCGCGCAACAACAGGTCGGAGTTGTTCACCTGGCCGATGTTGCCGGTGTAGATGGCGACCGACCGATCGTGGAAGACCGGGGGCAGGGGGGCGTCGGGGTGCGGTGTGCCGAACAGGTCGAGGTCGGCCGCGTTGGTGATGGACGTGATCTCGCTGATGCCGAAGCGGTCGCGGATGTTGTCGACCATGCCGGGGGAGAGGCACACGATGTGGGCGGCGCTGCGGTAGCAGGCGGCCTCCAGGGCGTGGGCGGCCCGCTGCACCAGCCGGTTGCGCAACAGCCCCATCTCGATGGCCCCGTCGGGCCAGAGGTCGCGCACCTCGAAGACGAGCTTGCGGCGGCGGATCCAGCGGGCGGCGAGCGCGGGAAGGCCCACCGTGATGGGCCCGGAGGAGGCGATCACCACGTCGGCCGGGAGGGTGATGGCGTACCAGGTGCTCAGGCCGGCGTAGACGAGGAAGGACCGGATGCGCTTCCAGGCCGGTTCCTTGTTGTTCATCTTGAGGTCGATGACCCGCACCCGGAAGCCGTCGAACTCCTGATCCTCCACCAGCTTGGTGGTGACCAGGTCGGATTTGGCGAACGTGCTGGTGACCACGGTGACGTCGTGGCCGGCGGCGGCCCAGTCCTTGCAGAACTCGTACACGCGCGTGCCCCACGAGCCCTGCGGGGTGGAGAAGAACTGGTGGAAGTAGACGATTCGCAAGGGTGAAAGGGTGATCCGGTGACACGACCCGCAACGGGCCAAGGGGCGGCTCACCCTAGCCCCGGGTGTGGACCGCGGTCGGCGACCGGGGGAGGCTCAGGGGTGGCCGGGGGCGGCCGGAGGATGG
>DAIMFV010000046.1:0-9824 GCA_036724365.1 Acidimicrobiales bacterium | reverse complement strand
GGTGGAAGTAGACGATTCGCACGGGTGGCAGGGTCATCCGGTGGCACGACCGCAAGGGGTCAAGGGGCGGTTCACCCTAGCCCCGGGTGTGGACCGCGGTCGGCGACCGGTGGACGCCCAGGGGTGGCTGGGCGCGGCCGTAGGATGGGTGGCCCCCGCGACCGACCCACGAGCGCCCGATGCCACCAACCGAACCGCCGTCGACCCCGGCACCGACGTCCGCCGGCCACCCGCGGATCCTGGTCGATCTGTCCGTGGCGCCACCGGGCGGGGCCGCCACCTACGCCGACGGCTTCGCGGCCGGGATGGCCGCGTGGGGTGACCCGAGCCTGCGCCAGGTGGTCGTGGTGGTCGACGCCGGGTGGGCCGAGGAGCACCGGGAGCGGGTCGAAGGGGTGCGGGCCACGGGGGCCACGGTGGTGGTCCAGGCGTTCCCGCCCCCCGGGTCGTGGGCGGCTCGGCTCGGCCGGGGCCGCACGCTCAAGCGCATCGCCCGGCAGCAGGGGGTCGACGTGGCCTTCTTCCCCCGCGACGTGGGCCCGCGCCTGCCGATCCCGGTGGTGGTCCTGGTGAACAACCTCTACGCCTGGCGCCGCTACGGCACGGGCGGTGCCATCGGGGGCCGGGTTCCGGCGTTCCTGCTCCGCGTCATGGCCCGCCGCTCGGTGGCCCGGGCGGCGGCGGTGCTGGCCGTGTCACGGTCCATGGCCGACGCAGTCGAGGGAGCGGAGACGGTGGCGATCGTGCACCACGGTTGCCTGCACCCCGAGCACCTGCGGCCGGTCGACCCCGCCCCCGACGGCGGCACCGAGCGGCCGCTGGTCGTGACCGTCGTGGGGAACCTGATCGAGAACAAGGGCACCGAGGTGGTGCTCCGCGGGGTGGCCGGCGCGTCGGGTGGGCCGTGGGACCTGCGCGTGTACGGCAACCGCATGGACCCCGCGTACGCCGACCGGGTCGAGGCCCTGTCGTTCGAGGTGTTCGGGCGTTCGGTGCTGCTGGGTCCGGCCTACGGACCCGACCTGGTGGCGGCCTACCAGCACGCCGACGTGGTGGTGGTGGGCGGCACGTTCGAGTCCTTCTGCTATCCGCTGGTCGAGGCCATGCGGGCCGGTGCCGTGGTGGTGGCCCCGGCGTCGGACCTGGTGAGCGAGCTGTGCGGCGACGTGGCCGTCACCTACCGGGAGGGCGACGCCGCCTCGCTGGCGCGTGCGCTCGAACTGGCGGCGGCGGAGCGCCAGGTCCGCAGCGCCCGGGGGGTGGAACGCTCCCGGGAGTACCTCTGGCCGGCAACGGTGGAGCGCACCCTGGCGCTGGTGCGGGCGGCGGTCCCGGCCTGACCGACCCTGCTCGCCACGCCCGAGTCGCCGCTGTCTCTGTCGCCGTTGCCGTTGCCGTTGCCGTCGCCGTCGCCGTCGCCGTCAGCCGGCTTCGTGTCGGCGGGGGGTGCGGAGGTGGTAGCGCACGTGGGAGGCCGGCCAGTAGACCTCGAAGTGCCGACGGTTGAGGATCCGGCCGCCGTGGGAGGTGTAGCGGGTGTGGTCGGCCGAGCTGAACACCACCTCGTAGGTGTCGAACGCCACGGCGGCGGCTTGGGGCGAGAAGTCGGCGTAGGTGCCGAAGGGCCACGCGAACCACGGACACGGGCGGGCGGTGAGCTCCTCCACCTCCTGGCGGCAGCGCACGATCTGGTCGGTGAGCACGGCGGGATCGGCCGTGTCGAGCCGGATGTGGTCGCCGGTGTGAGCCCCGATCACGAACCCGCGCTCGGCCAGGTCGCGGACCATCTCGCCGGTCATGGGCAGACGACCGAAGTTGCACACGGCGGTGCGGTTGAAGTGCTCGATGTACGCCGGCCCGGCACCGATGTAGCGGGAGTTCACGAAGAACGCGGCGTTGATCCCGACCTCTTCGAGCGCCGGGGCAAGGTGCTGGTGGCAGTCGAGGAACCCGTCGTCGAAGGTGAACGCCACCATCGGTCGATCGACCTCGTCACCCCGTCGGATGGCGGCCACGGCGTCCTCGACGCGGACCAGGTCGGCCTCCCGGCCCAGCTGGGCCAGCAGGCGGCGGAAGGCGTCGGGGTCTGAGCGGCCGGGCGGACCGGTGTCGTGTCCGGCCAACAGGTGGATGCTGGGGGCGATCGTGCTCCGCGATCCGACCGTGGAGAGGACGGCGGACCGGGCCAGGGTGCGCGCCGCGGCCTTCGAGGCGTCGAACCTAGAAGGTGTCGTAGTCGATGAAGGTGTAATCGAACGCCTCCGGATCGAGGTCACCGACGAAGGCGACGTGGCCGTAGGGTAATCCGTCCTTCACCGGGATCCGGCCCCGGATCAGGCGGTCCGAGACCGAGTCGGGACTGGTGTGGAACCGGATCCGGTAGCGGCAGCACACCAGGGCGATCAGCACCAGGCGGGCGAGCGCACCCCAGGCCCGCGCGCCCGGTTCGGGCACCAGGTCGCCCACGGAGAGGTGCTCGTCCAGCTTCAGGTGCACGGTGACGCCCGACTGGGTGAAGGTCAAGATCTCCGGCCCGCCCTTGTAGGCGAGGAACGCGGCGTCTCGCACCACGCCTGCTCCCCCTCCCTCCAGCACGCTGCTGCGCAGCGCCGTGGCGGGCGAGGCGAGCCGGCTGGCCACGAGGAGACGGCGCTGCGCGGCCGTCAGCCGTCGGAGCCGGTGGGGGCGGGTGCGGAGGAGGGCCGTGACGGGGACGGTGGGCACCGGGAGGCTGTAGGAGCGCATGGTGCGGACGTGGGTCCAGCCCAGGTGCTTCACGAACCCGGGGTAGGAGTTGCTGTTGGGGAACCCGAACACGAAGTCGATGCCCGAACCTCGGGCGTCGTCGTAGGTGGCGCGCCCCAGCTTGGTGAACAGGCCGCGACCGCGGTGGTCGGGGTGGGTCATGGTGTCGCCCGACTGGCCGGCGAGCAGGTCGCGGTCGCCCAGTCGGACCCGCATCGGGAAGATGCCGTAGTAGGCGGCCGCCGTGCCCGCCCGGTCGTACGCGAGGTAGCCGATGACGTCGTGTCCGAGCGTTGCGGTGGAGAACTTGCGGCGGGCGTCGTCGAGGGTGAGGCCGGGCCCGTAGGTGGCGGCGTGCAGGGCGACGAGGTCGGGGAGGCGTGCGGGGGTGAGGCGTGCGAGGCGGTAGTCGGTGTCGCTGTCAGCCATGGTCGTCCTTGCGCGTTGATCGCCGCCTCGCCGTGGATCGCCGGCTCCGGGCCGCGAACCGGCGGGCGAGCAGGCCGACTCTAGGTCGGTGCCTGGGCTGCGGCGCGCCGGGCGATCGAGCGCATCAGGTCGCGCCACAGGGCCGCCACGGTGATCCAGTTGGCCACCGCGAGGCCGATGGCCAGGCCCACCCCGCCCCAGCGGTAGCCGCCGACCACCGGTAGGCCGATGGTGGTGGGCAACATGATGATGCGGGTGCGCAGGATGCGGCCGGCCTCGGTCAGCGTGGACAACCCGACCAGGGCGCCCGAGATCACGCCGGATGCCACGGCGGCCACCCCCACGAAGGGGATCAGGTCCTGGGCCCGGTACCAGGTGGCGCCGAGGATCGCCTCGCCGACGTTGGCGGGCAGGGCCACCAACACCGCGGTGAGGGCGGCGGCCACCAGCGCCAGCACCACCGACGTGGCCTGGCAGATCTTCAACAGCCGGCGGGGCGCCGTCTCGGCCACCCGCCGGCCCTCGGGCACGAGCGTGGCGTAGGCCCCGCCGAAGAGCACGTTGATCGGGCCGTACAGGGCGATGGCGCCCCGTACGGCACCGGCCTCGGCCACCCCGGCGCTGGCGGCCAGCAGCAGGGACGACACGTACCCCGAGCCCTGGGTGCTGACGAACGTGAGGGCGTACGGCCCGCTCAGGTCCCGGTGCCGGAGGACCCACTGGAACCCCTGGCTCAGGTGGGGGCGAACCCGGCGGTGGGCCGCGTGCAGGATGCCGGCCAGCGCGCCCGAGGCCATCCAGGCCACGAGCAGCAGGGGCGCCGACGGGCCCCGCAGGTGCACCACCACGTACCCGGCGACCATGGCCACCACCCAGACCACGTCGCTCGCCAGCGCCTCCTGCGGGCGGCCGTGGGCGAACCCCACCAGCCGCAACGTGTCCTGCAGCAGGACGAAGGGGATCAGCACCGCGACCACGACCACGCAGCGGCTGAGCGTGCCGGAGCTGAGCGCAGCGGTGGCGGCGAAGGCGGCACTGGCCACCAGCCCCACGCACCAGGCGGACGAGATCAGGGCCACCACCCGCTCGGCGCGCGTGTCGGGCTCGTCGCCGGGTCGAACCAGGATCGCCTCCGAGCAGAGGGCTCGGCACAGGCCGACCGTGCTCATGGCGAGCACCACGGCCACCGAGAACGAGCCGAAGTCGGTGGGCGAGAGGGTGCGGGCGGCGACCAGCGTGATGACGAAGTTGGACCCGCTCGAGACGAACTGGTCCAACAGGCCGACCGAGAGCCGTGCCGTGGTCTTGCGGCGCATCAGCGGGGGTGCGGGTGCGGGCCGGCGGGGTGATCGGCCGACACCTCAGGGGCGAGCGAGCGCACGTGGTCACGGTCGGAGGCGGGGCTCACCGCTGCAGTGTGGCAGAACGACGACAGCCCGGTGACCGGATCAGACGGCGTCGGCGGTGATGCGCTCGATGATCGCGGTGGTGGAGACCGACGGGGTACGGGGCAGGTAGACGACCGTGCAGACGTCGCCCAGTTCGTCGAAGCGGCCGACCCAGTCGTCGCCCATCACCAAGATGTCGGCGCGGTGCTCCACGATGTACTCGCGCTTGAGCTCGAGGCTCTCCTCCAGGAACACGTCGTCGACCACGCGCAGCGACCCCACGAGGCGCATCCGGGAGCGCTCGCCGAACACGGCGTCCTTGGCCTTCTTCGAGCGGTTGAGCGCATCGCTCGACACCCCGACCACCAGGCGGTCGCCCAGAGCGGACGCCCGCTCCAGGATCCGAAGGTGACCGACGTGGAGCACGTCGAACGTCCCGAAGGTGATCACGGTCTTGGGCACGAGGTCTCCTGCACGGCGGATCCGGTGGGCCCCCCTGCGGCCCGACCAGCCTGATTCTGGCACGGCCGGCCGCCCGCGGCCTGGCTTTGGACACCCGCTGGCCACCTGGCGTTCACCAGGGGTCCAGGCGTGGTTCACGGCCTCGGATCCGCCGATGCGGGCATCGCCTCGGGGCCGGGTGCCTCCATCGGCCGCCTCCTGGTATCTACGCTGGTGCGCGGATCGGAGCGGTCGCGGGTAGTTCCGGTCCACCCGCCCCCGACTGCTGGAGTGTTCGAACCCGTGTTCTCGGTCAATCGACTGGTGGCCCCGTTGGTTGCGATGGTGGACCGGGTGGTGCCCAAGGCCGACTCCGTGGTGGTCCGAAGCTTCCCCGACGTGAGCGATCAGGCCCGACAGACGGTGCGGGCGCTGGAGCCCACCGGGGTCCCCGTCACGTTCCTCGTCGACGACCCGGGTTCGCCGCTCCTCGCCGGGCTGGGCTGTCGCATCCGACGGGCCCGCTCGCTGCCGGGCTTCTGGGCCTACTGGCGGGCCCGGGTGGTGGTGCACACCCACGGCGTCTTCGGCTCGTGTGCCGGTGCCCCGGGCAAGGTGTTCGTGAACATCTGGCACGGCATGCCGATCAAGCGGCTCGATGCCGACAGCGATGTCGGTCGCTTCCAGACCGACCTCACCATCGCCACGTCCGAGGTGCACGCCCGCCACCTGGCCGATACCTGGGCGCTGCGCGACGAGCAGGTCGCCGTGGTCGGGCTGCCGCGCAACGACCTGCTCGTGGGGGCCCCCGACGCGCCGGCCTGGCTGGCGCAGCTCGCACGGGGCCGGCCCCTGGTCTTCTGGCTCCCGACGTTTCGCCGATCGGTCACCGGTCAGCTCCGGGCCGACGGCCAGGACCTCGGTACGGTCACCCAGTTCGCCGGCGCCGACCTCGCCACCGTCGATGCGTTGATGGGAGAGCTGGGTGCGTTCTGCGTCATCAAGCCCCACCCGCTCTCACGGGTGCCGGAGCCGGTCACGATGGACAACCTCGCGGTGGTGACCACGACATCGATATCGCAGCTCGGGTCCTCGTTGTACGAGCTGCTCGCCCACGCCGACCTCCTGGTCACCGACCACTCCTCGGTGTGGGTCGACTTCCTCCTCACCGGTCGTCCGATCGTCTTCGCCATCTCCGACCTGAGTGACTACGCCGACACCCGGGGCTTCTACTTCCCCGACGTCGAGGAACTGCTGCCGGGCCCGCTCGTGACCCACGTCGACCAGCTCGGCGCAGCGGTCGCCGATCTGGTCGCCGGTCGGGACGACTGGTCAGCCGCGCGCCGTGACGCCCTGCACCTCCATCACCGGCACCCCGACGCGCACAGCGCGGTGCGGGTTGCCGACCTGATCACCGCGCAGGTCCGGGCGGGACGGTAGGGGCGGCCGGGGCGGACGGCGCGGATGAGGCGGACGAGGCGGAGGGGGCGGCCGTGCGGTCGCGAACCGAGGCGTGCAGAACGATCAGGAACAGCGGGACGGTCCGGGCCACGCCCTGGAACGGGCCCTGGGGTGCGGTGAGGATGTTGACCACCAGGGCGGCCAGCAACCCGTAGGCGGCGATCGTCTCGCCCCGCCGATCCGCCGGGCCTCGGACCACCAGCCAGATGAAGTAGCCCACCACCGCCATGGCTGCCGTGAACCCGGCGATGCCCGCCATGGCCCCGGACTCGAGCGGCAGGAAGTGCGGCATGATCCGGTGGCGACGGTCGTACAGGTAGGTGCGGCTGGACATGCCGGTGCCCGGGTGGTTCAGCATCTCGCGGGCCCCGGCCCTCCACGACTCCACGCGGGTCTTCTCGTTGAGGAAGCTGCGGTCGTAGTCGTTCAGGGTGGGGATGTCGACGCCGCCGACCCCGGCGGCGAGGCCCACGAGAACGATGATGGCCACGGCCGCGCCGACGGCCCGGACCAGGGCGGTGCGGGTGATGCGGCTGCGTCCGGCCCAGGCCATGGCACCGGCGGCCGCCACCACGCCGAGCAGACCGCCCTGGGCCCCGTTGGTGAGCAGGCCGAGCGTGCAGAGGGGGGTGGCGACGCAGGCCAGCCAGAACACCGGGTTGCGGGTTCGGGCGTTGGCGGCGATCAGGTAGCAGCCCACGATGAAGCCGATGGCCACGTGCCAGGTGAAGACGCTGGTGTAGGTGGAGAGGCCGGGGTACCGGCTGTTGAAGCGGTTGCCGGGGGCCAGGGTGGTCCAGCCGCGCGCCTGCATGAGCGACACGGCGGCACTGAGGGCGACGCCGGCGAGGTAGCCGGCGACGATGGAGCGGTGCACGGTGGTGCGCAGCACCACGAGGTAGGCGATCACGCTGCTGAGGGTCATCATGACCCCGAAGCGCACGCCGGGGTCGTCGTGGTTCACCAGGGCCATGCCGGCGCGCACGGCGGCCAGGGCGAGGAGGAGCCCGGTGAGGGTGCGCAGCAGCGGGCGGGAGCCTGGGGGCAGGTCGGCACGCACGCGCAGCACGATCCAGGCGGCGCCGCCGTAGCGGAGCCCGTCGAACACCCAGCCGGGGACGCCGGTGACCACGTCGATCGGCAGCACCAGGGCCCAGGCGAACGCGAACCGCCGGAGGTCTCGCCACGACGTGGCCAGGGCGACCCCGGCGAGGACCGCCACGACCGCGGTCTGGGGGGTGAGGAGGTCCGACATCGGTGGGGCTGGGGCTGGGGGTGTGGCCGTGGCTCCGAGGTGGATCGGAGACCGGCCGCGGCCGCCCGGGTGGTCGGCTCGGCGCAAGCTACACGACGGTGCCGCCGTAGGATGGCTGGTCGTCCCCACGCCCGAGGAGCGTCCATGCCCCGAGTTGTCCTGCAGGATCTGGCCGACGGCGCCACCCGCCTCGTCGACGCCCCCGCGCCCACCGCGGGGCGTCACGGCCTGGTGATCGCCACCCGCAGTTCGGTGGTGTCGGCCGGCACCGAGCGGATGCTCGTGGACTTCGGGCGGGCGAGCCTGATCGGCAAGGCCCGCAGCCAGCCGCACCGGGTGGCCGAGGTGCTCGACAAGGCCCGCACCGACGGCATCGCCACCACGGTGAACGCCGTGCGTTCCAAGCTGGCCCAGCCGCTGCCGCTCGGCTACTCCAGTTCGGGCGTGGTCGTGGAGGTGGGGCGTGAGGTCACCGGGGTGTCGGTGGGAGACCTGGTGGCCACCGCGGGCGGGCACGCGGAGCTGGCGTCGATCCCGGTGAACCTCACCACGCCGGTGCCCGACGGGGTGTCGGCGCACGACGCCGCGTTCGCCACCATCGGCAGCATCGCCCTGCAGGGCGTGCGGCTGGCCCAGCCCACGGTGGGCGAGCGGTTCGCGGTGGTGGGCCTCGGCCTGGTCGGCCTGCTCACGGTCCAGCTCCTGGCCGCCCAGGGGTGTCGGGTGCTGGGCATCGATCCCAACGGCGAGCGACGCAAGCGGGCCGAGGCGTTCGGTGCCACCACGGTGCACGCCGCCCACGACGTGCTGGCCGCCGCCGAGGAGCTCTCGGGGGGCCTGGGCGTGGACGGGGTGATCATCTGCGCGTCCACCACCTCCAACGAACCGGTGCACCAGGCGGCCCAGATGTGTCGACAGCGGGGCCGGATCATCCTGGTGGGGGTCACCGGCCTGGAGCTGCAGCGGGCCGACTTCTACGAGAAGGAGCTCACCTTCCAGGTGTCGGCGAGCTACGGCCCGGGCCGCTACGACCCCACCTACGAGGACGGCGGCACCGACTACCCGTACGGCCTGGTGCGGTGGACGGCGGCCCGCAACATGGGTGCCGTGCTCGACCTCATCGAGAGCGGTCGGGTCGACGTGGCCTCGCTGGTCACCCACGACTACCCCTTCGGCGAGGCGCCCGCGGCCTACGACACGCTGGTGTCGGATCCATCCGCGTTGGGCATCGTGCTCACCTATCCCGAGGTCGACCTGGCGGCGCCCGAAGCGGCCGGACTGCTCTCCAGCCGGGTCACCATCTCGTCGTCGGTCACCACCGCGGCGGGACGCGGCCAGGTGGGCGTGCTGGGCGCGGGCAACTTCGCCACCCAGATCCTCCTCCCGGCGGTGCGCGACGCCGGCGGCGCGATCCACACGGTGGTGTCCAGCGGTGGGTCGTCGGCCAGCCTGGCCGCCGCCAAGTTCGGTGCCCGCCAGGCCAGCACGAACGTCGACGACGTGTTCGGCTCGGCCGACATCGACACCGTGGTGGTCGCCACCCGGCACGACTCCCACGCCCGCTACGTGGATCGCGCCCTGCGGGCCGGCAAGCACGTGTTCGTGGAGAAGCCGCTGGCGGTCACCACCGACGACCTCGACCTGGTGCGGGCCACGGTGCAGGAGCTGGCCGACCAGGGCGGGCCGATGCCGTTGCTGATGGTGGGCTTCAACCGGCGGTTCGCCCCGGTCACCCGGCGCATGGTGGAGCTGCTGGCCACCCAGAGCGGGCCCAAGGCGATCACCTTGACCATGAACGCCGGGGCCATCCCGGCCGACCACTGGACCCAGGATCCCGAGGCGGGCGGCGGGCGGATCATCGGTGAGGCCTGCCACTTCATCGACCTGGCCCGCTTCCTGGTCGGGGCACCGATCGAGTCGGTGCAGTCGGTGTTCATGGGCCAGCCCGGCCCCAACACCCCCGCCGACACCGCCACCATCACCTTGCGGTTCGCCGACGGCTCGCTCGGCACCGTCCACTACTACGCCAACGGCTCCAAGAAGTTCCCCAAGGAGCGCGTCGAGGTGTTCAGCGGTGGCCGGGTGCTGGTGAACGACAACTTCCG
>DAIMFV010000045.1:13204-18425 GCA_036724365.1 Acidimicrobiales bacterium | reverse complement strand
GTCCGTTGGCGGTCCAGCTGGGCCTGGCCCAGTCCGACCCCACCGGCGTGCTCGTGCTGGGCGCGCACGGGTGGGGCCGGGAGCTGGCCGACGTGCTGGAGGAGCACGGCATCCGCACCCGGATCGTGGAACGGGACCGCGCCCGCGCCACCACCGCCCGACTGGCGGGGCTCGACGTGCACTACGGGTCGATCCTGGCCGATCAGACCGTCGCCACCCTCGACACCGACGGGATCGGGCACCTCCTCGCCGTCACCGGTAGCGACGAGGTGAACGCCCTGGCGGCCGAACGCCTGCGGCCCGTGTTCGGCTCCGCCCGGGTGTGGCGGCTGCCGCCGGCTCGGGATCGATCGGCACGGACGCGCTTCCCCGAGCACCTGCCCGGTCGGCTGCTGTTCGCCCCGTGGGCCACTGACCAGGCCATCGAGGACCTGGTGGCCAGCGGTGCCCGGGTCAAGGGCACCCGTCTGGGCGCCGAGTTCGGCTGGGAGGACTACCAGGCCCGCAACCCCGACGCGCTGGTCCTGGTGGTGGTCCGCGACGGGCACCCACAGATCGTGGGCGCGGCCGACCCCCCCCGTGCCCCGCTCCGGTGACGTGGTGGTGGCTCTGACCGGCCCACCGGCCGGCTCAGGCGGGTAGGACCCAGGGGCCGTTGCCACCGATGCGCTCTACGTCGACCGCAACGGTGACCGCGGTGGCCGACCGGCTCAGGTTGAGGGGATGGTTCGAGCGGCCCACGTAGGTACGGCACAGCTCGTCGCACATCGCCTTGTCGACGGGGCCGTCGAGCACGGTGGCCCGGCCGTACACCACCAGGTGCTGCTGGGTGCCCAGTCGGTTGCGGGCCTCGTCCTCGATGGAGAGCACCACGACGGGGTCCCGGCGCAGGTTGCGGACCTTGGCCGTGGCGCCCTCGGTGCAGAAGAGCACCTGGTCGCCACGGACGCCGCACCACACCACCGACACCTGGGGGGTGCCGTCGCGGTTGCGGGTCACCACGTGGGCGAGCGCACTCGAACCGAGGAGGGCCTCGGCCGGGGCGGGGATGGATCGGAGCAGCGACATGGGCTCACCTCCCGTTGCCCTCCAGCGTGCAACCTCGGAGGTCGTCCCGCCCCCGGGTTGCCCGGTCGGTCCCGGCCCCGCCGTCACCGGTCCTCCGTAGGCTGCGGGCATCGCCGCCCTCGACCTGTTCTCCGAGCCCGTCCGGGCCTGGTTCGAGACCTCGTTCCCCGCGCCCACCGAGGCCCAGGAGCAGGGCTGGCCGGCCATCGCCGCCGGTGCGCACACGCTGATCCTGGCCCCCACCGGGTCGGGCAAGACCCTCACCGCCTTCCTGTGGGGGATAGACCGGCTGCTCACCTCGCCGCCACCGGAGGGTCCGGCCCGGACCCGGCTGCTCTACCTGTCGCCGCTGCGGGCCCTGGCGGTCGACGTGGAGAAGAACCTGCGGGCCCCGCTGGTGGGCATCGCCCACGCCGCCGAACGGCTGGGCCACCCGGTCCACACCCCCACGGTGGGCATGCGCACCGGCGACACCCCGGCCGACGAGCGCCGCAAGCTGGCCCGCAACCCGCCCGACCTGCTCATCACCACCCCCGAGTCGCTGTACCTGATGCTCACCTCGGCGGCCCGGGAGACGTTGGTGAACGTCGAGGCCGTGATCATCGACGAGATCCACGCCGTGGCCGCCACCAAGCGGGGATCGCACCTCGCGCTCACCCTGGAGCGGCTCACGGCGCGCTGCGAGCGGCCGCCACAGCGCATCGGCCTGTCGGCCACCCAGCGACCGCTCGAGGAGATCGCCGCCTTCCTGGGTGGCTTCGAGGAGCATCCGGGCGGGCCGGGTGCCGGGTCGGGCGCCAACGACCCGCGGGCCGGCCGCGGTCGGCGCCCGCGGCCGGTCACCATCGTCGACGCCGGCACCCGCAAGCCCCTCGACATCGAGGTGGTGGTGCCGGTCGACGACATGGGCGCCCTGGGCTCCGCGCCCTCACCCGCGGTGCGCCTCGGGTCGCCGGGTGATCCGGCGGAGGCCGCCCCGCCCCGCCGGTCGATCTGGCCGGCCATGCACCCGATGCTGCTCGACCTGGTCCGCCAGCACCGATCCACGCTCATCTTCGTCAACGCCCGCCGCCTGGCCGAGCGCCTGGCCACCCGCCTCAACGAGCTGGCCGCAGAAGAGGAGCGCGGCGCCGAGGACGGCGGGGCGCCACGGTTCACGTCGGCCGAAGCCCTGGGCGCGCCGCCCGTCGGCGTGGAGCTGGTGAAGGCCCACCACGGCTCGCTGTCCCGGGAGCGGCGGCTCCTCATCGAAGACGAGCTCAAGTCGGGCCGGCTCAAGGGTCTGGTGGCCACGTCGTCGCTGGAGCTGGGCATCGACATGGGGGCGGTCGACCTGGTGATCCAGGTGGAATCGCCCGGCTCGGTGTCCCGCGGCCTGCAGCGCATCGGGCGGGCGGGCCACCAGGTGGGCGAACCGAGCCGGGGCAAGGTCTTCCCCAAGCACCGGGCCGATCTGTTGGAGGCCGCGGTGGTCACCCAGCGCATGCACGACGGGCTCATCGAGTCCACCCGCTACCCGCGCAACCCGCTCGACGTGCTCGCCCAGCAGGTGGTGGCGGCCTGCGCCCTCGACGAGTGGGACGTCGACGAGCTGTTCGACCTGATCCGTCGGGCCGCGCCCTACGCCGAGCTGTCGCCCGAGGTCTGGGAGGCGGTGCTCGACATGCTCGCCGGCCGCTATCCGTCCGAGGAGTTCGCCGAACTGCGGCCCCGCATCGTGTGGGACCGGGCCGGGCGCACCGTGCGCGGCCGCCCGGGGGCCCAGCGCCTGGCCGTCACCAGCGGGGGCACCATCCCCGATCGGGGCCTGTACGGCGTGTTCCTGCCCGACGGCACCCGGGTGGGCGAGCTCGACGAGGAGATGGTCTACGAGTCCAGGGTGGGCGAGACCTTCCTGCTCGGTGCGTCCACCTGGCGCATCGAGGACATCACGCCCGAGCGGGTGGTGGTCACCCCCGCCCCCGGCCAACCGGGGCGCATGCCGTTCTGGCACGGCGACGGACCCGGGCGGCCGGTGGAGCTCGGACGCGCGCTCGGCGAGTTCGTGCGGGAGATCCGGGCCCTGCCCGAACCCGAGGCCGTGGAACGGCTGCGGGCCCGCCACGACCTCGATGAACGGGCCGCCGCCAACCTGCTCGGGTTCCTGGCCGAGCAGGCGGCCGCCACCGGCGCGGTGCCCGACGACCGCACCGTGGTGGTGGAACGCTTCCGGGACGAGATCGGAGACTGGCGGGTGTGCGTGCTCAGCCCGTTCGGGGCCCGCGTCCATGCCCCGTGGGCCATGGCGCTGCGGGCCCGGTTGGCCGAGGAGTGGGGGGTAGACGTCGAGCTGATCTGGAGCGACGACGGCATCGTGCTGCGGCTGCCCGAGGCGGTCGACCGGCTGCCCACCGACCAGCTGGTGCTCGATCCCGACGAGCTCGACGAGATCATCCTCACCCACCTCCCGTCCACCGCCATGTTCGCAGCCCGGTTCCGGGAGGCCTCGGCCCGGGCGCTCCTGCTGCCCCGGCGCCGGCCCGATCGGCGCACCCCGCTCTGGCAGCAGCGCCAGAAGGCGGCCGACCTGCTGGCGGTGGCCGCCCACCACCCCACCTTCCCGATCCTGCTGGAGACCACCCGGGAGTGTTGCAACGACGTCTTCGACCTGCCCGCCCTGCGCGGCCTGCTGGCCGACCTGCGGAGCCGCAAGGTGCGGGTGGTGGAGGTGGAGACCCCCCAGGCGTCGCCCATGGCCCAGTCGCTGCTGTTCGGCTGGATAGCGGTGTACATGTACGAGGGCGATGCCCCGCTGGCCGAACGCCGGGCCGCCGCGCTCGCGCTCGATCGTGATCTCCTCCGAGAGCTGCTGGGGTCCGAGGAGCTGCGCGAGCTGCTCGACCCGGCGGTGCTCGCCGACCTGGAGCTGGAGCTGCAACGGCTCACCCCCGAGCGGGCGGCGCGCGACGCCGACGAGGTCACCGACCTGCTGCGCGTGCTCGGCCCGCTCACCGTGGAGGAGGTGGCCGCCCGCACCGCGCCCGGCGCCGCGACCGAACTCCCCGGGTGGCTGGCCCGCCTGGGCGAGGAACGCCGGGTGATCGCCGTGGGGGTGGCGGGCGAGCAGCGGTTCGCGGCAGCCGAAGACGCCGGCCGCCTGCGCGACGCCCTGGGCTGCGCGGTGCCGCCCGGGCTGCCCGCCGCGTTCACCGACCCGGTCGCCGCCCCCCTGGAGGACCTGGTGGTCCGCCACGCCCGCACCCACGGTCCGTTCGTGGTGCGCGACGTGGCCATCCGTCTGGGCACCACCGCCGACCGGGTCCGTCCGGTCCTCGACGCCCTGGTGGACCGCGGCCGTCTGCTGGTGGGGGAGTTCCGCCCCGGTGGGGCCGGACGCGAGTGGTGCGACCCCGACGTGTTGCGCCAGCTGCGGCGGCGGTCGCTGGCCGCCCTGCGTGCCGAGGTGGAGCCGGTCGACGGCGCCGCGCTGGGGCGCTTCCTGCCCGCCTGGCAGGGCGTTGGCACCGACGGGCACGTGGGCAACCGCCGGGGGGCCGACGCCCTGGTCGAGGTGTTGGCGTCCCTGGCCGGAGCGGCCGTGCCGGCCTCGGTGCTGGAGGTCGACGTGTTGGGTACCAGGCTCCCGGGCTACGCCCCGGCCGAGCTCGACGCCCTCTGCACGTCTGGTGAGGTGGTGTGGGTGGGGGCCGGCCCGTTGGGCTCGGGCGACGGTCGGCTGCGCCTGGTGTTCCGCGACCAGGTGGAGACCCTCGTGCCGTCCCCCGATCCCGACGGGCTGGCCGACCTCCTCGCCCAGCCCACCCACGGCGCCCTCCACCAGCACCTCACCGCCAGGGGGGCGTCGTTCTGGGACGACCTGGTCCGGGCCGTGGCCGATGCCGGAGCCGACTACGAGGAACCGGTGGTGCTGGCCGCCCTGTGGGACCTGGTGTGGGCCGGCGAGGTCACCAACGACTCCCTCGGCCCGGTGCGGGCCTTCGTGTCGGGCGCACCGGGCTCCCGGTCGGCCACCGCCCGCCGGGCCGCCCCCCGCCGGTCGGATTGCCTAGGCCATTGCACGGCCCCCGACGGCGCGGCAGCATCGCCGACTTCCTTTACGGGCGGGGGCCCCATGTCGAAGTTGATGCACTTCTTTCCGCTGTCGATCCTCCAG
>DAIMFV010000045.1:0-13194 GCA_036724365.1 Acidimicrobiales bacterium | reverse complement strand
GGGGCGGGCCTGGGTGGCGGGCGCCCGGGGCTCCCGGCCGCCCCCCGCCCGCCGGGCTCCCCCCCGGCACCGGCCCGGGCGGGGCCGGCTCACCCGCCTCGGCCCGCCGTCGGGGGCGGGGCGGTGGTCGCTGGTGGGCCCGCTCCGGCTCCCGTTCCCGGGCCGGGCCGCCGCCACCCCCACCGAGGTCGCCCACGCCCGCGCCACCCAGCTGTTGGAGCGCTACGGGGTCCTCACCCGGGAGACGGCGCTGGGGGAGGGGATCGAGGGCGGGTTCGCCGGGGTGTACCCGGTGCTGAAGCTCATGGAGGAGCAGGGTTCGGTGCGGCGCGGGTACTTCGTGGCCGGTCTGGGTGCGGCCCAGTTCGCGGTGCCCGGCGCCGTGGACCGGTTGCGCGATCTCCGGGATGCCGGGGCCGGCGGTCTGGGCGCAGGGCGTTCCGACCCGGTGGTGCTGGCCGCCACCGATCCGGCCCAGCCCTACGGGGCCGCGCTGCCGTGGCCGCCCACCGACGGTCGGCCCGCCCGCAGCGCCGGTGCGTTGGTGGGGCGGGGCGGGGGGGGGGGGGGGGTGTCCGTGGAGGGGGGCGGCGGGGGGGTGCTCACTTCCCCCGCCGCGCTGGTCGACCCGTCGTGGGCGGCGGCGCTGGCCGACGTGGTGCGCTCCGGGCGGCGCCGCACCCTGGAGGTGGCCCGCATCGACGGGGCCCCGGCCCGGGAGTCCACCCACGCCGACACCCTGCGCCAGGCCGGGTTCACCGACGGGTACAAGGGCCTGGTCCTGCGCCACCGCTGACCGTGGTGCCGGCGCCTGGGTAGGGTCCATGCCATGACCACCGAAGGCTGGTACTGGTGCCTCACCCACGAGCGGGTGGAGGCGGGCGACGACCGCGACGACCCCGACAACACCCTCGGCCCGTACGCCACCCAGGCGGAGGCGGCCAACTGGCGGGCCCGGGTGGAGGAGCGCAACCAGCGCTGGCAGGACGACGACAAGGCCTGGGCCGGCGACGACGACGGGTCCGACGAGGCCTGACTCGGAGCCCTCAGGTCGGGGCGGGGCCGCTCACCCGGGCCAGCGACTCGGCGTGGGCGGCGGCGATGTCGCCCTGCACGAACCGCGCCGCGGAGGCCAGCAGGAACCCGGCGGCGAGCGACACCGGCACCATCACCACCATGCTCGCCTTGATCCCCACCTGATCGGACACCCAGCCGATGAGCGGCAGGAACAGGCCGATCCCGGGGATGGCGAAGACCGACATGGTGGAGAACGACGCGGCCCGCACCCGGGGCGGGGCCACCAGGGAGACCAGGGCGAAGAACGCCGGGGCCAGGGTGCCGATGCTGGCGGCCAGCAGGGCGTGCACGCCGATGGCCACCCACAGGTGGGGCGAGTAGGCGAGGGCCACCAGGAGCAAACCGTCGGCGATGCCCACGATCCCGACGAACCGCAGCAGGAACTCGGGGTTGCGGGCGGCGATGCGCGCCACCACCGGCATCCCGAGGAAGACGCCGGCGATCTGCAGCGGTTCGACGCCGGCCGCGATCAGACCACGTTGGGCCGAGTTCAGGCCGAAGACGTCCTCGTAGATCAGCGAGAGCAGGTTGGGGATGCCGAACAGGGCGATGCCCAGGAACGGCACCGCCGCCCAGATGCGTCGGAGCGTGCGCACCCTCGCCAGGATCCGCATGGTGGAGCGAACCGTCTCGTGGGCCTCCTCGGTGGTGGCGGCGGCCTCGTCGGCGCCGGCGGCCCGGCGTTCGTGGTGGCCGCGCACCGGCTCGCGGAGCCGCAGCGACAGGAGCACGAGGATCGCGGTGGGCACGGCGAACAGGACGAACGGGGTGCGCCACCCGAAGGCGTAGGCGAGGCCACCGCCGAGCAGGGGGCCGAGGATCTGCCCCACCGAGTTGCCCTGACGGTGGATGGCGAAGACCTTCACCCGTGAGGCCGGCTCGTAGTAGTCCGACAGCAGCGAGGAGTGGGTGGGGTTCACCACGGCGCGGCCGCCGCCAGCGCCGATGCGCATGGCGAGCAGCATCGGCAGGTTGAGGGCGAGGCCGGTTCCCGCGGAGAACACGCCCCAGACGGCGGCGCCGGTGCGTGCGATGCGCACCCGGTTCCGGCGGTCGCAGTAGAAGGAGAGCGGCACCTCGATGAGGATCACGGCGATGGCCGAGGCGGCCACCAGCAACAGCGCCCCCCGGTCGGTGAGCCCGAAGTGGTCGCGGATGTCGGGCAGGAGCACGGCGAAGGCGGTGCGGTCCAGTTCGTCCACCGCGTTCAGGCCGAACAGCACCACCAACGGGAAGGCGGGCGCGCCCAGGGTGATGGTGGACAGCCGCCACTCGTCCACCAGGGCGCGCCAGCGTCGCCCCGGACGCGTTCGCGCCCCCTTCCCCTCGGACTCCCCGGTCACCGCGGCGACGTTAGGCCGCAACGACGGGTCGGGGACCGGTCGGCGGCCGGTCGGGAAACCCGTGGGCCGCGGGCGGGCGGCGGCGTACCCTGGGACCATGGCTTGTGAACAGAAGCACAAGGTGGTGGTCGTCGGGGCCGGCTTCGGCGGGCTCGCCACCGCCAAGGCCCTGGCCGAGGCCGACGACGTGGCGGTCACCCTGGTCGACCGCCACAACTTCCACACCTTCCAGCCGCTGCTCTACCAGGTCGCCACCGCCGGGCTGAACGCCGCCGACATCGCCCACCCGGTGCGCGCCATCTTCCACGACCAGGACAACGTGACCTTCGTGCAGGCCACCGCCACCGGCGCCGACCTGGACGGCGGGGTGCTCTACGTGGAGGGTGGCGCCCACGCCGTGGACGACCTGCCGTTCGACCAGTTGGTGGTGGCGGCGGGCGCCACCACCAACACCTTCGGCACCCCGGGGGTGGCCGAGCACGCCTTCCCGCTGTACAACCTGGCCGACGCCACCGCCCTGCGGAACCACGTCCTGGAGCGCTTCGAGGCGGCCGACGCCCAGCCCGACCTGGTGGACGACGGTGCGCTCACCTTCGTGGTGGTGGGCGGCGGTCCCACCGGCGTCGAGGTGGCCGGGGCGCTCGCCGAGCTGTTCGCCAGGGTCCTCCGCAAGGACTTCCGGCGTCTCGACACCACCCGGGCCCGGGTGGTGCTGGTGGAGGCTCGGGCCGACCTGCTGGCCCCGTTCTCGCCCGCTTCCCGCCGCCACGCCCTCGACACCCTGCGCGAGCGGGGCGTGGAGGTGCGCACCGGCGTGCAGGTGCAGCGCGTCGGCCCTCGGCGGGTGGTGTTCGCCGGGGGCGAGGAGCTGGCGGCCCACACCCTGGTCTGGGCCGCGGGCGTGCAGGCGAACCCGGTGGCCGCTGCCCTCGGCCTGCCCACCGGGCGCGGCGGACGGGTGGTGGTGGAGGCCGACCTGTCGGTCGCCGGCCATCCGAACGTGTGGGCGGTGGGCGACGTGGCTGCCGCCGTCGACCCGGCCCACGGCTCCGACCCGCTCCCTCAGGTGGCGCCGGTGGCCATGCAGGCTGGCCGGCACGTGGCCCGACAGATCAGCAACCGGATCCACGACCGACCCACCGATCCGTTCCGCTACCGCGACAAGGGCACCATGGCCACCATCGGGCGGAGCCGCGCCGTGGCCGAGCTGCCGCTGGGCCTCCGGCTGCGCGGGTTCCCGGCCTGGCTGGCGTGGCTCGGCCTCCACCTGGTGATGCTGGCCGGCTTCCGCAACCGGGTGTCGGTGTTCGTCAACTGGGCCTGGAACTGGCTCACCTGGGATCGCGGTCCCCGGGTGATCTTCGGGAACGAGCGTTCCGACGGCGCCGGGCTCAGGCCCGGCCGAGCACCCGGTCGACCGTGATCTCGATGGCCACCCGGTCCTCCCGCTCGCCCGGTTGGCGGTACCGCGCCGCGTACGCCGCCACCGCCCGCTCCACGCGGTCGGGCTCGGCGGTCACCACGGCAGAGCCCTCGAGCGCGAGCCACCGGCCACCCTCGACCTGGCACACCACCGCCCGCCCGCCGGGCGTGGCGGCGAGGTTCCGCACCTTGCGGCTGCCGGCGAAGGAGATGACCCGCACCAGCCCGTCGGACGGGTCGAAGGCGAACCCCACGGGCACCACGTGCGGGCTGCCGTCGGGGCGGAGCGTGGTGAGCGTGGCGAGGTGCCGGTCGGCGAGGAAGGCGAGCACGGCGTCGGTCAGGTGGGCGGGGTCGAGGGCCATCGCCCCATGTTCGCGGCAGTCCGTAGGCTGCACCCCATGACCTGTCCGGCGTGTGGGGCTGCAACGGGCGCCGACGCCCGGTTCTGCGCCTCGTGCGGCCGCGCCCTGCAGGCGGTCGACGACGAGCGGCGGGTGGTCACCGTGCTGTTCGCCGACCTGGTGGGGTTCACCACCCTCTCCGAGCGGCTCGACCCCGAGCTGGTCAAGAACCTGGTCGACCGTAGCTTCGACCGACTCGCCGAGGACGTCACCGCGTTCGGCGGCCAGGTCGACAAGGTGGTGGGCGACGCCCTGGTGGCGCTGTTCGGGGCGCCCGTGGCCCACGAGGACGACGCCGAACGGGCCGTGCGGGCCGCGCTGCGCATGCAACAGACGCTCGACCGCGAGGCCCAGTCCATGGGCCACGCCCTGCGCATGCGCGTCGGGGTGAACACCGGCGAGGTGCTGGTGGGCGCCATGCGGGCCGCCGGGTCGGTCACCGCCATGGGCGACGTGGTCAACACCGCCAGCCGGCTCCAGGCCGCGGCCCACCCCGGCGAGGTGCTGGTGGGGCCGTCCACCCGCGCCGCCACCAGCCTCACCATCGCCTACGAGGCCCGGGGGCCCATCGCCGCCAAGGGCCGCGAGGAGCCGGTCGACACCTGGCTGGCCCTGTCCCCGATCGTGCCGCCCGGCTACCGCGCCCGCCGCGAGGGCGTGCCGCTGGTGGGCCGCCAGCACGAGGTGGCGGTGCTGCAACGGGCCGTCGACCTGTCGGTCACCAATCGCCGGGCGGGTCTGGTGCTGCTCCTCGGCGACGTGGGGTTGGGCAAGAGCCGGCTCTCCGACGAGGTGGCGTCGTGGGCCGCCGCCACCCACCGTGCCGTGGTGCGCGAGGGCCGGTGCGTGCCCTACGGCGAGGCCAACGTGTGGTGGCCGATCGCCGACGCCCTGCGCAGCGCGCTCGGTCTGGCCGACGGCGACGACCGCGAGCGCGCCCGGGCCGGCCTGGTGGCCGAGGTGCGGCGCACCCTGGCCGAGGGCACCAACGAGGCCGAGGTGGACCGCACCGCCGATGGCCTGCTCACGCTGATGGGCTACGAGCCGCCGGGCGCGGTGGACCCGGCGGTCACGCACCGAAGTGCCGCCCGGGCGCTGGCCGACTACCTGGCCGCGGCCACCGCCCGGCGGCCGCTCGTCTTGAAGTTCTCCGACCTGCACTTCGCCGACGACGTCGTGCTCGCCCTGCTCGACGAGGTGTTCGAGCACGTCCACCACCGTCCGGTGGTGGTGGTGGCCACGGCCCGGCCCACCGTGCTCGACCGGTGGAGCCCGCGCGCCGGCCGGCACAACACCCTGGCCCTCCACCTCGACCCGTTGACCCAGGCCTCCACCGGCGAGCTGTTGGAGGTGCTGAGCGGCGGGCCGGTCCGACCCGAGGTGGTCTCGGCCTTCTACAACCGCAGCGGCGGCAACCCCTTCTACGTGGAGGAACTGGTGGCCCTGCTCGACAGCCAGCAGGAGGTGACCGCTGGCGCCGCCGGCTCTGCGCACGACGGACACGACGGACACGACGGACACGACGGGCACGACGGGCACGACGGCCACGACGGACACCACCCCCACGACGGCCACGGCCACGACGGGCCGGGAGCGGGTCGGGCGCTCACCCGGGCGGCGGCGTTCCCCGACGCGTTGCCCGACACCCTCCGGGGGCTGGTGGCGGCCCGCCTCGACGACCTCGACCCCGGGCCGCGCTCGGTGCTCCAGGATGCCGCCGTGCTCGGCGGACGGGGCCTGGTCGAGGCCCTGGAGCGCATGGCCAAGTTCTTGAACCGCTCGGTCGACGTGGGCGAGGCGCTGGTGGAGCTGGTGGCCGACGAGCTGATGCAGCTCAACGGCGCCCGCTGGGCCTTCCGCAGCGACCTGGTGCGCGAGGTCGCCTACCAGACCATCACCAAGGTCGACCGGGCTGCTCGTCACGCCGGCATCGGTACCTACCTCGAAGAGCACGTGGCCACGCTCGATCCCCGCCCGGTGTGGGTGGTCGAACAGCTCGCCCACCACTACGCGGAGGCGGCCGTGCTGGTGGCCGAGATGGGCCCCACGTCGCCGTCGGGCACCTTCCCCGCAGACCTCCACGATCGGGCCCGTCGCTGGGTGGTGGAGGCGGCCGAGCGGGCGCGCCGAGACCTGGCGCTCCCCACCGCCCGGCGCCACTACCAGAAGGCACTCGACCTGCTCGGGCCCGACCCGGCCGACCGGCCGGCCGAGGCCGTGCCGCTGCTGCTCGAGCTGGCCTCCCTCGCGGTGGCCCTGTGGGACCTCGAGTGCGCCCAGCGTCACGTGGCCGACGCCGAACGGCTGGCGCCGGTCACCGAAGATCCCCAGCTCGCCGCCCGGGTGCTCCTGGCCCGGGGCTCGGTGGAGCAGCGCAGCGGCCGGCCCGCGGCGGCGATCGCCACGCTCACCGAGGCGGCCACCGCGTTCCTCACCCACGGCGACCACGAGGGCCGGGCGCGCGCCCTGCGCGAACGGGCCCTGGTGGAGATCCTCGACGGGCGACCGGAGGCCGCCGAGCGGTCCGCCACCGATGCCCTGGGGGAGTTCGAACTGCTGGGAGACCGGGCCGGCCAGGGTTGGGCCCACCAGAACCTGGCGTGGATCGCGTTCGTGGGGGGTCGGACGGCGGCCGCCGACGACCACGCCCAGGCCGCGGTGCACCTGTTCACCGAGCTCGGCGACGGCCACGGCACGGCGTGGGCCTGGGGGATCATGGCCTGGATCCGCTTCCAGCAGGGGCGGGTCGACGACGCCCGGGCCCTCGGAGAACGCACGCTGGCGCAGGCCCGCACGCTGGCCGATCCGTGGGCGGTGGCCGTCACCCAGCTCCTGATGGCCTCGGTGCAGCTGTGGACGGGGCACACGGCGGAGGCGGTGGCATTGGCCACCGAGGTGCACGCCACCTTCGACGGCCTCGACGACCCGTGGGGCCGCGGGCAGGCCGCGGCCGTCCTCGGCCGGGCCCTGGTCATGAGCGGTCAGGTGGAGCGCGGCCTCGACCTGTTGGCTCGGGCGGGCACCCTGTCCGCGCCCACCGGCGCGGGTGATCCCGGCGCCCCGAACGGCCAGATGGCCCGCATGGCCCGGGCCGCGGCGGCCGTGCAGATCGGCCAGCCCGACCTCGCCGACGACGTGGTGCCCGACCTGCGGGCGCTCGCCGACCAGGGCAGCCAGGAGGCGGCGGCCGTGCTGGGCATGCTCGCCCTCCAGCGCGGCGACGTCGGCCTCGCCGCCGGCTACCTGCTGAAAGACGAGACCACCCCACCGAACGCCAACCTGGCCGCCTGCCGCACCCTGCTCGCGGCGGTGAGCGGGCGGGGCGACGTCGGGGCGCTGGCCGAGGTCACCGAGGCCCGCGAGGGCGTCACCTACCTGGATCGGGGGCTGGTGGCGGTGGCCCGGGCGGTGGCTGCGGCGCGCCAGAGCCGCCTGGTCGGCACCACCGATGCCGCCACGGCGGAGGTGGTCGCCGACCGGGCCCGACACGACGCCGATGCCGCGCTGGCCGCGGCCGATGCCACCGGTGACGCCCTGGCCTCGGCCGTGTTCCGTCTGGCGGCGGCCCGTCTGGCGGCGGCCCTGGGCGACCCGGGAGCGCCCACGGCCGCGGTGGCCGCCGAGGCGGCTCTCGCCGAGTTGGGCATGGGTGCTCCGGGCTGGCGCCTGGTCTTCGACCTCGCCCTGGCCCCGGTCACCATCCAGTCCTGACCGGGATCCGGTCCGGGTCGCGCTCAGGCCCGGCGCGCGGTCACTCCACCCAGATGTCGTCGTCGGGGTCGACGGGTCGGCCGGTGATCTCGGCGTACCTCGGGTCGTCGGGGTCGATGTGGCCGGTGTGGTCGGCCACGTAGGTGGTGGACCGTCGATGGTCGTCGTGCACGTCGGGCTCGATGTACACGTAGCGCGCCGTGGGCACCGCGGCGCGCACGTGGCGTTCCAGGCGGTTCACGGTGTCGGCCACCTCCACCAGCGTCAGGTCGTGGTGCATCTCCACCTTGGCGCCGAGCATGAGCTCCGACGGCCCCAGGTACTGGGTGCGCAGGTGGAGGACGCGGATGACGTCGGGGTCGATGGCGATGGCGGCGTGCACCGCCTCCAGTTCCTTGGTGGTGGCGCTCTCGCCGATGAGCAGGCTCTTCATCTCGATCACCAGGATGATGGCGATCATGCCCAGAAGGATGCCGATGGCCAGCGTGGCGTAGCCGTCCCAGTGGCTGTCGCCGGTTATCACGGCCAGGCCGACGCCCGTCAGGGCGAAGAGCAGGCCAACCATGGCGCCCAGGTCCTCGAGGAGCACCACCGGCAGTTCCGGGATCTTCGTGCGGCGGATGAACTGCCAGTAGGTGGCGTCGCCCTTCACCTTCCTGGTCTCGACCACGGCGGTCCGGAACGAGTAGCCCTCGGCCACCAGGGCGAACCCGAGGATGCCGAACGCCCACGCGGGGTTCTGGACCGGTTCGGGGTGGCCGAGCTTGTGGACGGCCTCGTAGATGGCGAACATCGACCCCATCGTGAAGAGGACCAGCGCCACCACGAACGCCCAGAAGTAGCTCTCCCGGCCGTAGCCGAAGGCGTGGACGTCGTCGGCGGCCCGGCGCGAGCGCCTGGCGCCCAGCAGGAGCAGCGCCTGGTTGCCGGAGTCGGCCACCGAGTGCACCGCCTCGGCCAGCATCGACGACGCCCCGGTGATGGCGAAGCCCACGAACTTGGCTGTGGCGATGGCCCCGTTGGCGAGCAGGGCGGCGATGATCGCCCGGGATCCGTGCCCGCCGGTGCCGCCCGGACCGTGGCCGGAGGTGGACTCGGGGTCGGGGCTGGCTGCCATGGCCGCACTCCGGAACGGGGGCTGAACCCCCGCATGGTACGGCCGCGTGGTGGAATGTCCGGACCACTCGTGGAAGGAGCCAGCGTGAGGGGTGGACGACGGGTGCGATCGACGATGCGGCGGGGCCTGGTGGCCGCGGCGGTGGCCGCGCTCGCCGGCCCGACCCTGGCGGCCTGCGGGGTCAGCGTGGACCACGACCGGTTGCAGGCGGCGAGCCCCGACGACACCGTCGCGGGAGACGACTTCTCGCCGGAGGTGGGCGCCGGCGGCGGCGCCACCAGTACACCCACCACCCTGCCACCGCCCACCGACGTCGTGATCCAGGGAGACACCGGTTCGGAGGTGAACCGCGTCGCCGCCAACGCCATCGCCGACCTGAACACCTTCTGGGGCGCCACCTACCCCGCCACGTTCGACGGCGCCGCGTACCAGCCGCCGGCGGGCGGCTACCACGCGGTCGACCGCAACTCCCGCCCGTCCACGCTGCCCTGCCAGCCCTACGACATCAACCAGGTGCTGCACAACGCCTACTTCTGCCCGTCCGACGACGCCATCGCCTGGGACGAGGAGTTCCTCATGCCGGAGCTGGCGGCCGGCTACGGCGACTTCGCGGTGGCGGTGGTCATCGCCCACGAATGGGGCCACGCCATCCAGCACCGGGCGGCCTTCGACCAGCCCACGGTGGTCATGGAGCTCCAGGCCGACTGCTACGCGGGGGCCTGGGTCCAGTACGTGTCCAAGTCGGGGTCGTCGCGGTTCGAGATCGGCACCCGTGAGCTCGACGAGGCGCTGGCCGGCGTGCTGTCGTTCCGCGACTCTCCCGGGGCCAGCGCCGAGGACCCCAACGCCCACGGCTCGGGCTTCGACCGGGTGGGCGCGTTCCAGGTCGGCTACGAGGAGGGCGCCGGCCGGTGCCGGGCGTTCACGGTGGGCGATCCCCGGCCGTACCAGTTCCAGTTCGAGGGCGACGACCGCTACACCCAGGGCGACATGCTGCAGGAGGAGATGGAGGATCAGGCCTTCCGCTCGCTCGACGCCTACTGGGCCGACGTGTTCCCGGCTCTCAGCGGCGGCCGGGCGTGGGAACCGATGGCCGAGCCCCGGCCGTTCGGCGCCGACGACCCGCCCTCGTGCAACGGCCAGCAGGTCACGGGCTACCGCTTGTTCCTCTGCGTGCCCGAGCGCTACGTGGGCTACGAGGTCGATGAGACCATCCCCCGGGCCTACGAGATGGGCGACTTCGCCATCGGTGCCCTGTTCGGCACCCAGTACGGGCTCGAGGTCCAGGACCAGCTCCAGAAGCCGCCCGGCGACGAGATCACCGCCACCCTGCGCGGAGACTGCTTCACCGGGGCGTGGGCCGCGGCCATGCTCCCCGAGCGCCAGCTCGATCCTGCGGTGCGGGAGCGCTACGTGCTCACCCTGTCGCCCGGCGACCTCGACGAGGGCATCCGGGTGCTGCTGTCGTTCCGGTCCGAGTCCGATCGGGAGCGCCAGGGCCCCGGCTTCGCCCGGGTCCGGGCGTTTCGCACCGGTGTGCTGAGCGGGCCCGGCGCCTGCGTCGACCTCACGGCCTGACCCGTGGGTCCGGCCGTTCGCGTCGGGCCGCCGGGCGACGGCCGCTCGTGGCCGCCTAGGTTCGGAGCGTGACCGCCACGACGCTTCCCGACCTGACCACCCTCGTCCCCCCGGCCGACGACCGGCCGGTGAGTCCCGACAAGGTCGAGCGTCTGCTGGCGCGGGCCCGCCGGGAGGTGGACCAGGGTCTGGCGCCCGCCGTCCAGATCGCCGTCGCCCGCCACGGTCGCCTGGTGGTCGATGCCACGTTCGGGGCGCCCGACACCAGCCGCTTCGTGGTGTTCAGCGCCACCAAGGCGCTGGTGGCGGCGGCCCTGTGGCGGCTGATCGACCAGGGCCTGGTGCGGGTGGAGGAGCCCTGCGCCACCTACGTGCCCGAGTTCGGCACCAACGGCAAGGAGGTGGTCACCGTGGAACACGTGCTCACCCACACCGGCGGGTTCCCGTTCGCGCCCCTCGGTCCGCCGCGCTGGTCCACGCGGGAGGGACGGCTGGAGGCCTTCTCCCGTTGGAGCCTCACCCTCGAGCCGGGCACGACGTTCCTCTACCACCCCACCTCGGGCCACTGGATCCTCGCCGAGATCATCACCGCCGTCACCGGCCTCGATCACGCCGATGCCATCGAGCAACTGGTGACCGCCCCGCTCGGGCTGGGTCGGCTGCTCGGCATCCCGCTCGACCAGCAGCAGGGCATCATCGATGCCGTCCCCACCGGGGAGCGGCCGACTCCCGCGGAGATGGAGGAGGCGTTCGGGATGGCGGTCGACCTCGACCAGCTCATCCCACCCGACGTGGCCGTGAACGCCCTGGTCACCCTCAACGACCCCGACGCCCGGGCCCTCGGTGTGCCGGGCGGCGGCGGGGTCATGCGCGCCGCCGACCTGGCGCTGCTCTACCAGGGGTTCCTGCACGATCCGGGCGGGTTGTGGTCGCCGGAGATCCTCGAGGCCGGGACCAAGCGGCCCCGGGTGACCCTCCCCGACTGGTCCGGGGTGCCCGCCAACCGCACGCTCGGCCTGATCCTGGCCTCCGACGACGGGTTCGCCGATCGCCGCAGCTTCGGCCGCACCGCCTCGCCCCAGGCGTTCGGCCACCCAGGGGCGGGCGGCCAGCTCGCCTTCGCCGATCCGGTCACCGGCCTGGGCGTCGGCTACGCCACCGCCGGGCTCGACCAGCACCTGATTCGAGAGGGTCGTCGCACCATCGCCCTGGCCAGCCTGGCCGCCGATCTGCTCGAGGACTGAGCGAGCGCTGCGGCAGGGCCGCTCTGGTGCGGGCGCGACGAGGCCGGCCCCGGGGGCCGGCCTCGTGGGTTCTGGTGGTCCAGGCCAGGTGGCCCGGTCCGGGGTGGGTCAGCCGGTGTAGCTGGGCCGGGCGGCCACGGGGCGGGCGCCGGTGGCGTCGTCCACCACAGGAGCCGTGGTGGTGGGGCCCATGGTGGTGGGCACGGTGCCCATGGTGGTGGTGGGGCGCTCGCCCTCGGTGGTGGTGGTCGTGGCCTCGGTCGTGGTGGTGGTGGCCTCGGTGGTGGTGGTGTCCTCGGGCCGGGTCTCGGTGCTCGGGCAGATCCAGTTCTGGTACTCGTCGTAGTAGCAGCGGATCGGGACGATGGCCTCGGCCGGACCGATGCCGACGAAGATGGCGGTGCCGAGGGCGCCGGCGGCGATGGCGGCGCGGATGCCGCGGGTGGTGTGCTTCATGGGAGTACCCGATCCTGGGAGTTGGAAGGTTCGGTCGCCACCCCGAGAGGTCCGACTTGACCGGGAGCATAGTGGTGCTCTCCGGAGTGCGAAAGGGTGAAGCGCGTTGTCCCCGCTGGTGCGGCGCGACGAGGCCGGCCCCGGGGGGCCGGCCTCGTGGGTTCTGGTGGTCCAGGCCAGGTGGCCCGGTCCGGGGTGGGTCAGCCGGTGTAGCTGGGCCGGGCGGCCACGGGGCGGGCGCCGGTGGCGTCGTCCACCACAGGAGCCGTGGTGGTGGGGCCCATGGTGGTGGGCACGGTGCCCATGGTGGTGGTGGGGCGCTCGCCCTCGGTGGTGGTGGTCGTGGCCTCGGTCGTGGTGGTGGTGGCCTCGGTGGTGGTGGTGGTGTCCTCGGGCCGGGTCTCGGTGGTGCAGTAGATCGGGACGATGCTCTGGGCGTTGATGGAGCTCTCGTAGCAGTACGACTGGGCGTCGGCGGGGCCGATACCGGTGAAGAGGGCAGTGCCGAGGGCGCCGGCGGCGATGGCGGCGCGGACGCCGCGGGTGGACTTCTTCATGAGGGTTCCCGCTCCTGGAGATCGAGGGTGTGGGCGTGGCCGACCAGGGTGGCTGGCCATCGCCGGCTGAGCATAGTGGCGGCCACCGTCCGCGCGAAAGGGCGCACCGGTGGTTCCTCCCGGTATCGGCGCGACGAGGCCGGCCCCGGGGGGCCGGCCTCGTGGGTGCTGGTGGTCCGGGTCGGTGGCCCGGTCCGGGGTGGGTCAGCCGGTGTAGCTGGGGTGGGCGGCCACGGGGCGGGCGCCGGTGGCGTCGTCCACCATGGGAGCCGTGGTGGTGGGGCC
>DAIMFV010000044.1:0-19023 GCA_036724365.1 Acidimicrobiales bacterium | reverse complement strand
CCAAGGAGGTGCCCCTCGCCATCCAGAAGGGCACCGAGGAGGCGCGCAAGAACCTGTTCTCCGTGCCGCTGGCCGGCTCCACCATCACCCACCCCGTGATCGGGGTCATGGGTGCCGGTCGGGTCATGCTCAAGCCCGCCGCCCCCGGTACCGGTGTGATCGCCGGTGGCGCCGCCCGCGCCATCCTCGAAGAGGCCGGCATCCACGACGTGCTGTGCAAGTCGCTGGGTTCGGCCAACCACATCAACGTGGCCCGCGCCACCATCGCCGGCCTCCAGGCCCTCAAGCGGCCCGATGAGATCGCCCGCCTGCGCGGCCTCGACCCCGAGGAGTTCGTGCCCAAGGGCCTGCTCGAGGCCTACCGGCAGAGCGAGCGCGGCCCGCTCGTCGTGGAAGAGGTGAAGTGACGTGGCAGACCTGAAGGTCACCCAGACCCGTTCCGCCATCGGCTCCAAGCCCAAGCAGCGCGGCACGCTTCGTGCGCTCGGCCTCGGTCGCATCGGCAAGACCAACACCCTGCCCGACCGTCCCGAGATCCGCGGGATGATCGCCCGGGTGCCGCACCTCATCACCGTGGAAGAGGTCGACTGATGAAGGTCCACGATCTCCAGCCCGCAGCGGGCTCCAACAAGGCCGCCCGCCGCGCCGGCCGCGGCATCGGCGGCAAGGGCGGCAAGACCGCCGGCCGTGGCACCAAGGGCCAGAAGGCCCGTGGCACCATCCCCGCCGCCTTCGAAGGTGGCCAGATGCCGCTGCACATGCGGGTGCCGAAGCTCAAGGGCTTCACCAACCCGTTCCGCGTGGAGTACCAGGCGCTGAACCTCGACACCCTCGAGGCCAGCGGCCTCACCGATGTCGATCCCGGTTCGCTCTACGCGAAGGGCCTCGTCGGCAAGGCCGCGCTGGTCAAGGTGCTCGGCCGTGGTGAACTGAGCCGGGCCGTCACCGTGAAGGCCCACGCGTTCTCGAAGTCCGCCGAAGAGGCCATCACGGCCGCCGGCGGTAGCGTCGAGCGCCTGCCCCTGCCCTGGGGAGACCGGCGTCCGCCGGCCAAGGGCAACCAGTTCACCAACCGCTGACCCGTCACCCCACCGCCCACCTGGCCAGGAGCGCGAGTGTCAACCCTCCGCAACGTCTTCAAGATCCCGGAGCTGCGCAACAAGCTGCTCTTCACCCTGTTCGTGGTGGCGATCTACCGGTTCGGTGCCCACGTGCCGGTGCCGGGCATCAACCTCGGGATCATCAAAGACCTGGAGCTGCGAGCCGAGTCCGGTGGTGTGCTCGGTCTGCTCTCCACCTTCTCCGGTGGAGCCATCACCCAGTTCGCCATCTTCGCCCTGGGGATCATGCCGTACATCACGGCGTCGATCATCATGCAGATCCTCGGCGTGGTGATCCCCAAGCTGGAGCAGTGGCAGGAGCAGGGCGCGGTCGGCCAGCGCAAGATCACCCAGTGGACCCGCTACGTGGGTGTGGCGATCGCCTTCCTGCAGGGCACGGGCATCACCTACCTGTTCCACACCGGAGGTCAGGGCGCGTTCGGCGGTGGTCTGGGTGTCGACCTGTTCGCCGGCTCCTACAACTTCGGGCGCTTCGCCCTGGTGGTGCTCACCCTCACCGCCGGCTTCGCCCTGCTGATGTGGCTGGGTGAGGTCATCACCCAGCGGGGCGTCGGCAACGGCATGTCGATCCTGATCTTCTCCTCGGTGGTGAGCCAACTCCCCGCCAACTTCGGCACGGTCAACGCCGAGAAGGGCCTGGCTGCCATGTTCGGCGTGGCCGCCATGTTCACCCTGCTGCTGATCGCCATCGTGTTCATCGAGCAGGGCGTTCGCCGCATCCCGGTGCAGTTCGCCAAGCGCCAGGTCGGCCGCAAGATGTTCGGCGGCCAGAGCACCTACATCCCGCTGAAGGTGAACGGGGCCGGCGTGATCTCGATCATCTTCGCCAGCTCGGTGCTGTACCTGCCGGTGATGCTGTCGCAGATCCTGCCGGCCAAGGACGACAACTGGGCGGTGGGCGTGCAGCGCTGGATCAACGACCACCTGGTGCGGTCCACGTCGCCCTTCTACCTGACCTTCTACGGCATCTTGATCATCGCCTTCGCCTACTTCTACACGGCGATCCAGTTCGATCCGCACAAGCAGGCCGACCAGATCCGCAAGCAGGGCGGGTTCATCCCGGGCATCCGACCCGGCTACCAGACCGAGCGGTACCTGGCCAAGATCCTCAGCCGCATCACGCTTCCGGGCGCCCTGTTCGTGGCCGGCATCGCGCTCGTGCCGGCGTTCATCATCGGCAAGACGCTGGGCGACTCGGGGGGCGGGCAGCAACTCAGCTTCTTCGGCATCTCCATCCTCATCGCCGTGGGCGTGGCCCTCGAGACGGTCAAGCAGATCGACGGCCAGTTGATGATGCGCAACTACGAGGGCTTCCTCGACAACTCCAAGTCGAAGGCCCGGGCCAAGTCCAAGGCCAAGGCCACCACGAAGTAGGGGCCAGATGACCAGCGGAATCCGTCTCGTGCTGCTCGGCCGCCAGGGCGCGGGCAAGGGAACCCAGGCCGTCCGCCTGGCCGAGCACTTCGCCGTGCCCCACGTGTCCACCGGCGACATGCTCCGGGCCGCCGTGAAGGCCGGCACCGAGTTCGGGCTCAAGGCCAAGGCCGTGATGGATGCCGGCGGTCTGGTCTCCGACGAGATCATGGTGGGCGTCGTGCGGGAGCGGCTCGACGAGCCCGATGCCGTGGCGCGGGGGTACGTCCTCGACGGCTTCCCCCGTACCGAGGCCCAGGCCGACGCCCTGGCCGGGATCACCGGCGATCGTCCCCTCGACGTGGTGCTCAACCTCGACGTGCCCGAGGCGGTGGTGATCGAGCGGATCACCAAGCGCCGGGTGTGCCGGTCCTGCGGGCGCATCTACTCGGTCGACAGTCCGCCGGCACGCGACTGGATCTGCGACACCGATGGCGGCGAGGTGGTGCAGCGCGACGACGACACCGAGGACGCGGTGCGCAAGCGCCTCGAGCTCTACGCGGCCGAGACCCTGCCGCTGGTGGCGTTCTACGCGGCCCGCGGCCAGCTGGTGGAGGTCGACGGTCTCGGTACCGCGGATCAGGTGTTCGTGCGGGTGGTCGACGCCATCGCGGCCCGCCGCTCGGCCTGAGGCGCCCGGTGCGCTTCTCCCGAACGGCTGCGGTGCGCACGCCGGCTGACATCGCGGTGATGCGGCGCGCCGGCCGGGTGGTGGCGGAGATGCACGAGCGGATCCGGGCGGCCATCGGACCGGGGGTCACCACCGGGGCCCTGGACCGCATCGGACGGGACGTGCTCCGGGAGCGGGGCGCCACGTCGAACTTCCTCGGCTACCACGGCTTCCCTGCGGTGATCTGCGCCTCACCGAACTCGATGGTGGTGCACGGCATCCCGTCCGACGAGGTGGTGCTCCGCGAGGGCGACATCGTGTCCATCGACTGCGGCGCTGTGGTCGACGGGTGGCACGGTGACGCCGCGTTCACCGCTCCGGTGGGCGACGTGTCGACGGAGGCGCGGCACCTGATCGAGGTGGCCGACGCCTCGCTCGACGCGGCCATCGCGGTGATGGTGGCCGGCAACCACCTGGGCGACATCGGCCACGCCGTGGAGTCGGTGGCCCGCGCCGCCGGCCTGTCGGTGGTGGAGGGCTACACCGGCCACGCCATCGGGCGCGCCATGCACGAGTCACCGAACGTGCCCAACGTGGGCCGCCCGGGCGGGGGTGCCAGGCTTCGGGTGGGCAACGTGCTGGCCGTGGAGCCGATGCTCGTGGTGGGTGAACCGCACACCGACGTACTCGACGACGAGTGGAGCGTGGTGACCGCCGACGGCTCGTGGGCCGCCCACGTGGAGCACACCATCGCCATCACCGAGCGCGGACCCGAGGTCCTCACCCGACCCTGAACGGGCCGGCCGTCGGTGAGGGCCGGTGAACCCAGCGCCGGGCTCAGGGTCGAAGCGGCGTCGGTCCGGGGGTGCCCACCTCGGCGCGCCGGACGTGCTAGAGGCCGGACTTGGAGCGGTGGGCGGGCCGCGTTAGCATGTCCCTTCGGCCCGTCGTGCCCCCGCGTCCCTGGCGCGCGTTCGGTCCACATCGTACCCGGTCTCACCAGGAGATTCTCCGCTGCCCAAGCCCAAAGAAGACGCCATCGTCCTCGAAGGCACCGTGCTCGAGGCTCAGAAGAACGCGATGTTCCGCGTTGAGCTGCAGAACGGGCACGAGGTCCTGGCGCACATCTCGGGGAAGATGCGCATGCACTACATCCGCATCCTCCCGGGCGACCGGGTCCAGGTCGAGCTCACCCCGTACGACCTCTCCCGCGGTCGGATCACCTACCGCTACAAGTAGCCGGTCGCTGTCACCAGCGGCCGGTCGACCACACCGAAGGCACCATGAAGGTCCAACCCAGCGTCAAACCAATCTGTGAGCACTGCAAGGTGATCCGCCGTCACGGCCGGGTCCAGGTCATCTGCTCGTCCAACCCGCGTCACAAGCAGAGGCAGGGCTAAGTCCATGGCACGCATCGCCGGCGTCGACATCCCCCGCGAGAAGCGGCTCGTCATCTCCCTCACCTACGTGTTCGGCATCGGCCGCAGCACGGCCGAGCAGATCTGCGAGGCCACGGGGATCAGCGAGAGCACCCGAACCCGTGATCTCACCGATGAGGAGATCAACAAGATCCGCGCCTACATCGACCAGAACGTCAAGGTCGAGGGCGATCTCAAGCGCGAGGTCCAGCAGGACATCAAGCGCAAGATGGAGATCGGTTCCTACCAGGGCATCCGCCACCGCAAGGGCCTGCCCGTGCGCGGTCAGCGCACCCACACCAACGCCCGGACCCGCAAGGGCCCGAAGAAGACGGTCGCCGGCAAGAAGAAGGTTCGCAAGTAATGGCCAAGCCAAAGCCCGGGGGCCGTCGTCCCCGCAAGCGCGAGCGCAAGAACGTCACCTACGGCGTCGCGCACATCAAGAGCTCGTTCAACAACACGATCGTGTCGATCACCGACCAGGACGGCAACGTGCTGGCCTGGGCGTCGGCCGGCAACGTGGGGTTCAAGGGGTCGCGCAAGTCCACCCCCTACGCCGCCCAGATGGCGGCCGAGAAGGCCGCCCGGGGCGCCATGGAGCACGGCGTCCGCAAGGTCGACGTGCTGGTGAAGGGTCCCGGCTCCGGTCGGGAGACCGCCATCCGGTCCATCCAGAACACCGGGATCGAGGTCACGGGCATCAAGGACGTGACCCCCATGCCCCACAACGGCTGCCGCCCTCCCAAGCGGCGCCGGATCTGACGCGGAGGAAGTCATGGCTCGATACACCGGCCCCAAGGTCAAGATCTCGCGTCGTCTCGGCGTCAACATCTTCGAGAACGAGAAGGGCTCCAAGGCCCTCAACAAGCGCCCCTACCCCCCGGGTGAGCACGGCCGCAGCCGTCGCCGCCAGCCCTCCGAGTACCTGCTGCAGCTGCAGGAGAAGCAGAAGGCCAAGTACATCTACGGGGTGCTCGAGCGGCCGTTCTCCAACCTGTACAAGGAAGCCAGCCGCCAGAAGGGCGTGACCGGCGAGAACCTGCTCCGCATGCTCGAGCAGCGACTGGACAACATCGTGTTCCGCGCCGGTTGGGCGGCCACTCGGCCCCAGGCCCGCCAGTTCGTGGGCCACGGCATGGTCAACGTGAACGGCCGCCGGGTGGACACCCCGAGCTACCGGGTGCGCAGGGGCGACGTGATCTCCCGGCGCGAGAAGCCACGGCAGATGATCGTGATCCGCCACAACCTCGACACCCTCGACCGGCTGAAGCCGGCCTGGCTGGAGGTCGGCGACGACGGCTTCCAGGTCACGGTGCGCGACCTGCCCACCCGCGAGCAGATCGACGTGCCCGTGCGCGAGCAGCTCATCGTCGAGCTCTACTCCAAGTAATCGCCCGCGAACCCCTGAGGAAGACTTCACATGCTGGTCATTCAGCGTCCCACGGTCGAGCCCGTCGGCGAAGAGGAGAACAACCGTCAGCGCTTCTCGGTCAGCCCGCTCGAGCCCGGCTTCGGCCACACGCTCGGCAACTCGCTGCGCCGCACGCTCCTGTCGTCGATCCCCGGCGCCGCCATCACGGCCGTCCGATTCGATGACGCCCTGCACGAGTTCGGCACCATCAACGGGGTCACCGAGGATGTCACCGACATCATCTTGAACCTCAAGGACCTCGTGCTCACCTCGGTCTCCGACGAGCCCGTCACCCTGCGCATCGACCTGCGGGGCCCGACCGACGTCACCGGGGCCGACATCCAGACCACCGCCGACATCGAGGTGCTCAACACCGGGCACCACCTGGCCACCCTCAACGAGAAGGCCCGGCTGGCCCTGGACCTCACCGTGGAGCGGGGCCGTGGCTACCTGTCGGCCGACCGCGACAAGGGCAACAACACCATCGGTGTGATCCCCGTCGACGCCATCTTCTCGCCCGTGCGGCGCGTCACCTTCCTGGTGGAGCCCACCCGCGTGGAGATGGACACCAACTACGACCGCCTCGTGCTCGACATCGAGACCGACGGTTCGATCTCCCCGCGCGACGCGCTGGCGTCGGCCGGTGACACGCTCGCCAAGCTGGTGACGCTCGTCGCCGAGATGAGCGAGGAGCCCCCCACCCTCGAGCTCGGGGAGACCAGCGCCGCCATGGCCTCGTCGCCCGAGCTGGAGACCCCCATCGAAGACCTCGACCTCTCCGAGCGTCCCCGCAACTGCCTCAAGCGGGCCCAGGTGAACACCGTGGGCGAGCTGCTGCGCAAGAGCGAGGACGACCTCCTGGCCATCACCAACTTCGGCCAGAAGTCGCTCGACGAGGTCAAGGAGAAGCTGAACGAGCGGGGCCTGGCGCTCCGCGGGATGGAATGACATGCCGGCAACCCCGAAGAAGGGCCGTCGCTTCGGCGGCTCCGCCCAGCACCAGCGCCTGATGATGGCGAACCTCGTGTCGTCGCTGATCGCCGCCGAAGGCATCGTGACCACCGAGGCCAAGGCCAAGGCGGTCCGCCCGATCGCCGAGAAGATGATCACCAAGGCCAAGAAGGGCGGCCTCCACAACCACCGCCAGGTGGTGTCGTACCTGAACGACAAGGAGATCGCGGCCAAGCTGTTCGACGAGGTGGGTCCCCGCTACGCCGAGCGCAACGGCGGCTACACCCGCATCCTCAAGCTGGGCCCGCGCCAGGGCGACAACGCCCCGATGGCCCGCATCGAACTGGTCTGATCCGCCGCCGGCCCCGCCGGCACGGTACGTCCATCTCCCAGAGGTTCCGACGAGGCCCGCCGACCGGCGGGCCTCGTCGCGTCCCACCCGCGAGGTCGCTCGTCGGTAGTGTCCCGCTCCGTGGACGACGAGCTGACCGTGGGGGCCTGCCGGGTGCTGGGGTGCCTGCTCGAGAAGGAGCTGACCGTCCCGGCCACCTACCCGATGACGCTCAACGCCCTGGTGGGCGCCTGCAACCAGTCGTCGGGCCGCAACCCGGTGCTGGACCTCACCGAAGCCGAGGTGGTGGCCGCGCTCGACGAGCTGCGGGCCCGGGGCCTGACCCGGACGGTCCACGCCAGCCACGGCGCCCGCACCACCAAGTACCGGCAGGTGGCCGACGAGGCGCTGGAACTGGACCGGCCCCAGCGGGCGGTGCTCACGCTCTTGTTGCTCCGCGGGGCCCAGACCCCCGGCGAGCTGCGGACCCGCAGCGACCGGCTGTGGTCCTTCGCGTCGGTCGACCAGGTGCTGGCCGCCCTTGCCGACCTGGCCGGTCGCGACCCGGCCCTGGTGGTGGAGCACACGCGACGGCCGGGCCAGAAGGAGACCCGCTGGATGCACCTGCTCGCCGGCACCCAGACCGCGGCCGGGCCCGTCGACGAGGCCGCCGACCGCTCGCGCCCTCCGGCGACCCCATCAGCTCCGTCGGTCTCGACCCCGGCCGGTCCGGCTGAGCTGCACCCGCTGGTGGAGCCGTTGCGCGCCTTCGTGGGGCACTGGCTGGGGGCGGGCGCGGGGGGGTACCCCCCCATCGAGCCGTGCGCCTACGTGGAGGAGACCGACCTCGTTCCCGTGCCGGGCAAGCCGCTGCTGGCCTACCGCTCCGTGACCCGGCACCCCGAGTCCGGCCTCCCGATGCACGCCGAGTCGGGTTGGCTCCGACCCGTCGGCGGCGACGGGGTGGAGCTGGTGGTGGCCCAGGGCCCCGGCCTGGTCGAGGTGGCCGAGGGTCTGTTCGAGCAGTTCGCCGGAGGCGGCGAACTGCTGCTGTCGTCGTCCCTCGTGGCCGGCACCGCCACGGCCAAGGAGGTCACGGCCACCGAGCGCCGGTACCGGGTGACCGGCGACCGGCTCCAGTACGACCTGGCCATGGCCGCGGTCGGTGTGCCGCTCACCCACCACCTGCGGGCCTCGCTCAAACGGGCCTGACCGGCGAACCGAGCTCGGGAGCGCGTCCTAGGGTTCGGGCCGTGACGCTCTTCGACCTGCCAGAGGACCAGGCGACGGCCTCGCCCGTCCGGGATGCCCGAGACTCGGTCCGCGTGCGACTGGTGGTGGCCTACGACGGCAGCGGCTTCCACGGGTTCGCCGTGAACCGGGGCGTGCGCACGGTGGGTGGACTGCTCACCGAGGCGCTGCAGACCGTGCTCGGCCATCCGGTCGAGATCACCTGCGCCGGGCGGACCGACAAGGGGGTGCACGCCCGGGCGCAGGTGGTCACGTTCGACGCCGCAGCTGGTCGCGTCGACCCGGTGGCGCTCGGCAAGTCGCTGAACGCCCTGTGCGGCCCCGACGTGGCGGGGACCGACGTGGCGCTGGTCGCCGCCGACTTCGATGCCCGGTTCAGCGCCACCGCCCGCCGCTACCGGTACCGCGTGCTCAACCGGCCCGCCCCGGACCCGTTCCGGTCCCGCTACGCCTGGCACGTCGACGAGGAGCTGTCGTGGCCGGCGCTGGTGCTGGCGTGCGACGCCCTGATCGGCGAGCACGACTTCTCGGCGTTCTGCCGGCGTCCGAAGCGGCGGGACGGGGAGGAGGCGTCGCTCGTCCGGCGGGTGGTGTCGGCCGAGTGGGAGCGGGCCGGCGACGACGAGCTGCGGTTCGAGATCGAGGCCTCGAGCTTCTGCCACCAGATGGTTCGCTCGGTGGTGGGCCTGCTGGTCGACGTGGGGCGCGGTCGCCGGCACGCCGGTGAGGTGCTGGGGATCATCCGCTCCGGTGACCGGAGCCGCACCGGCAACCTGGCCCCGCCCCAGGGCCTCACCCTGTGGACGGTGCGCTACCCGGGCTGGGACTCGGGACCCTAAGGAGGCGAGCCGACCAGACAAGCACGGTGGGTGAACCGAGGCGCCAGCCGAGGTCCAACCAACATCGACGCGACGACGGGCGACCTATCCGCTTGAGTCCTGAGGAGATGGTCCACCGCCGGGTGGCGGCGACGTGCTATTTGCCCGGCCTCGGGCGCGCCCCGTACTGTTGTCCCTCGGCCCTGTGGCCCCCCGGCGCCGACCCTCGCGGTCGTGCTGCCGTCGGTCCCACGCCCGCCACCACAGGAAACGAACCAAGGACCGCCCCGCGTGCCCACGTACACCCCGAAAGCCTCAGAGATCACCCGCGAGTGGGTGGTCATCGACGCCGATGGCCTCGTGCTCGGGCGTCTCGCCACCGAGGTGGCCCGCCTCCTGCGCGGCAAGCACAAGCCCACGTTCGCTCCCCACATGGACATGGGCGACCACGTGGTGATCATCAACGCCGAGAAGGTGGTGCTCACCTCCGGCAAGGCCGAGAAGAAGAAGATCTACCGCCACTCGGGCTACCCCGGCGGCATCAAGGAGCAGACCTTCGCGGACCTGCTCGACCGCAAGCCCGAAGACGCCGTTCGCCGCTCGGTGCGGGGCATGCTGCCCCACAACCGCCTCGGTCGGGCCCAGCTCAAGAAGCTGAAGGTCTACGCCGGGCCCACGCACCCCCACGCCGCTCAGCAGCCCAAGGTGCTCGAGCTCACCCACGCCCGCCGCAGCGCCTAGGAGCCCTTGCAGTGACCAAGCCACTCGTGCAGTCCACCGGCCGCCGCAAGGAAGCCGTCGCCCGTGTCCGCCTTCGCAACGGCGAAGGCAAGATCACCATCAACGGGCGTGAGGTGGAGGACTTCTTCCCCAACCCCACGCACCGGATGATCCTCTCCGAGCCCCTCCGTCTCACCGAGCACGAGGAGACCTACGACGTCGATGCCACCATGCACGGTGGCGGCGTGAGCGGTCAGGCCGGCGCCCTGCGCCTGGCCATCGCCCGGGCGCTCATCGAGCTCGACCCCGAGCTGCGCACCGCCCTCAAGCGGGCCGGGTTCCTCACGCGAGACGATCGCAAGAAGGAATCCAAGAAGTACGGCCTCAAGAAGGCCCGCAAGGCCCCGCAGTACAGCAAGCGCTAGACGGCGGTCCCCGCCGGGCCCGTCCCGTCGGCGCCACCAGCCACTCGTCTCGCTGGCGTGTCCACCCCACTACGGACTCGAGCGAGCAGGTAGGACCCTCGTCGCTACAGGGTGGATTGGACCTCGGCTAGCGCCTCGGTTCACCCACCGTGCTTGTCTGGTCGGCTCGCCTATCGGCTCGCCTCCTAAGGTGCGGCGGGCACGCCAGCGGCGCGTCCGGAGCCCGGGAGGTGCTCAGCCATGTCGTTGAAGTTCGGCACCGACGGCGTCCGAGGGGTCGCCAACGTGGAGCTCACCCCGGAGTTGGCCCTCCTGCTCGGTCGGTCGGCCGCCCGGGTGCTGGGCGGGGCGCGTTGGTACATCGGCCGCGACACCCGCCGGTCCGGGGGGCTGCTGGCTGCCGCGCTCGCGGCCGGCCTGGCATCCGAGGGGGCCGAGGTGGTCGACCTGGGGGTGCTGCCCACGCCCGGGGTGGCCCATGCGGCGGCGCTCCACGATTGCCCGGCGGCCATGATCTCGGCCTCGCACAACCCCTTCGGCGACAACGGCATCAAGCTGTTCTCGGCCGGCGGCCGCAAGCTCTCCGACGAGGTCGAGGCGGCGCTGGAGTCCGAGCTCACCGTGTTGAGCGCGGGTGGCGACGCCCACCTGCGGCCGTCCGGTGCCGCGGTCGGCACCCTGGTCTCCGATCCGGAGGCGGTGGCCCGCTACCGCCACCGGCTCACCGTCGACGTGCTCGACGGCCGTGACCTGGCCGGCCTGCGGGTGGTCGTCGACACCGCCAACGGCGCGGCGTCGCCCCTGGCGGTACCCGTGCTCACCGATCTGGGTGCCACCGTCACGGCCATCCACGACAGCCCCGACGGGGTGAACATCAACGAACGGTGCGGCTCCACCCACCCCGCCGACCTCCAGGCGGCGGTGGTGGCGGCGGTGGCCGCAGTTGGCCTGGCCTTCGACGGCGACGCCGACCGGGTCCTGGCGGTCGACGCCCACGGCACCCTGGTGGACGGCGACGAGATCATCGGCATCTGCGCGGTGGACCGCCACGAGCGCGGCCTGCTCGCCCACGACACCGTGGTGGTGACGGTCATGAGCAACCTGGGGTTCCGCCAGGGCATGGCAGCCCGCGGCATCCGGGTGGTCGACACGGCCGTGGGAGACCGCTACGTGTTGGAGGAACTGGACCGCAGCGGGTTCTCCCTGGGCGGGGAGCAGTCGGGTCACGTCATCTTCCGCGACCTGGCCTCCACCGGAGACGGCATCCTCACCGGTCTCAGCCTGCTCGACGTGGTGAAGCGCTCCGGCCGTCCGTTGCGGGACCTGGCGGCCGCCACCATGACCCGGTTGCCCCAGGTGCTGGTGAACGTGCGCACCGACCGGCGGGATCCCCACCTGTTGGACAAGGTGGCGCCCCACGTGCGGGCCGCCGAAGCCGACCTGGGCGAGCACGGTCGGGTGCTGCTGCGGCCCAGCGGCACCGAGCCACTGGTGCGGGTGATGGTCGAGGCGCCCACCGACGACCAGGCTCGTGCCGTGGCCGAGGCGCTGGCCGCTGTTGTGCGCGCCGCCGGCTGACCGGGCGGTGGGCGGGTGGGCGCGCTCGGGCCCGACCTGCCAACCTGGGGGCACGCTGGCAACCCTGGAGGGACCATGACCGCCAACCTGAACCCCGCCGACACCACCGCGATCGCGTCGACCGTCCGTCGACGCCCGGTGCGGGCCCGTCGGCGGTTGGTCCCCGCGCTGGCGGGTGCGCTCCTGCTCGCCGGCGCGGCCACGGCCTGTTCGTCGGATTCGGACGCCGAGGACGCGTCGCAGAAGGTGTGCGAGGCCCGAGACGACCTGCGGACCTCGGTGGGCGCGGTCACGGACGCGTTGTCGTCGGCCAACCTTGGGTCCGCGTCCGACGCCATGGACACGGTTCGAGCCGACTACGACGCACTCCGGGTGGCCACGGGCGAGTTGTCCGAGGCCGAGCGCGAGCGGCTGCAGCCCCAGCTCGATGCGGTGCGCGCCCAGGTCGAGGCGCTCGCCGACGTGCGGGACGTGGAGGGGCTGCGGGCCGGCATCGAGGCCGTCGGCGTCTCGTTCGAGCAGATCTTCACCGACATCTCCGAGACGCTCGACTGCTCCTGACCGGTCGCCGGGACCTGACCGTCGGTCCGGGCGACCGCCGGGGCGGTCCGTGCGCTCGGTGTGGGGGTCCATGGGGCCGGTACCATGGTCCGGTCCCGTCGGCCGTCCGGTCGTCACCCTGCCCCGAGGATCCCCATGTGCGGCATCATCGCCGTCCTGCGTCGTCGTAGCGACCGCGTCCCTCCCACCGCCGGCGAGCTGTTGGCCCTGCTCGACGGGGCGCCAGGCGAGCTGGAGGCGGCATCGGGTCCGGATCTGGTGGAGGTGCTCGACGCCCTGGCCACGCGCGTCGAAGGCGCCGATCGGCTCCTGCGGGGCACGCCCGGCGTGCTCGCCCTGTTGGGCGACCGGGGTCTGGCCGGTGCGGTGGAGGACCTGGTGGGCGAGCTCACCAGCGTGCTCGAGCAGCGCGAGGCCCACCTCGACACCGACAGCGTCGACACCACGGAGCTGGAGCGGATCAACGCCGCCATCATCCGGCTGAAGGACGCGTCGTGGGCCGTGCAACGCGACCGGCTGCGCACCGCGGTGGCGGTCGCCGACCTGGCCGGCCCCAACCCCACCCGCGCCGCGGTGGAGGCGTGCACCTCGGTGCAGGCCGCCCTGTCGGCCATCGACCGCCTCGAGGTGCGGGGTCGCGATTCCGCCGGGTTGAGCCTGTTGGTGCGGGGCCACGGCCTGGACCTCGACGATCCCACCGTGCAGTCGCTCCTCGGTGCCCGGGCCCGAGATCCCCTGTTCACGGCCGGTGCGGTGCGGATCACCCCCGAGGGGCACCTGAGCTTCGCCTACAAGGCCGCCGCCGAGATCGGTGAGCTGGGCGACAACACCCGGGTGCTGCGAGCCGCCATCCGCAACGACGCCCTCCTCGCCCGGACCCTGCTGGCCGACACCGCCGAGGTGACCGTCCTGGGCCACACCCGGTGGGCGTCCATCGGGATCATCAGCCAGCCCAACGCCCACCCCATGAACTCCGACGAGCAGGGCACCGCGCCCGGGCCGTACTGCACCGCCGCCCTCAACGGAGACGTCGACAACTTCGCCGACCTCAAGGTGTCCGACGGCCTGCGCATCGCCGCGGAGATCACCAGCGATGCCAAGGTGATCCCCACCCTCGTGTCTCGGCGGCTGGTGGCGGGCGACCAGCCGGTGGAGGCGTTCCGTCAGACGGTGCGCCGCTTCGACGGGTCGGTGGCCATCGCCGCCAACGCCTCGGCTGCCCCCGACCGGATCCAGTTGGCCCTGCGCGGCAGCGGCCAGGCCCTCTACGTGGGACTCGACGACGACCTCTACGTGGTGGCGTCCGAGCCCTACGGCGTGGTCGAGGACGCCACCCGCTACCTGCGCCTGGACGGCGAGACGCCTGCGGACCACGACGACCCCGCCGGCACGCGCGGCCAGGTGGTGGAGCTCGACGCGGCGCTCGCCGGCACGGTCGAGGGCATCACCCGGTTCGCCTACGACGGCACACCCCTCCCCGTCCACACCCGGGAGCTGTTGACCCCCGAGGTCACCACGCGCGACATCGACCGTGGCGCCTACCAGCACTTCCTCCTGAAGGAGATCGAAGAGGCCCCCAAGTCGTTCCGCAAGACCCTGCGCGGCAAGATCGTCACCGGTGACGACGGGCTGGTGCAGGTGGCGCTGGGCCCCGACACCCTGCCCGACGCCGTCCGACGAGACCTCGTGTCGGGAGCCATCGACCGGGTGCTGGTGATCGGCCAGGGCACGGCGGCGGTGGCCGGTCAGAGCCTGGCGCGCATCCTCGCCACCCAGCTCGCCGCCACGCCGGTGCGGGTGCAGGCGCTGCCCGCCACCGAGCTGTCGGGCTTCTCGCTGCGCCACGACATGGCCGACACGCTCGTCGTCGCCATCAGCCAGTCCGGCACCACCACCGACACCAACCGCACGGTGGACCTGGTGCGGTCCCGCGGCGCCCGGGTGATCGCCATCGTGAACCGCCGATCCAGCGACCTCACCGACAAGAGCGACGGCGTGCTGTACACCTCCGACGGTCGCGACGTGGAGATGAGCGTGGCCTCGACCAAGGCCTTCTACTCCCAGATCGCCGCCGGGTTCCTGCTGGCCGCCGCCATCGCCCAGGAGGTCATCCCCGGTGGCGAAGGGGCCGCCGAGCGCAGCGCGCTGCTCACCGGGCTGCGGGAGATCCCGGCTGCCATGGAGGCCACCCTCGCCCGGCGGCCCGTGATCGCCGAGGCGGCCCGGGAGCTGTGCCCGCCGCGCCGCTACTGGGCCATCGTGGGTTCGGGCTCCAACCGCATCGCCGCCGAGGAGATCCGGATCAAGCTGTCGGAGCTCTGCTACAAGGCCATCGCCTCTGACGCCATCGAGGACAAGAAGCACATCGACCTGTCGTCGGAGCCGCTGATCCTGGTGTGCGCCGCCGGCCTCGTCGGTTCCAACGCCGACGACGTGGCCAAGGAGGTGGCCATCTACCGGGCCCACAAGGCCACCCCGGTGGTGATCGCCACCGAGGACGAGGACCGCTTCAGCGGGGCGCTACGGGTGCTCACCGTGCCGTCGGTCCGCCACGAGCTGGCCTTCGTGCTGTCCACCGTGGTCGGGCACCTGTTCGGCTACGAGGCGGCGCTGGCCATCGACGCCCAGGCCCTGCCGCTGCGCGAGGCGCGCGGCGCCATCGAGGACGCGGTGTCGGGCCCGCTGGGCGAAGACGCAGACCGGCTGTTCACCACCCTGCGCCCGGTGTTCGAGCCGATCGCCGCCCGGTTCAACGACGGACTCCGGTCGGGGGCCTACAACGGCCACCTGGAGGCCGGTACCGCGGTGCGGCTGGCATCGGTGTTCCGCTACGCCACCGGCGTGGTGCCGCTCGACGCCTACCAGGTGGAGTTCGGCCGGGTCGGCACGCCCGGTGGGGTGATCGAAGACCTCACCCACGCCCTCACCGGCGCCATCGAGGAGCTCACCCGCCCGGTCGACGCCATCAAGCACCAGGCCAAGACCGTCACCGTGGGCATCTCCCGGTCCGACGAGAGCCTGCTCGACGTGCCGCTCGTGGCGGCCGCGCTGGGAGCCGGGGCGGCCCGCGACCGTCTGAGCTACAAGTCGCTGCGCACGCTCGCCGGGCTCGACGCGGCCGTGGCCGAGGTCGTGGGGTACACCCGCTACCGCATCGAGGGCGACGTGGAGAGCGACGCCAACATCGTGGTGGTGGACCGGGGCGGCATCGCCCGCGACCTGCCGCTTCGCACCGAGAAGAGCCCGCTCCTGCGGGGCACCAAGCACCGCGTGGCCACCGAGCGCGAGGTGACGGTGGCCGTGGGCCGCAGCGACGGCCGCACCCTGGTGCTGATCCCCGAGGTGAAGGGCAACCAGTGCACCGGCATCACGCTGCTGCACACCCGGTTCCACCCTCAGCTCGCCCCGGCCCGCATGCGCTCGGTGCTGGAGTCCTACCGCGGCAGGTACGCCGCGGTGAAGGACGCGGTCACCGAGACCGAGCCCACCTTCCGCGACGACCTGCTCGGCGAGTTCACCCCGATCGATCTGCTCACGGTGCCGGTGAACGTGCTGGCCGACCGCTGGCGCTCGGGCGACGTGCCCGCTGCCCGCTGATCCCGATCGGCGCCCGATGATCCTGCTGGCCCTGGTGTTCATGGTGGCGCTGGTGATGATCGTGATCGCGTTCGTCAACAACCGGCGGGGCGGCTGACGCCGTGGCGACGGGCGCGGTGACGAGCGTGGCGCGGTGACGATCCGGGGGATCGGGGTCGATCTGGTCGACGTGGACCGGATGCGTCGCTCGCTCGCCCGCACCCCCACCCTCGCCTCGCGCCTGTTCACCGACGAGGAGCGGACCTACGCCGAGCGGGCCAGGGATCCGTCCGAGCGCCTCGCCGCTCGCTTCGCCGCCAAGGAGGCGGTGATGAAGGCCCTGGGCGTGGGGCTCGGTGCCTTCGACTGGCACGACGTGGAGGTGGTGCGGACCTCCAGCGGCGCCCCCGAGCTGCGCGTGACGGGCCGGGCCGCCGAACTGGCCGCGGCGGCCGGGGTCACCCGGTGGCTGGTCACCCTCTCCCACACCGAGCGCACCGCCGAAGCCGTGGTGGTCGCCGAGGCTGCGCCGTCGGGGTGACGACCCACCGATGATCGGGCGGCGTTCGATCCGTCCGATCACCGTGGAGGACCGATCACCCGTGGAGGACCTGGACGCCGGATCCGACGGTCGCGACGACGCCGCGACGTGGAAGCCTGACCGGATGACCGGTGAAGGGGCCGCCAGCGACGACGCTGCGGGTGTCGTCGCGGGCGTCGTGGGACGCCCGGCGGGGGAGGCCACCTTCGTGCGGCTCCTCGTCAACACGCTCCTGAGCGGGGTGACCAGCACGTTCGTGTGGTTCGCGCTCGTGTTCTGGGCGTACCTGGAGACCCGGTCGGTGGTGGTGACCGGCGTGATCGGCGCGGCGTTCAGCCTGGCCATGGCGTTCCTGGCACCGGCGTTCGGCACCTACGTGGACCGCCACCCCAAGCATCGGGCCATGGTGGCGGCCACCACCACGTCGACCGCCAGCTTCGCCCTGGCCACCGTGCTGTTCCTGTTGGTCGACGCCCCGGCCCTGCTCAGCCTGCGCAGCGTCTGGTTCTGGGTGTTCGTGGTGCTGATCCTCCTGGGCTCGGTGGCGGGCGGCCTGCGGGGCATCGCCTTGTCCACGTGCGTCACGATCCTCGTCCAAGCCGATCGGCGGGACCGGGCCAACGGCTTGGTGGGCGCCGTCACCGGGGTGTCGTTCGCCATCACGTCGGTGTTCAGCGGCCTGGCCATCGGCCAGCTCGGCATGGGCTGGGCCCTCTACGGGTCCCTGGCCCTCACCGTGGTGGCGCTCCTGCACCTGCAGACGATCCACATCGACGAGCCCACCCCTGCACGCGGCGACGGCCACCAACCGCACGTCGACGTGCGCGGCGCGATCGACGCCATCCGCGCCGTGCCCGGCCTGTCCATGCTCATCGCCCTGGCTGCGTTCAACAACGTGCTGGGCGGGGTGTTCATGGCCCTCATGGACGCCTACGGCCTGGAACTGGTGTCGGTGGAGGCGTGGGGCTTCTTGTGGGGCGGGCTCAGCATGGGCTTCATCGTGGGGGGGCTCGTCGTGGCCCGCGTCGGCCTCGGCTCCACACCGGTCAAGGTGCTGGTGCTGGCCAACCTCGTGAACTGGATCATCTGCTCGGTGTTCACCATCCGGTCCTCGATCGTGCTCCTCGCCGTCGGCACGTTCGTGTGGATCACGCTCATGCCGGTGATCGAGGCGGCCGAGCAGACGGTGCTGCAACGGTCGATCCCGCTCGAACGCCAGGGTCGGGTGTTCGGGTTCGCCCAGCTGGTGGAGAACGCTGCGTCTCCCCTGATGGCGGTGGCGATCGGCCCACTGGCCGAGGGGGTGGTGATCCCGTCGATGACCGACGGCTACGGCGCCGAGCGCATCGGCGACTGGTTCGGCACCGGCCCCGACCGGGGCATCGCCCTGGTGTTCACCGTGGCCGGCCTCATCGGCATCGCCGTCACCTTGTTGGTGTTGGCCTCGCGCTCCTACCGAGCCCTCACCGTCCTGCCCGCAGCGGACGAGGAGGTCGTGGGATCGGGCGACGGGCCGCCTGACGGTGGCGCTCCCGGTGGCCTGTTGCCGACCGGCGCCTGATCAGGGTTCGAGGTCGCGGGGGTCGTCGGGGACGTCGACCGCGCACTCGCTGAGCGCGCCCAGGGGCACGACCTCCAGCGCTCGTTCGTGGGTGGACGCCAGCACCACCGGGGCGGCCGCTCCCTCGTGGTAGGCGCGCAACCAGTTCCCGGCGGTCACGCACCACCGGTCGCCGGGGTTCAGTCCGGGGAACCGGTACTCGGGCATCGGGGTGCTGAGGTCGTTGCCGATCGAGCGTTGGTGGGCCAGGAACTCGGCGGTGACCACCGCGCAGATGGTGTGGCTGCCCTCATCCAGCGGACCGGTGCTGCAACACCCGTCGCGGTAGAAGCCGGTCATGGGGTCGGTGCCGCACGGTTCCAACGGACCACCCAGCACGTTCCGCTCCACGTCCGGCACAGCCATGCGGGTCAGTGTCGCACGCCCCCGGACGAAACGGCGTCCGTGAGGTCCGGGGGGTGGACCGGAGTTACGCCGTTTCGGTGTGGTGTCGGGGGTGGTGGTCCCGGGTGGCGTGGTGCTGCGGTGGGTCAGGTGATGAGGTGGGTCAGGTGACGAACGGGGGTCAGGTGACGAGGCGGGCGAGGATGCCGGCCCAGTGGGTGAGCGCCACCAGGTGCCCGGCGCCGGGGTCGACGGTGAGCTCGGCGGCGGTCAGGTGGTCGGCCCACCAGTGGCCGAAGGCGTGGGGCGCGGCGGTGTCGTGCTCGCCGTACCAGAGGTCGACCGGGCAGGTG
>DAIMFV010000043.1:14962-19204 GCA_036724365.1 Acidimicrobiales bacterium | reverse complement strand
GGCGCACTGGCGGGGACGGGCGGCGCCCCGCCCAGGCGCGCCCCGCAGTTGGTGCAGAACACGGTTGCCGCCGGCAGGGTCGCCGCGCAGGTGGGGCAGGTGGTGGTGTCGGTCACGGAGGGCCTCCTCGCCGGGACAGGTCGCCCCAGTCTGCCCCCTGCGCCGGGCACCCGTGGGCGACCCTTCCCGCCGCAAAACGGCAGGAGCCGCCGGCACGGGCCGGCGGCTCCCGGATTCAGACGGGTGTGGTCAGATCACCCGGACGTTCTGTGCCTCTTCGCCCTTCCGGCCGGGGGCGACGTCGAACTCGACGTTCTGGCCCTCTTCGAGGGTCTTGTAGCCGGAGCCCTCGATGTTGGAGAAGTGGACGAAGACGTCTGCGCCCTCTTCACGGGTGATGAAGCCGTAGCCCTTCTCGGCGTTGAAGAACTTGACAGTGCCAGTTGCCAATGCATTTCTCTCTCTGTGCTTGAGCCGATCCGAACGCCCGACTCGTCCGAACGAGCGTAACGGCGGGGATCGGAGCGTGCCGCGGATTGTGCCGACGCACCGGCCCGGGACCGAGTGGCCCGCGACGGAGCCGCACGAGCGAAAGGAGAGCGTGGGCAACTCCGAGGCGCCAGCCGAGGAGCAGGGCGACCTGGTCCACGAGGGGGCCCCGTTCACGCGCTTCCTGAGCGAGCATCTAGAGTGACCCGGCCACGGTGGCGTGGCCGAGTGGCTTAGGCAAGGGCCTGCAAAGCCCTGTACCCGGGTTCGATTCCCGGCGCCACCTCTCTTGAACGGGGCCGGCACGTCGGTGCCGGCCCCGTCCGCGTCGTTCCGACGGACCCGCAGCGGTGTCTGTCGGGAGCCATCGAGGTGCCTAGCCTGGGCCGCCATGTCGGTCGACCTGGTCGTGGTGGCGGTCGCCGCGTTCGGGTGCGGGGTGGTGAACTCCCTGGCGGGCGGGGGGTCGCTCCTCCTGTTTCCCGCCCTCGTGGCCACCGGCATGGGGACCCTGGCGGCCAACGTCACCAACTCGGTCATCACCCTGCCCGGCTACGTGGGTGGTGCGGTGGGGTTCCGGAACGAACTGCACGAGGAGCGGCGACGGCTGCCCCCGCTGCTCGCCGCCGCGGTGGTCGGTTCGTCGATCGGCTGCGCCCTCCTGCTCGCCACCTCCGAGGCCGCCTTCGACGTGATCGTGCCGGTGCTGGTGGCCGTGGCCAGCCTGCTGATCTGGCTCCAACCGACCGTGGCGGCACGGGTGGGGACGCCTCCCGGCGCCCAGGCCCGGTGGGTCGCGCCCCTCGGGGTGGCGGCCGCCACGGTGTACGGCGGCTACTTCGGGGCCGGTCTCGGGGTGCTGTTGCTGGCGGTGCTCGGGTTCACGGTGGCCGCGCCGTTCCACCGGCTGAACGCCATGAAGACGGGCCTGTCGGTGGCGGACGCCACCGTGAGCCTCGTGGTGTTCGGGCTCTTCGGCCCGGTCGACTGGGCGACGGTGGCGGTGGGGGCGCCGCTCACCCTGCTCGGCGGGTACGCCGGGGCCCGGCTGGTGCGGCGGGTCGACGAGCGGGTGCTGCGGGTGGCGGTGGTGGGCTTCGGGTTGGTGGTGGCCGCGGTGCTGGCCTTCACCTGAGGGAGCCTGAGCGCGCCGGCACCCGAGCGAGCCGGCACGACCCGGTGCCGGGGCGTCAGCCTCCGTCGGCGGGCTCGCCGCCGGACGCGGTGGTGGAGGTGGTGGATCCGTCGGGCGACGACTCGGTGGTCTCGCCCGCGTCGGCGGCGGTGGTGGTCGTGGAGTCGGCGGCACCGTCGGCCGTGGTGGTGCTGGCGGGGGCGGACGTGGTGCTGGCGGTGCTCTCGCCCACCACGCAGTCCCGGGCGATCTCGGAGAACTCGTCGAGGGCAGGTCCGGTGGGCAGCTGGCCCTCCTGGTCGAGGGCTTCGAACAGTGTGTCGTCGAAGCGCTCGAGCATGCAGGTGGCCTGCTCGTCGCTGAACGACAGCTTGAGACGCTTCTCCACCCGCTCGCGTTGCTGCTCCTCGGGGGTCAGCTCGTCGTCGCCGCAGCCGGCGGCCCCCAGGGTCAGCGCGGCGGCCAGGACCAGGGCGGCGAGGGTTCGGAAACGGGGACGCTGGCGCACGGTGGGCTCCGACGGAGGGGCACGGATCTCGGCCCCGCATCCTTCCACGCGGCCTGTCCGCAACGTGGCACCTCTCCACCGGTTTGCGTTCCGTTGGCTGGTGGACTGGACTTGACGGGCACCAATGCACCAACTTCTGGGGGTCGAGTCAGGCTCATGGCTATCGACATCGAGACCAAAGACTGCACAGCACTCGGCGATGCCGAGCTGGCCGACCTGGCTGACCTGTGCGCCGAGGGGCCGAGCCGCTACGAGGTGGGGGTGCTCTCCAAGGCCAAGGAGTCGTGGGTGCTGGTCACCCTCGCTCGTGAGAACGACCGGCTCAAGGGCTTCTCCTTCAGCACGCTCGAGCGCATCGGCGGCACGCCCAGCGTGATCATCGGGCTGGCCTCGGTGAAGCGCACGGCCAAGCGCGACACCGTGCTGCGGGCGATCGTGCACGATCAGCTCCGCCGGGCCGTGCTCGCGTTCCCCGACGAGGACGTGCTGGTGGGCACCCGCCTGCCCACCGTCTCGGGCTACGACGCCTTCAAGTCGCTCAACGACATCGTCCCGCGGCCCGACTACGTGGCCACGGGTGAGGAGCGGGCGTGGGGTCGCCGCCTCGCCAAGCGGTTCGGGGTCGAGACCGCCCGCTACGACGAGCGTGCCTTCATCGTGCGGGGCGACGGGTGCTACCCGGAGTCGCTCGACCACGAGACGCTGCGGCCCGAGAAGCTCGACCCCGGTTTCGCCGCCTTCTTCGAGAAGGTCGACCCCAACCGGGGCGACGCGCTCATCGCCTTCGGCTGGGCCATGGCCGACGACCTCCTGAAGCTGGCCTAGGGCCCCGGGCCCGCCCGAACCGCCCGAACCGCCCGACCGGTGGAGCTCGAGCGGGCGGTGCGCGCCCGGCGGATGGTCCGGTCCTTCCGGCCCGACCCCGTCGACCCGGCGGAGATCGATCGGCTGTGCGACCTGGCCCGGCGGGCCCCGTCGGCGGGCAACACCCAGGCCACCGCGTTCCTCGTGCTCGACGCGCCGGACGACGTCGGGGCCTACTGGGACGTCACGCTCCCCGAACCGCGGCGGTCCGGGTTCGGCTGGCCGGGCCTCCTGGCCGCGCCGGTGTTGGTGGTGGTGGCGGTGCGGCCCGACGCCTACCTGGAGCGCTACGCCGAGCCCGACAAGGCCCGCAGCGGTCTGGGCGCCGGTGCCCACCGCTGGGCGGTGCCGTACTGGTGGGTCGACGCCGGCGCCGCCGCCCAGAACCTGCTGCTCGGTGTGGTCGACGCCGGGCTCGGCGCGTGCCTGTTCGGGTTGTTCGACCACGAGCAGGCGGTGGCGGACCGCTTCGGCGTGCCAGACGGCTGGCGGCTGGTGGCCACCATCGCCCTCGGCCACCCCGAGCCCGGTACCACCGCAGCCGGGCGGTCGGCCGGACGACCCAGGCCGCCCATCGACCGGGTGGTCCACCGCGGGCGCTGGTGACCGGGTGCCCGTCGGCGGGTGTCAGCCGCTCGCCGGTCCGCCGTCGCCGGCCGGCGGGGCTGCGAGCTGGGCGCGCAGATCCTCGACGGTGGTGGCGGGTCGTCGACAGGTGAAGTCCCGGCACACGTAGGCGGCGCCGTCGGCCCGGTGGGCCCACAGGGGGGAGTCGTAGGGCTCGCCCCACGCCAGGACGGCGTCGGGTCGGTAGCCCGCCCGCACCTCGGCGATCAGATCGGGCCGGTCGCCGACCACGGCCACCTCCACGATGCCGTGCACCGCCAGGTCGACGGCGGCGAGCAGGTGGCCGAGGGCGGCGGCGTGGTCGTTGGCCAGTGGCGCCAGCAGGGTCACGATCTGCAGGGCCCGCTCGCGGTGCTCGTCGGAACCGGTGAGGGCCGAGAGCCGGAGGAGTGCCGCCGCCGCCAGGCTGTTGGCCGACGGGGTGGCCGCGTCGAGGAGGTCCTTGGCCCGGGTGACGAGCTGCTCGCCGTCGTGGGGGGTGGTGAACAGCCCTGTGCCGTCGTGGTCCCAGAACCGGGCCAGGAGCTGGTCGGCCACCGCGATCGCCTCGTCGAGCCAGCGGCGCGCGCCGGTGGCTTCGGCGAGGCGGGTGAAGGCGTCGACCAGGGCGGCGAGGTCG
>DAIMFV010000043.1:14057-14952 GCA_036724365.1 Acidimicrobiales bacterium | reverse complement strand
CGCTGGCGAGGTGCGGCAGGTCGCTGGCGATGAGGTCGGCGGCCAGGGCCAGGTGACGGGCCCGGCCTCCGTGGCCGTCGTCCTGCCACGACCGCAGCCACCGACCGGTCTCGTCGCGGTGGTGGGCGAGGAGGTGCTCGGCCGCGGCCGACGCGGCGTCGACCCAGCCCGGTTCGTCGGCCGCGGCGCCCGCCTCGGCGAGGGTGGCGATCATGAGCCCGTTCCACTCGGTGAGCACCTTGTCGTCCAGGCCGGGACGCACCCGGTGCGACCGGGCGTCCAGCAGCGCCGCGCGCGCCCGGGCCACGAACGGCGGCTCGGGTTCGGGGTCGGGGCGTCCGCCGTGCAGCCGGTTCAAGATGGTGGCCCCCTCGAAGTTGCCGGCCTCGGTCACCCCCCACCAGGCCAGGGCGTCGGCGGCATCGGTGCCGTCGCGGCCGAGCACCTCGGTGACCTGGCTCGGCGTCCACACGTAGAAGCGGCCCTCCTCGCCTTCGCTGTCCGCATCCTCGGAGGCGTAGAACCCACCGCCGGGATGACGGAGGTCCCGCAGCACGTAGCCGACGAGGTCGGCGAGCACCCGGCGGTGGCGCGGCTCCCCGGTGAGCTGCCAGGCGTGGAGGTACACCCGGCCGAGCAGGGCCTGGTCGTACAGCATCTTCTCGAAGTGGGGCACGAGCCACTGGCGGTCCACCGAGTAGCGGGCGAAGCCGCCGCCGAGGTGGTCGTGGATGCCGCCGGCGGCCATCAGGTCCAGGGAACGGACGGCGGCGGCGAGGGCTTCGGGGTCGCCGTGGCGTCGGTGGTGGCGGAGCAGCAGCTCGATGGCCATGGTCTGGGGGAACTTCGGGGCACCGCCGAACCCGCCCCACTCCCGGTCGTGGCGGGCGAGCAG
>DAIMFV010000043.1:0-14047 GCA_036724365.1 Acidimicrobiales bacterium | reverse complement strand
TTGCCGCTCCCGCTCCACCTTGCCGACGTTAGGAGATGTCCGCTGCGGCGAGCACCGCCGGTCCGGGCGGCGCGCCGCCTCCGACGATCGACGTCTCGCGCAGGTGGTCGGTGATGCGGTCGGCCTCGCCCTCGAGGTCGGCCCGACGGTTGCGCCAGGCGTCGTCGACGGCGTGGCACACCTCGAGGAACGAGGGCCGGCCGTGGGCGCCGTGGCGGGGGAAGTACGTGCCGGTGAAGAACGGCTTGCCGTCCGGCGTGAGGAAGGCGGTGAGGGGCCAGCCGCCGGATCCCGTCATGGCCTGCAGCGCCTCCATGTACACGGCATCGACGTCGGGGCGTTCCTCCCGGTCCACCTTCACCGCCACGAACAGGTCGTTCACCACGGCGGCCGTCTCGGGGTCCTCGAAGGACTCGTGGGCCATCACGTGGCACCAGTGGCAGGCCGAGTAGCCGATCGACAACAGGATGGGGCGGTCGCCGGCTCGGGCGGCCTCGAAGGCCTCGTCGCCCCACGGGAACCAGTCGACCGGGTTGTCGGCGTGCTGGCGCAGGTAGGGCGACGGTTCGGCGGCGAGACGGTTCACGGGATGCACGGTAGCGGGGGTCGGCATCGACTATCGACACAACAGATTGTTGCTATGCGAATCATCGATAGTGACGATGAACACATGACGAAAGGGTTACGGTTTCCCGCGCAAGCTGTCACACTGTTCGGGACCCCGGAGGTCCGGTGTGGGCGAGTGACGCCCCCGACCCTCCGCCGCTCGAGCAAGGAGCTCCACCCCCATGTCCCGACGACACGCGTCCACCGACCGCCCCCCGAGTACCGCCGGCACGTTCCTGGAACGTGCCACCCGTCGACCCGCACGGGTCGGCGTCATCGCCGCCACGGCCTTCGCGCTCGGCGCTCCGATGGTGGCGGCCAAGCCCGTCTCCGCTCCCCACGCGGCTCACGGCGCAGCCGCCGAGACCGCGGTGGTCGCCGCCGCCGAGGCGGCCACGCCCGTGATGCGTCCAGGCGAGGGATCCATCAACGTGGTGGGCCAGGTGGTCCGCTTCGCCGCCACCGAGTCGGCCAGCCGGGCCGAAGCGTCGGCCACCTACCTCAGCGCCTCGATCCTGGCGGCTCGCGAACAGGCCGCCGAAGACGCCCGCCTGGCCGCCGAGGAGGAAGCGGCTCGCCAGGCGGCCGCCGAGGCCGAGCGCGCCCGCGCCGTCGCAGCCGCCGCCCCGGCGCCGGCGGTGAGCAACGGCAGCGCGTGGGACGCCCTCGCCGCCTGTGAGTTGGGCGGCAACTGGGGCATCAACACCGGCAACGGCTACTACGGCGGCCTCCAGTTCTCGCTGTCGTCGTGGCGCGGTGTCGGCGGGACCGGCTACCCCCACGAGGCCAGCCGCGAGACCCAGATCGCCATGGGTGAGCGCCTCCGTGCCAGCGGGGGCTGGGGCCACTGGCCCTCGTGCTCCCGCAAGGTCGGCCTGCGCTGATCCGGCAGGGCCGGCCCGCAAGCCGGCCCGCTCCCATCCTCAGGTGACCCGATCGTGCCCCCGGCTCCAGCCGGGGGCACGATCGCGTCCGGGGCCGGGTCCGTCCTGTGCGGACGGGTGGTGACCCCCCTCAGCCGGGATAAAACCACCAAAAACATATTCTTGACCAAATTGGTAGGGATTGGGTACGGTGCACGGCGTTCACGGGACCAGCCCGTGACCGACGCCGGCGCAGACCGGCAGAGAGGTCGTGCGACACGATGAGGAACCCGAAGCGATCAGTCCTGGCGGTGGTGCTGGCCGGCGCCCTGGCCCTGACCGCCTGCGGTGGAGGGTCCGACGACACGTCCAGCGACACCTCCGCCGACGGCGGAGGCGGTGCGGCGAGCGGCGGTGGGTCCGACGAGACCATCAACATCGTCGGGTTCGCCGTGCCCGAGGCGGCCAACAAGGCCATCGCCGAGGCGTGGGGTGAGACCGAGGCCGGCAAGGGCGTGGCGTTCAAGACCTCCTACGGCGCCTCGGGCGACCAGAGCCGGGCCGTCGTCTCGGGCCTGGAGGCCGACTACGTGCACTTCTCGGTGGCGAGCGACGTGACCCGCCTGGTCGACGAGGGACTGGTGGCCGAGGACTGGGACGCTGGGCCCAACAAGGGCGTGGTGTCCTCGTCGGTGGTGGTCTTCGCCGTTCGTCCGGGCAACCCGAAGAACATCGAGACCTGGGACGACCTCGTGCAGCCCGGCGTGGAGATCGTCACCCCCAACCCGGCGTCGTCCGGGGCCGCTCGCTGGAACGCACTCGCCGCCTGGGGCCACATCAGCTCGAACGGCGGCACCGATGCCGAGGCCGAGGCGTTCGTGACCAAGCTGTTCGCCAACGTGGTCTCCCTGCCCAGCAGCGGCCGCGACGCCACCACCAGCTTCCTCGGCGGCACCGGCGACGTGCTCCTCGCCTACGAGAACGAGACCATCCTGGCCCGCCAGAACGGCGAGGAGCTCGACTGGGTCTACCCCGAGACCTCGATCCTCATCGAGAACCCCGGAGCCGTCCTCATCGATGCCACCCCCAAGGCCACCGAGTGGCTGGAGTTCGTGTTGAGCGCCGACGGCCAGGCCGAGTTCGCCAAGAAGGGCTTCCGTCCCATCATCGACGGCGTCGACTTCGGCGAGGTCGAGGGGGCCCTCGATCCGGCCAACCCGTTCCCCGAGATCACCAACCTCCTCACCGTGGCCGACGACTTCGGGAGCTGGAAGGAACTGTCGGACAAGTTCTTCGACGAGGACGACGGGATCGTCACCAAGATCATCGCCGCCTCCGGCAAGGGCGAATGACCGTCGCCACCAGAGCGGTGGGCCGGCCGGCGCGGCGGCGCCGGCCGGCCCGCGTCGGCACCCTCTCCACCACGTCGGGCCTCGGTCTGGGCGTCGCCCTGTTGTGGTTCAGCCTGTTGGTGCTGATCCCGCTGGCCGCCATCGTGGCCACGGCCGTCGATGGCGGCTGGTCCACCTTCCAACGGGCCCTCACCAACGAGCAGACGATGGCGGCCATCCGCCTCACCCTCGGTCAGGCCGCGCTGGTCACCCTCGTGAACATCGTCATGGGCACGCTCATCGCCTGGGTGCTGGTGCGCGACCACTTCGTGGGAAAGCGGGTCCTGGAGCTGGTCATCGACATCCCGTTCGCGCTCCCCACCATCGTGGCCGGCCTGGTGCTCCTTTCGCTCTACGGCCCCACCAGCCCCCTGGGGGTCAACGTGGCCAACACCCCCTCGTCGGTGTTCCTCGCCTTCTCGTTCGTCACCCTCCCGTTCGTGGTCCGCACCGTGCAACCGGTGTTGGCCGAGCTCGACCTCGAAGTGGAAGAGGCCGCGGCCTCGCTCGGGGCCAGTCGGTTCACCACGTTCCGTCGGATCACGCTGCCCGCCCTGGTCCCGGCCATCGCCGCCGGCGCCGCCCTGTCGTTCGCGCGGGGTGTGAGCGAGTACGGCTCCCTGGTCCTTCTCTCGGGCAACCTGCCCATGCAGACCGAGGTGACCTCGGTCCGCATCCTGTCCAGCATCGAGAACGACAACCTGCCGAGCGCCGCGGCCGTGGCCACGATCCTGCTGGTGGTGTCGTTCTCGGTGATCGTGATCCTCGATCTCATCCAGCGGAAGGTGGCCAGCCGTGGCTGACACACCCGATCCACCGGCACCGGTCCTGGAGGCAGACCTTCCGGCGCCCGTGCCCGTACCGTCGAGGTCTGCCCGGCGTCGGCGCGAGCGCACCGCCACCACCTACGTGTTCCGGGTGATCGTGAGCGCCTACCTGCTCCTCCTGGTGGCGTGGCCGGTGTCGCTGGTGGCTCAGAAGACCTTCGAGGACGGCACCACGTCACTCCGCGGCATCCTGGAAGACCCCGACGTCCTCCATGCCCTGCGGCTCACGGTGACCATCGCCGCGATCTCGGTGGTCATCAACACGGTGTTCGGTGTCGGCATGTCCCTGTTGCTCGTGCGCTACGAGTTCCCCGGCAAACGGCTGCTCAGCGCCCTGATCGACCTGCCGCTCTCCGTGTCTCCCGTGGTCGTCGGTCTGGCCCTCGTGCTGGTGTACGGCGGCCGCAGCGGGTGGTTCGGCCCCACCCTCGAGAGCGCCGGCTTCCAGGTGATCTTCGCCGTGCCCGGCATGGTGATGGCGACGGTCTTCGTCGCTCTTCCACTGGTCATCCGCGAGGTGGTGCCGGTGCTGGAGGAGATCGGCATCGACCAGGAGCAGGCGGCGCGCAGCCTGGGCGCCAGCGCCTGGCAGACGTTCCGCCGCATCACGCTCCCGTCCATCCGGTGGGCGGTGGTCTACGGCGTGGTGCTGAGCACCGCCCGGTCCTTGGGCGAGTTCGGGGCGGTGAAGGTCGTCTCGGGGAACCTGCTCGGCGAGACGCGCACCGCCACCCTCGTGGTGGAGGAGAAGTACCTGAACTTCGACAAGGGCGGGGCCTACGCCACCGCCTTCCTGCTGACCCTGGTGGCGGTGGCGTGCATCGTCGTCGTCGGGATCCTGCGGCCCGAGGAGCCATCCGAATGAGCATCACCATCAGCCACGTCACCAGGCGCTTCGGCTCGTTCGTGGCCCTCGACGACGTCTCGGTGGACATCCCCAGCGGGCGTCTCACCGCGCTGCTCGGGCCCAGCGGCGGCGGCAAGTCCACCCTGCTGCGCATCATCGCCGGCCTCGACCACGCCGATGCCGGCACGGTGGAGATCTCGGGGGTCGCCGCCTCGTTCCAGAAGCCCCAGGCCCGCAACGTGGGCTTCGTGTTCCAGCACTACGCGGCGTTCAAGCACCTCACCGTGGCCCGCAACGTGGCCTTCGGGCTGGAGATCCGCAAGCGGCCCAAGGACGAGGTGCAGCGGCGGGTGACCGAGCTGCTCCAACTGGTGCACCTGGACCAGTTCGCCGACCGCAAGCCGGCCCAGCTCTCGGGCGGCCAGCGCCAACGCATGGCCCTGGCCCGGGCGCTGGCGGTGGAACCGTCGGTGCTGCTCCTGGACGAACCGTTCGGCGCGCTCGACGCCAAGGTCCGCAAGGAACTACGGGACTGGCTCCGCCGGCTGCACGACGAGGTCCACGTGACCACGGTCTTCGTGACCCACGACCAGGAGGAGGCGCTCGAGGTGGCTGACGAGATCGTGGTGATCAACGACGGCCGGGTGGAGCAGATCGGATCACCCGACGACCTGTACGACGAGCCGGCCAACGACTTCGTGATGGGCTTCCTGGGGCCGGTCACCCGCTTCGGCGGCGCCCTGGTGCGTCCCCACGACCTGATCGTCGAGCCGCACGACGGTCAGCCTGCCCCCACGGGCACGGTGGGGCGGATCACGCGCCTCACCAAGGTGGGCTTCGAGGTGCGCGTCGAGGTCGCCACCGACGACGAGGTGGTCCTGGTCACGCTCACCCGCACCGAGTCCCGGTCGCTCGGCCTGGCGGAAGGGGGAGCGGTCACCGTGCGGTTGGCGGAGGGTGCCCCCACTCGGGGCGGTGGGTCGCCGGCCCCGGCGGGGGTGGTCTCGGTCAGGTGACGCGCTCGCGGTACTCGGGTGACCGCTGGACCCCCGCGATGAGCGACTCCAGGCCACCGCTGCGGGTGCTCGCCACCCAGTGGTCCCAGCCCGCTCGATCCGGCGTGCGGTCCAGCATGCCCAGGTAGGTCATGGCCACGTCGACGGGTGCCGCCAGCCGGGTCGAACCGGTCCGGCCCTCGGTCCACCCCGCCACCAGCGAGCCCCGGGACTCGCCGTTCTGGAGGCGGTGCACGGCGAGGGTGAGCTCCACCAGGTTCGGCTGGCGTCCGAACACGTGCAGGAACACCTGCTGCACGAAGGCGATGGGGGAGAGCTGGCCGGCACCGGTGGCGGTCACCACCGAGTCGGCCACCGCAGCCGGGCCGGCGCCGCCACGGATGGCCGCCGCTCCGTCCCGCACGGTCTGCGCGGAGGTGGGGTAGGTGCCGGTCACGGCCAGGTGGGCCCGGATGCCGGGGGCCACCACCCGTCGGTACTCCGACGAGTTCATGAACGACCGGATGATGCGGGACCCGGTCCAGCCGGCGTCGACCTTGTCGAGCCAGTAGGCCGAGCCGCGTGCGTCGACCGTGCGGCCCAGGAAGTCCTGGTATTGCTGGGCCACGAAGTCGACGGGGCAGCGGAACGGACCGGTGGCACCCGCCACGGCGTTGTGGCGGCTCAGCCGCCGCGGGCCGCGCATGAACGTGGGCCAGTCGGCACGGCAGAGCCGTCGGCCCGTGGAGAACAGGTCGACGCGGGTGGAGTTCTCGTAGAAGAAGGCCTGGGCGATGTGGGTGGTGCCGTCGATCTCGGCCACGACCGGGCTCGAGGCGGGGGTGAGGGCCAGGCCGGAGCTGAGCGGCCGGGCCGCCTCGATCCGGCCGGTGGCGCCGTCGTGGATGCGCAACTCGTGGTCGAAGGCCGACACCACCTCCTGTGCGCCATCGTCGTCGACGTCGGCGATGGCCACCCCACCGTGGGTGTTGAAGCCCTCGAAGCAGCCGTAGTAGTTGCCGGACTCGCAGCTCTTCCACAGCTGGCGGCCATCGGTGTCGAAGGCGTAGATGAAACCGCCCTCGGCGCCCGTGGCCACCTCCAGGGGCGCGTCCCCGTCGAGCTGGCCCAGGGCCGGCGACGTCATCGCCCGGCCGGCCACGGCCACGGGCCATCCGGGCAACGACCGACCGGTGCGGGCCGTGAAGGCGTCGACCCAGCGACCGCCCGGGTCCGGGAAGTGGGTGCCGGTGCCCACGACCACGTCGAGCCAGCCGTCGAGGTCGATGTCGGCCACCGCGGGCGTGGACCACACCGTCTGGAGCGGGACGAACTTGGGATAGCCCGGGTAGGTGGAGCCGTCGCGGTTGAGGATCCAGACCAGGCCTCCCTCGGGGGCACCGAGGGGGTTGCCGGCCCAGATGTCGCCGCCGAGGATGATCTCGGGTGAGCCGTTGCGGTCGATGTCGGCCACCACCGGACTGGACCACAGGGTGTCCTCGACGTAGCGCCGCCACAGGAACTCACCGGTGCTCGACCAGGCGTAGACGGTGTGGTCCCAGCTCGGGGCGATGATGTCGCGGACCCCGTCAGCGTTGATGTCGGCCACCGCCGGCGTGGCGAAGAACCCGTGCGGTCGGCAGTCGACGTTGGGCGGGCAGTGCAGCGGCCACTGCTCGTTGAAGGTGCGCACCACCGATCCGGTGGGGCCGTCGATGATGAGCACCCGGCCGTCCATGGTGCCGATCACGATGTCGTTGCGGCCGTCACCGGTGAGGTCGACGATGGTCGGTGACGACTCGATCGCCGACCGGCCGACCGACATCGACCAGATCAGCTTGCGGCCGGGCAGCGTGTACGCCTCGAGTTGGCCGTCGAGGCTGCCGACCACCAGGTCGGCCCGCCCGTCGCCGGTGACGTCGGCGATGGCCGGCGTGGAGAACGCCTCGGTGGTCCCGGTGGTGATGTAGACGCCCGACACCGTGTGGCGGACGTCGCCCATGTAGGTCAGCGGGGAGTCGTCTGCCGCGGCCGGGGCGGCCACGGCGGTGGCGATCAGAACCGATGCCAGCAGGCCGGCGAGCAGCCGGGGCCCGCTTCGGCGCCGTCGGAGAGCAGAAGACGGTGACCGGCTCTGGTCGCTGGGCAAGGGGAACCTCCGGGCTCACGACGCCCCGGCACGGTCCCCGGGGTGTTCAGAGGGTAATCGGCCGCTCCCGGCGCGTTCTGAGCCCGGTGCCCGGCATCGGGTCACCGCACCGGGTCACCGCACCGGCATCGGGGTGCCGGGATCAGGTGACCCGGTTGCGGTACTCGGCCGAGCGCTGGAACCCGGTGATGAGGTTCACCAGCGCACCCCGGCGCGCCTGTGACGCCCAGTAGGTGAAGCCCGAGGCATCGGGTGCCCGGTCGAGCATGCCGAGGTAGGTCATGGTCACGTTGACCTCGGGGGCCAGCCGACCGGCTGCGAACTCGCTGTGGGCGGCGGTGAGCGTGCCGCGCGACGTGCCAGCCTGCAGCTTGGCGCGCTCCGCGGTCGCTTCGGCGGCCGACGGGCCGCGCCCGTACAGGTTCCGGTACAACCGATCGATGAACTGCGCGTCGGTGAGCGCCTTGATGCCGGGGTCGGAGACCATGCCGTCGATCACGGAGGCCACGCTCTTGCCGCTTCGGAGCGACGCGGCGCCGGCGCGGACGGCGGCGGCCGACCGGGGGTACGTGCCGTGGATCGCGAAGTTGGCCCGGACGACCGGTGCCACCACCTTGCCGAACTCGGCCGAACCCATGAACGACTCGACGATGGCCGCCCCGGGCCGACCGGAACGCAGCAGCGCGGACCAGTACGACGAGCCCGGTCCGTCGAGGTCGCGGTTCAGGAAGTCTCGGTACTGCTGGGCCACGAAGTCGGCGGGGCACGCGAACGGTGTCCACGACAGCGGGCTGGCACCTGAGGCCCGCCCTTGACGCCGGGTGTCCTGGCGGAACGTGGGCCAGTCGGCCGAGCAGAGCGGCTGGTTGGTGGTGAAGAGGTCGATGGTGAGGCTGGTGTCGCTCTTGGTGGTGGCGATGACGGTGCGACCATCCACCTCGGCCACGGCGGGAGCGCTCGCCGGGGCCCATCCGCCGCTGGTGAGGTTGGCCTGTCCCTCCACGCCGCCGGTGGCCCCGGCCAGCACCCGGATCTGGTGGTCGCCGGCGGCGATCACCTCCTGCTGGCCGTCGCGGTCCACGTCGGCGACCGTCACCGAGCTGTGGGCGCCGGCACAGGCGTCGCAGCGCCACCGGCGGGAGCCGTTGGTGTCGAAGGCGTAGACGTGGCCGCCCTCTGTGGCCGTGGCGACCTCGAGTTGCGCATCGCCATCGAGGTTGGCGATCGCCGGCGAGCCCATCGCCTTGCCGTCGACGGGGACCGGCCAGCCGCTCAGGTTCTGGCGGTTGGAAGCGGTGAAGGCGAAGACGTTGAGTCCGGCGGATCCGCCGAAGTTGGTCCCGGTGCCCACGACCACCTCGGGCCAACCGTCGCCGTTGAGATCACCCACTGCGGGGGAGGACCACACGGTCTGCCCGGGGATCGAACGGGGGTACCCGCTGTACACGGTGCCGTTGCGGTTCAGCACCCACACCAGGCCTCCGGCGGGCACGCCCAGTGGATTGCCCGCGTAGATGTCGCCTCCGAGGATGATCTCGGGCGAGCCGTTGCGGTCGATGTCGGCCACGGCGGGACTGGACCACAGGGTGTCCTCGAGGAACCGTCGCCAGAGGAGACCGCCGTCGTTCGACCAGGCGTAGACGGTGTGGTCCCAGCTCGGCGCCACGATGTCGAGCCGGCCGTCGCCGTTGACGTCGGCCACCGCCGGCGTGGCGAAGAAGCCGTCGGGCCGACAGTCGGTGCCGCCCGCGCAGTGCAGCGGCGCGCCCTGGTGGAAGGTGCGCACCGAGCGCCCGGACGGTCCGTCGAGGATGACGACACGACCGTCCATGGTGCCGACCACCACATCGGCTCGGCCGTCGCCGGTGAGGTCTGCGGTGGCGGGCGAGGACTGGATGGCGGTGCGGCCGAGGCTGACCGACCAGATCCGGGTCCGGCTGGGGAGCGCGTAGGCCTCGACGACCCCGTCGAGGCCGGCGGCGACCAGGTCCGGGCGCCCGTCACCGGTGATGTCGGCGATGGCCGGCGTGGAGAACGCCTCCCGGGTCCCGGTGTTCATGAAGATGCCGGCGAGCGGTCGGGTGATCGACCCGACCGGGGCGAGCGGCGCGGCGGCGGCAGCCACCGGGCCGGTGGTGCCGGGGATCGATGTCGATGCGGCAGCGAGCGCCAGTGCGGCGATCACGGTGCGTCGCGACAGCGACCACGGACGGCGACGAGCTCGGTTCGAGAGCCGGACATCACGGGTCATGGTGGAACCCCCCCCACTGGTTTGCGGCGAACCCTACCCGGCGCTGGGTCGGGGTGCCCGCCCTGCGGCCTGGCCCGCCGAGCGCTGGCGGAACGTCTGTGGGACCATGGGGATCGTCTCCCTACCCGAGGAGGGAGCCATGCAGGTCAGTGTGCTGCTGCAGCGGAAGGGCTCCGACGTGGTCACGGTGGCGCCGCACCTCACCGCCGCCGAGGCCGTCGACGCCATGGCCCGGCACCGGGTCGGCGCCGTGCTGGTCACCACCGACGGCGCCACCATCGACGGGATCCTGGCCGAGCGCGACGTGGTCCTCGCCCTCTCGATGTTCGGACCCGAGGCGCTGGATCGACCGGTGGCCGACGTCATGAGCACCGAGGTGGTCACCTGCCGCCTCGACACCACCGTCGAGGAGCTCATGGCCACCATGACGGAGCGGCGGGCCCGCCACGTGCCCGTGGTCGTCGACGGCCACCTGGCGGGCGTGGTGAGCATCGGCGACGTGGTGAAGGACCGCATCTCCTGGCTGGAGTTCGAGGCGCAGGCGCTGCACGACTACATCTCCCACCCGTACTGACCCCTCCGGCCCGTACCGGCGGCGCCATCCCATCGGTCCGAGTCAGTCCGTCGGGCCCGCGGGCCCGTCACCGTCGCGGGTTCGACGGCCTCAGGCCAGCTGGTCGCGCCGCACCTTGCCCAGTGAGGTCCGGGCCAGTGCCTCCACCACCACCAGCTCCCGGGGGGCGGCCCAGGGTGGCAGGTGCTCCTGCGCGTGGGCCCGCAGGTCCGCGAGCTCGGGCGGGTTGCGGGGATCGGTGGGTACCACCACGGCCACCACGCGCTGGCCCCACTCGGCGTCGGCCCGGCCCACCACCGCCACCTCGGCGACCGCCGGGTGGGTGCCCAGCACGGCCTCCACCGGCGCGGGCCACACGTTCTCAGCGCCGGTCACGATGAGGTCGTCGGCCCGCCCGTCGACCACGAGCCGGTCGCCGTCCCAGCGGCCCCGGTCGCCGGTGGTCAGCCAGCCGTCGTCGTCGGTGATCGGCGCCACGGTGCCGTCGGGTGACCGCAGGCCTCGGGCCAGGGTGGAACCGCGCAGGCGGACGGCGCCGTCGTCGCCCAGGGCCACCTCCGTGTCGCCGATGGGGCGGCCGTCGTAGACCACACCGCCCCCGGTCTCGGTGAGCCCGTAGGTGCGGACCACGTTCGCCGGTCGGGGCCCGGGGTCGGCCGCTCCACCGAGCACCACCCAGCGGTAGGCCCCGGGGTCGATCCGGTCGAGCGCGGTGGGCACCACCGACACCAGGGTGGAGCCCAGGGTCGTCGGGGCGGACGCCACCCGGTCGGCGTCGAAGCCGTCGAGCACGTCGACCGGGGTGCCGGTGAGGAGGGCGCGGACCACCACCCCCAGCCCTCCGAGGTGGGCGAGGGGCAGGCACGCCAGCCACCGGTCCCGGTCGGCGTCCACGGCCAGGTGGCCGTGGACGGCCCGGGCGTGGGCCACCAGCCCGTCGAAGGTGTGCACCACCAGCTTCGGGGTGCCGGTGCTCCCGCTGGTGGCCACCACCAGGGCGTCGCCGGAAGTCAGAGGGAGGGCGGTGGGGTCCGGCGCCTGCCCGTCACCGCCGCCGATCACCCGGTGGGGCCGAGCCAGGGCGAGGAGGTCCCGCCGGGCGCTCCCGGTGAGGCGTCGGTCGACCACGAACGCGGCGTCGCCACCGCCCCACACGGCTTCGAGGGCCCGGGTGAAGGGCTCGCCGCCGGGTAGGTCGATCGCCACCAGCCGTGCCACCGACGCAGCCTCCCACGTCGCCGGGGCCACCCTCGATGCGGTCCGGCGCGTGGTCCGTGCCCGCCGGGGCCCGGCCGGCGGGACGCCGTGCGCCAGACTCGTGCCCCGTGAACGCACCCGATCATCCCCGCGGCCTCGGTGTGTGGCTCGCAGGCGCCCGGCCCCGCACCCTCCCCGCCGCGGTGGTACCGGTGGCGGTGGGTACCGCCGCGGCGGTGGGCACCGTGCCCGGGGGGCTCATCTGGTGGCGGGCGTTGGCCGCCCTGGTGGTCTCGCTCGCGTTGCAGGTGGCCACCAACTACGCCAACGACTACAGCGACGGGGTCCGGGGTACCGACGCCGACGATCGCCGGGTGGGGCCGGTCCGCCTGGTCGGCCAGGGTCTGGCCTCGCCCGGTGCGGTGAAGCGGGCGGCCCTGGCCGCGTTCGCGGTGGCCGGGGTGGTGGGGGCGGCGCTGGCGGTGGCGGTCGGGCCCGAGCTGTTCGTGGTGGGCGCGTTGGCCATCGCCGCCGGCTGGTTCTACACGGGCGGGCCGCGCCCGTACGGCTACGCCGGGCTGGGTGAGGTGTTCGTGTTCGTCTTCTTCGGGGTGGTCGCCACGGCCGGGTCGGCCTACGTCCAGACCGGGGAGCTCACGGCCCTGGCGTTGGGGGCGTCGGTGCCGGTCGGGTTCCTCGCCACCGCGCTGTTGGTGGTGAACAACCTGCGGGACATCCCGGGCGACACCGCGGTGGGCAAGCGCACCCTGGCGGTCCGGCTGGGCGACCGGTCCACCCGATGGCTGTACGTGGGCCTGTTGGTGGCCACCGCCGTGTCGGTCCCGCTCGTGGCCGGCCTGGGTGGCCGCCCGGCCGGCGCGCTGTCGCTCCTCGCGGTCTTCGCGGCGCAACGCCCCGTGGTGGCGGTGCTGTCCGGGGCCCGCGGTCCCGCCCTGATCCCCGTGCTGGGCGACACCGGCCGGGTGCAGGCCGTGTTCGGGGTCCTCCTCGCCTTCGGGCTGGCCGTCTCGGGCTGACCGCTCGAGCCCCTCGGGCCGGCGGTCTCGGGCCGGCCCTGTGCAGGCCGGCCAGGTCGTCGATCGTCCGTGCCGCCCCTGCGGGTGGTGGGCCCGTCGCGGTGGGTCTGTCACACATCGGCGGGCTGCGACGTCTGGTGGGGGAAGGCACCCGAGGAGGACGACATGAACCGAGCCGATCGACCGGACGCAGGGGACCACGACGTGGATGAGGTGGTCGACGTGGTGGTGGTGGGCGGTGGTCTGGCCGGGCTGGCGGCGGCCGCCACCGCGGCACGCGCCGGGGCCCGGGGGGTCGTGGTGGAGGCGCGGACCACCGCGGGTGGTCGGGCCCGCTCGGACCAGGTGGCGGGGCACACCGTCAACCACGGGGCCCACGCCCTGTACCGGACCGGGGCGGGGGCATCGGTCCTGCGTCGGTCGGGGGTGGTCGTCACCGGATCGCGCCCGAGCCAGCGCGGCCTGGGCTGGTGGGTCGATGGCTGCAGGGTGCCGGCTCGTCGTCCGGCCGCCGTGGGCGGTCGCCACGCCGTGAGCGCGGTGCGGGCTCTGTTGTCGGGCGTCCGGGGAGGCCCGGCGCCGGGCGAGGTGGACCTCGCGACCTGGCTCGACACCCACGTCGCCGACCAGGGCCGACCCCTGGCCGAGACCCTGATCCGCACGGCGACCTACAGCGCCGATCTGTCGTGCCTCGACGCCGCCGCGGGTCTGGCCCAACTCCGCCGGGGTGCCGCCGGGGTGCTCTACCTCGACGGTGGCTGGGTCACGATCGTGGACGGCCTGCGACGCGCGGCCCTGGATGCCGGGGCGGCGGTCGTCGCGGACCGCGTGGACGCGATCCGCCCGCGAGGCGACGGCTACGAGGTGGTGCGGCGCACGGGAGCGGCCTTGTCCGCGCCCGCCGTGGTGGTGGCGGTCGGAGGCCCGACCGCCGTGGACCACCTGCTGGAGGGGCGGGCGGCCTCGGTGGCCGGCCACGGCGCCGACGCCCGGCCGGTGGTGGCGGCATGCCTCGACGTGGCCGTGGGCCCCGCGCCCGACCGACGGCCGGTGGCCACCTACGGCGTGGGTCTGCCGGTGTACCTGGTGGACCATGCGGCGTCGGCGCGGCTGGCCCCCGACGGTGGCTCCACCCTCCACGGGCTGTTCTACGAGCCCGACCTCCACCCGGACCTGGACCACCGGGCGGTGCTGGAACAGGTGCTCGACGCCCAGGACCCGGGCTGGCGGGACCGGGGGCGACACGTGGCGTACCGTCGGCGACTGGTGGGGGCCCCCGACCGTCCTCGTCCCGCCCCCCTCGGCCGCCC